>JAUIDP010000111.1 GCA_030429005.1 Gammaproteobacteria bacterium | reverse complement strand
GCGCTAAGATCGAGACGAATTAGGCGTTAGGACCAGTCGATGCGTTCTGGGGGTATTTATGGGGGCATTTCTGGCGTTTAGCACCGCAACCAATTGATTAATAAGGCGATGTGATTGTCACCACCTCCACCAAACAACAGCGAAAGGGGTCAGAGCCCTTTTTGTTCAGTCTTTCTCGGAAAGGCGTGTTTTTACGACCGGCGCCAGTCCGGTCAGTCCGGCAGAAGCCCCGTACTCCATTGCTGCCTGGTCACTCATCCCCTGTCCGCTTTTCATCAGCGCCAGCAATGCGCCGACCCGGTTGCCGCTGCCACAATGCAACAGCGCGGGGCCATCCAGGTCGTCGAGAATCTGTTCCAGCTTTTGTGCGTTCTCAAAATTGACCGCCACCGGTGATGCGATCGGCAGAGCGATGTATGTGAGCCCCAGCCGCTTGGCCACGGCCGCCTCGTCCATGCCTCGATCTTCTCCGTCGCCGCGAAAGTCGATTACCGCAACGTAGCCGGCGTCCACAAATACTGCCAGTGCCTGCTCATCCGGCTGTCCCGCCGACCTGATGCCGTCGACCGGCGTCACGTCGGCAGGACCTTCAATGGAATCGATATCGACATGAATCGATGTAGATTCCTCGGCGCAGACCGAATTGAACAGCACGAACAGCCCCGCCAGTAGCGTCAGGTAGACAGCTTGCTTCATTTGGCCAGCTTGACGGAGCTATCCATAACCAGGCCGTCTTCGGTGAAGCGCATGTCGATGGACATGCGGTCGTACACGTCGGCGAATGCCAGCATGACATCCTGCATCGCTGCGTTGAAAACTGGCGACATCGGGTTTTCGTCGTCTTTGCCAGCTTGTGCTATCGCTTCGCCGGTGAACGTGTAATAACGTTCTGCGTCCATGCTGAAATTGAAGAAGACGCCCTCTTCACTGGCTTCCGCCGCCAGCATTGGACCCAGTTGCGCCTCGATATCATCGCCGACCGACAATGCCAGGGCATCCTCGGACAATGCGGCGTATACGGCGCCACCCAGCATCTGCGCCTGCGGTACATCGACAAGCACCGGTTTGCTGTCCGGCTGCAGGTTCAGCGCCGCCAGTTCGGGGCTCATCATCGCGCCGAATGACAGGAATGCGGGTGCATTATTCATCGCCAGCAAAAAGCGGCCGTCCACCGAGGTTGGCGGCGTCTGCGCCGCCATGTTCAGCCCTTCTACATTCTCGATTACGGCGGCGAAACCGCGAAAATCGTAAATCATCGGCATGACCGGCTGCGCAAGATTGGCGCGTGCCTGGGCAACACCTTGCTGTATACCCGCAAACTCCTCGCACTCGTACGGGTCCTTCTCCAGTACATCGAGTTGTGCTTCGATGAATTCGCGCAACGCCATGACATCGAGGCTCATGCCGAATGACAGCAAGCCGCCCATATCACCGCCGAGTCCCGGCACCGCCGCGGGCACATTGCGGAGACCTGAAGCTATGTCGCTACGCAGCTCGAAGACGGCCTGTGAGTCAAACTGTTCCGTCGAAATCTCGGTATAGCCCATCACGATGCGCGGCGCGATGCCGGCCATAGCCCGAATCTCCGCGCGGCACACATCGCTCAATTCGTTGCTGTCACCCAGCAACTCGAACAGGTCGGCGTCGAGTCCCTGGGCATCACCGGTTATCGTCCGGGCGAATGCCTCCACGTCGAAGTAGCCAAGCATGTACTTGTTGAACGCATACTTGTCGGCAATCGCCTGCAGCTTGCCAGAGTCGGCAATGGACCTGGCCGGCTCAGTAAAACCGAGCAATCCGGCCAGCTGCTCGTCGCCGAATTCCAGCGGCGCCATGGCGACGGCAACCTGGGTATCCAGCACGGCAATAACAACCTTCAGTTGGTCAGCGTCGACATATCGCACCGGGTTTCCGGCAATGCGCGCGACATCCATCTTCTCGCCGGCTGCCTCTTCCAGCCTGGCCAGCTCCGCTTCGAACAACTTGCCGTCAGAAACTTCCATTCGGAGCACGGGCAGCAGGCCATTACCGTACAACGCTGCCAGCGAGTCGCGTTCGAATCCCGCACCGCGCAAGCCGTCGACGGACATTAGCGACGAGAGCTCACCGACTACTGCCGCCGCCTTGGTCAATTGCTCGGCGTCTTCACCTTCCTCTTCCGCCTTTTCCCGGGCGGCTACGACCAGCTCCTGCAGCAATGTTTCATAACTCGACAGGATTCGGTCGATGCTCGGCTCCAGCTTGTCCATGACGTCGTCGGGCAACGGTGCAAGGCTTGCAAAAACATACGGTGAGTCGGCCGGCACATACTGCAAAATATCGCTCGCCGCCGACAGGTCGGCCTTTGCCATCTCGTCATCTTTTTTCGAACAACCGAAAAAGACCGTGCAGCTGACGAGAACCAGGAGAACTAACTTGCTGTTGCTCGAATTCAACATTTGACTGCCATCCTTAAAAATCTGATCTGCATGAATACGTTAATACACCCGACAGGGTCACGGTACGCCGCAAACGGGCGCAACCGTAACTTGAGTGAGAAAGGTAGCCTGGAGAACGGTCTGAAGTAATTTGTCGATCTGCGTCGAGTGCCGTCGTACCTTGATTATACCCGATGAGGTTCGGGATGCACTAGTTCGCCGGGCCCAATCCGTGGATTTGTGACGTCATTCCGATTGCGCGCCCTGCTTCAGGCCATTAAGGTCCAGGGATGTCAGTGACGATCACCAGAGCCAGGCATGCCGAATTGCCGGCGGTGCTGGCGCTGAACGAGCGCGAGGTTCCGCACGTCGGGCAGGTTGATATTGAACGGATGCGCTGGTTTGCGGAGCACGCAGACTTTTTTGGGGTCGCCTGGATTGACGACGAACTGGCAGGTTTTTTGATCGGACTGCGTCCCGGAAGCGAATACCAGAGTCCAAATTACCGCTGGTTTTGCGAACGCTATGGGGATTTCGCTTATGTCGACCGTGTCGCCGTCGCACCCTCGGCCCGCCGGCATGGCGTCGCTTCCGCCCTGTATGCCGCTTTCGCGGACGCCATGCCCGCCTCGGTGGGGCGTATGACTTGCGAAGTCAACGTCATTCCGCCAAACGAGTCGTCAATGAAATTTCATCGACGACTGGACTTCTACGAAGTTGGCACGCTGGACCATGATGACGGAAAGAAAAAAGTCGCCATGCTGGTCAAAGACCTGTAAAGCGCTAGTGTGTACTGTCGGGGGTAGCGTGCACGGATGGGTCGTATTTTTCGCCAGCCGCGATGACGACCGGCAATCGGTTTTGCGGTGAGGCAACCGGGCAGGTTGCGAAATCGTTGAACGCGCACGGCGGATTGTAAGCGCGATTGAAATCCAGGATCGTCGACTCGCCGTCAGCCGGCAGTTTTGCGTACAGGAATCGACCCGCCGGGTAGGTCTCCTTCCCGCTGCTGCGATCGCCAAAGACAAAAAACAGTTCATCGCCGGACGCATAGGCTTCAAGTTCCATAGACACGCCGTCAATCTCGAACTCGACCACGCCCGGCGATTCCGGCTGCCAGCCGAGTCCTTCGATGACCGTATCGACCTGCAGCACCTTCGGCTCCGCAAAACGCCTCAGCGTGGCCGGCACACGCAACGCCGGATCGATTGGAAAATAGTCGATCGGCCCAAAGGCCGCGATCGCCGGATGTTCGTAGTCCCTCAAGCGCAATGCGAAGCGACCATCCCGTTTGATGATCGTCCATGCCAGCGAGCCATGCGACACCGTTACCGGCGCACCGCTGGTATCGTCGGCGATTAGGACGGAGGTCACCGGGGTACCGCCAACCGTTACGTCCACGCCGGAATTCACGGTCAGGCTGACGCCGTCCGCGGTAACCTGCAACACCCCGATGCGCGGCGCGGCCGAGCCAGGAAACACGATATCGTTGTCGGCCCCGGACCCGATTGTCGTGGCCCCGGTATCAAGCCAGTACAGGCCGGCCAGGTTCAGGTAGCCGGACGGCCCGCGCAGTCTTGCGAGCCGCTCGGCGCGCCAGTCGGCAATATCAGCCTCGTAGGTAGCAGCGTCGAACGGTGCCTCGTCTCTGCCACAGGACGCCAGCACAGTTGTGCAGGTCAGCAGCAGTGTCATGATCTTCAAATTCACGCGGCATACGCTCCTTCAGTGCAGGTCAGCCGTTTGCGAAATCTTGCCTCGGCTTCCGGCAGCCCGCAAGATGCGCCCCATGACCGATGCGGATGAAATATCCACGCTGGCTTACGCCAACCTGGCTCCCGAAGACATCATCGCCGCCCTCGAAGACTTCGGGCACCGCTGCGATGGTCGCTTCCTGGCCCTCAACAGCTACGAAAACCGTGTCTACCAGGTCGGCATTGAAGACGCCGCGCCCGTCGTTGCAAAGTTTTATCGGCCTGGCCGATGGTCTGACGCGCAGATCCTTGAAGAACACCGGTTCGCGCTCGAACTCGCAGAGGCCGATATTCCGGTCGTGCCGCCGACGGACTACGCTGGCCGGACCCTGCTCAGGTCCGGCAGTTTCCGTTTTGCGGTTTATCCGAATCGCGGTGGCCGGGCGCCCGACCTCGACGACATGACATTGCAGTGTCAGCTCGGACGCTTTATCGCCCGTATCCACCTGGTGGGCGAGTCGCGGCAGTTCCAGTCGCGGCCAACGCTCGATATTGCCAGCTACGGCATCTCCTCCAGCGAATTCCTGCTCGACAACGACTTCATTCCCGGAGAGCTGCTGGACGCCTACGAAGGTGTCTCGACGCAGGTACTGGATGGCATCGAAGACTGTTTCCGGCGCGCCGGCACATCTCGCCAACTGCGTACCCACGCAGATTTTCATCCGGGCAATGTCCTGGTTGCCGCAGACCAGGTACACATCGTTGACCTGGACGATGCGCGCACAGCACCGGCGGTGCAGGATATCTGGATGTTCCTGTCCGGCGACCGGCATGAGCAGGAGCCGCAGTTGGCCGCCCTGCTCGAGGGATACGAGGAATTTCGCGCATTCGATGCACGCGAGTTGCACCTCATTGAAGCCCTGCGCAGTCTGCGCATCATGCACTACGCCGCATGGCTCGCCAGGCGTTGGGAAGACCCGGCATTCAAGGCTGCGTTTCCCTGGTTTGCCGGACAGCGCTATTGGGACGAACATGTCTTGTCCCTGCGCGAGCAGATCGCCCTGATGCAGGAAGAGCCCCTCGCGTGGCACCGATGACCGATGGTTCCCGCGTATTGATCTGCGCGATCGGCCGATCTACAGTCAATGCTTCAGAGAAATCGTCGCTGTACTGTGGAACTCTGCTTCCTGCCGGCGCTCTGATATAGGGATTACGGGACAACGAGTTGCGGGACGCGCGAAATTGAACAGGTCGAGGTGCATAGGGTTCACAGGCATTCTGGTGGCCTGCTGGTTGACAGGCTGTGGATCCAACGTTGTTCTCGAGCCGCCAACCATCCCGGTTCCACTGACCGACAAGATTCCGGCGTCCGTCGGCTTGCGCATGCCCGATGATTTCAATCATTTTGTGCATGAAGAAGAAATCATCGGCCGCGAACAATGGTCGATCGACCTTGGCAGCTCCAACGCCGCGCTGTTCGAACAACTGTTTGGTTATATGTTCGACAAAGTCACGATCCTGGGTGCCGACGACGACCCGCAACAGATCGCAATGGATGCACTGATCGAACCCAGTATCGAAGCGTTCGAGTTTTCCGTGCCGAACCAAAGTAAGACCGACGCGTTCGCAGTCTGGATCCGGTACCGCATCAAGGTATTTGATGACGAAGGCGACCAGGTCGCGAACTGGCCTGT
>JAUIDP010000022.1 GCA_030429005.1 Gammaproteobacteria bacterium | reverse complement strand
CGCTTTCAAACGCCGACGGTCAGTGGCCGAAATTTGTTTTCTCTACGGCGGACAGCAATATGATCAGGCGACGCATAGTCACGGGTGAAAAGATTGAATTTTCGATAGTCAAACCGAACAAAGAAACTGTTCATTTTCTCTTTCAAGACCCGTCTCCCGAAGCATTCAAGAAACGATTCGAATCTCTTTTCGAATGTTTCGAGGAAATGTCACCTGACAATGCGCCCTATTGATGCTTTTCGGAATCTGCCACGAGACTTGCAACGACAACTTCTGCGCCAGATACTGGTCGCTTCAAAGATTTGACGTCAGGTAGCGCTCAAGATCACCTCGGATCACAACAAACTCTTGCTGGCAGAATCGCTCTATTCGGCTGGATGGTGCGTCGAAACATGTGAGACTCAGGACCTGGATTGGTGGGCAGATGAGATCTGGTCCATCCGTTCTCTTTGGCATCCGACAAGTTTTCGCCTGTACCTGACGTTTCTGGTCGACCGGATGCATGACGGCGAACGAAAGAAAGGTGAGGCGGTCTGGGCGATCGGAGCAGATGAGTGTATGCCTGTAAACGGTGAGCCGGCTGGACAATCGGCATTACTTCGACTCAATCGGCATTTCGAGAAGCGCCTCAAAGAGTTTATTCTGGCAATCGGAAAGGTGCGCGAAGCAGCCACCTGACAATGCACTACACCGGCAACGCCCGGCGGGTTCTTGCAGGCGCAACCTGCGCGCCGTAAGCTCGCGTCACTGATGTGCTGCCAGCTATTGTTCGTTATTCTGCGAATACCGCAGGCCTAATAGATCGAAAATGGTCGCAAAGTATCTTCTTGTCTGGTTCCTCCTCGCAGGCGTCGCCATCGCCAATGGCATCCTTCGTCAAACCACCTACGGAAAATCCATGTCGGACCTAGCGGCCCACCAGGTCTCAACTGTCACCGGGATATTGGCAACCGGCGCAATTGTCTGGGCGGTGTGCAGGTACTGGCCCATCGAGTCAACGACCCAGGCGTGGTCGATCGGTCTATTGTGGCTGGTGATGACCATCGCATTTGAATTCGGGTTCGGGCACTACATTGCCGGACACAGCTGGGATCACCTGCTGGCCGACTACAACATCCTGAAAGGCCGTGTGTGGTCTTTGTTCCTGCTTTGGATTACTGTCTTGCCGCTCCTGGTGTACAAACTCTCTGCAAGACCGATGTAGGCGTTTGCCGTGGCAGCCTCGAAAATATTCCTTCCCGTGAAGCTCACGGCTGCGATGGTGGCCGTCGTCGTCAGCGCCAACGTATTGGTACAGTTTCCGATCAACCAGTGGCTGACCTGGGGTGCGGCCACCTACCCCGTTTCTTTCCTGATCACCGATCTCTCCAATCGGTTCTACGGTGTGTCCGTCGCGCGCAGGGTCCTGTATGTGGGCTTCTTTATCGCGGTCATTCTTTCAATTTTCCTCGCGACGCCCAGGATAGCCATTGCTTCCGGCACCGCATTCCTGCTCGCGCAGCTACTCGATGTGCAGGTGTTTGATCGATTGCGCCACGGTAGCTGGTGGAAAGCACCGCTGATATCCAGCTTCATCGGCTCGGCCGTCGACACGGCGCTGTTTTTCACGATTGCCTTTTACGGCACGGAAGTGCCCTGGGTAACGCTGGCTATTGGTGACTTTTCGGTGAAAATCGTCCTGGCACTGCTGATGCTGGTGCCGTTTTTCATTGTGCAGAAATCCTGTGAGGACGCGGATCAACACGCTTAGCCCTGCGCATTATACTTGGCCCGGTACGAATCAGTCAGGAGACACGAATCGTGGCATTTCACACGACCGCTAATATCGTCAGGAAACCTGGTGGCAGCGCCACACTCGCTGCGCTCGAAACGCTGGTGGCCAAAGCCATGCAGGACCAGTAGGCAGCGTCAACGCCGTGGAGTCGAAGACTTACTACCTGCTCGCCGCCGATACCCTGCTCTTCATACACGTCCTGTTCGTCGCCTTTGTGATTTTGGGCCTGATCCTGATACTGGTCGGCAAGGTGTTGTCGTGGCAATGGGTACATAATCGTCGTTTTCGCCTGCTGCATATGCTGGCTATCGCTGTTGTCGTTGTCCAGTCCTGGTTCGGCATCGTCTGTCCGCTGACGACCTGGGAGATGGCGCTGCGCGAAAAAGCCGGCGACACGGTCTACAGCGGCACTTTCATCTCGCACTGGCTCGACTCGATCCTGTACTTTACCGCACCGGCATGGGTGTTCGCCGTCTGCTATACGATCTTCGGGCTGCTGGTCGTAGCAAGCTGGGTCTGGGTGCGGCCAAAACCGTCATGACACCACCGGATATCAAGACCTGCCAGAACCTGTCGGTCGAACAAAGGAGCCAGGCGTATACCAGGCTTGCCGGAGAACCTCGATTTGCGGCAAACCTGGTTGATCAACTGGCTAGCGATCCGCAAAGCGAGATCATTGCATCGTGGTTTCTCAAGCATCATCTGGAGAACGGTGCAATACTGGACCCCGTCCAGGTGGACTCGGTTTTTGCGGCAGCAGGCGGTCTGAAGCATTGGGAAGCCATCTTGCATGTCCTGCAATGCTTTCCCTACATGACAATTGCCGAGTCGGTGCGCGAAACTGTTGAGCGTTTTCTCAGGGCCAGCCTGGAACATGAAAACAAGTTCGTGCGAGCGTGGGCGTATGGCGGCTTCAACCAGTTGGCCGATGCTTTCCCGCAATACGGCGCGGAAGCGCGGCGTTTGTTGGATTACGCATTGCGGAACGAAGCGCCCTCGGTGAAGGCACGAATCCGGAAAATTGACAGGGGTCAGCACTGAAATGAATCCACCGCTACAAAACCTCTCGGACACTTTTGCGGTCCTCGATACCGACCTCAACATTCACCTCGAGAAAGTCTCGCCTTCGCTGTACGCGAACCTGGACGCAGACTACGAAGGTTTCAAAGGGCATGTACTGATATCAACACACGAATTTGCCGAGGACTGGCCAACCTGGGAAATACACCCGGCCGGCGATGAACTGGTCCTTCTGCTGTCAGGCGCCGCAACGTTCCTGCTCAGAGACGGACCCAGGGACGTTCCGGTCAAGCTGAACGAGCCCGGCACCTATGTCGTCGTACCGCGCAACACCTGGCACACGGCACGTGTAGCCGAACCGACGCGCATGCTGTTTATCACGCCCGGTGAGCGTACCGAGAACGCGGTCGAGCCAAATGACGGGTGAAGCAGAATCGACCAAGATTGTCATCGAGCAGTCGCATGACGACAGCGACGAACTCGACGTGGAATGCCCGTGGGCCGACCACATCGAGGGCGACCGCTACCAGCTCAAGAACTTTCCGTTTTTCGCATACGGAATTTCCTTCGACGATGTCGTCGAAGCACGTGTCAAGTACGACGACGATCCGCGCCCGTACGTTGTGCGGGTTGTTGAAAAGTCCGGGCACCACACCATTCGGGCCGGGTTTGACGAGCCGATGGATGAATCTGACCACACAAAGCAGGTCATGGACCATCTCGCGGCAATGGGCTGCGGTTATGAAGGTTTCGGTGGCAAGATGAACTTTGTCATCAACGTGCAGCCACACGTAGACTACGACGCGGTCTGTGACTATCTCAATGACAACGATGTCGCCTGGGAACACGCCGACCCGCCCGGCGGAGACTGGTATGAAACCGACGAAAATTAGCGCCTTGCTCGCATTGCTTTGGACCAGTTCGTTGTGGGCTGCACCCTGGAAACCGTATCCCGAAGCGCAGATTTCTGCTGACCAATGGCAGGACTACTATGACAGCGTCGTTGCAGAATTTGGCGGCACCCGCGACGACATTGCCGACGCAAAGCTGGTGTTGTTTACCGACGAGGCTACCCACACCTACTACGCGTTCACGACGGCAGACCACCCCGCGCATCCAGCCTGGATCACGCGCAAGGTGGTCGAACAGGACGGGGCAATTTCGATCCAGCAAATCGGCTATTTCGCGGGCGACGAAGAACCTTTTGCCGCCCTGTTTGACGACTACCTCGCGCTGTCGGACCAGCTCAAACTGGACTTGGCCACACAGGGTGCTGCGCAGGACTGAAGCACCGGCCCGGGACGCTATCCGCTGGCTGAATTCACAACGAGCGTCGGAGCTAGTAGGCTCGGATGATTGAATACCGAACAGTCGGCCCTGGTCGAGGAACTGCGCGCACAGTTCGTCGCCCCGGCGCCGGCCAGCAAATCTGGGGCTTAGCGGCACGATGCAAGAACTGACCTTCCTGGTTAAGGGCTCCGCCAAGGAGCCGTACGAGATCATCTTCATCAAGGATGGCGACAGCCTTACGGCCATCTGCAACTGTCCCGCCGGCACCTACAGCAACCTGTGCAAGCACCGCGTCAATATCCTCGACGGCAAGTCGGCCGGCATCAGCAGTGACAACGCGGACCAGGTGTCGACGGTCGTCAGCTGGCTGGCTGGAACCGATGTCGAAGCCGCGCTGCTCGAGTTGCGGCAACTCGAGAAATCGAGGGACACGGACAAGAACGCACTAAACGACGCAAAGCGCAAACTTGCCCGGGCAATGAACACCTAGAAATAGGCGTATACGGTCACCCCGAGCACCCACAGCAACATGACGATTGACGGGATCAGCGTCAGTGTAAATCCCAGTGATCGCGAGGCCGGGTCCTTTAAATAGCTGGCCCGGTAGATGAATCTCCCAACGAGGTACACGGCACCAAGTCCGGCCGCCCAGACAGGCCTGACCACGCTGCCGAACATCCACAACGCCGGCAAAAACAGCACCAGCTGTTCCATGGTGTTTTGCTGTACGCGAAACGCGCGTTCGAATTCCGGCGCGCCGGTGATGGCCGGGGCCTTGCACTGGTACTTGCTGCGCCTGGCGCCGACGTCGAAACTGAACCAGACAAACTGCAGGAGAGCCAGGACGGTCACAATGATGACTGCATCCATTTTTCTGTGCCCCATTTTTGTTATCGTTGGGCCTGATGCTACCACCAATCGATTGGCGCTATGAACATCATCAACAGCAACGACTTCTGCGACGGCGAGTATCCGTACGATGAACGGATGGACAAAAAGCTGTATGAAAGGGAAAAGACCGCGTTACAGATCGAACTCCTGAAGGTTCAGCACTGGGCCAAAGAGACAGGCCAGAAGATCATGGCACTGTTCGAGGGCCGTGACGCTGCTGGCAAGGGCGGCACGATCAAGCGCTTCATGGAGCACCTGAACCCTCGCGGTGCACGCGTCGTGGCACTGGAGAAGCCGACGGAACGCGAGAAAAACCAATGGTACCTGCAACGGTACGTCCAACACCTGCCCACAGCGGGCGAAATGGTCTTTTTCGATCGCTCCTGGTACAACCGCGCCGGTGTCGAACGCGTCATGGGCTTTTGCACCGACGAGCAACATGCGCGCTTCATGCGCCAGTGTCCCGATTTCGAGCGCATGCTCGTCAACTCCGGCGCCATCCTCTTCAAGTTCTGGTTCTCAGTCCACAAGGACGAACAGGCGCGACGGTTCGAATCACGGGAAACCGATCCACTGAAACGCTGGAAGCTCAGCCCGATCGACATTGCTTCGCGTACCTTGTGGGACGAGTACACCGAGGCGCGCGAAGAGATGCTCTCGTATACACACACCGAGAAGAATCCGTGGACACTCATCAAGTCCGACGACAAGCGCCGAGCGCGCATCAATTGCCTGCGGCTATTCCTGAGCCGCCTCGACTACCCTGACAAGGATGCGGCCGTCGTCAGCACACCAGACCCGAACATCGTGGGTATGCCGCCGATCACCGCCGACGCCGGTAGCGACCGTGCATAAGCTGCTTTCCCTGTTGCTCACAGCGGCCCTGCTGGCGACAGGAGTTGCCTCGGCCGGTGGCACCGAGTTTGCCCGTGTCGCTGAAGACGCTGCGCGCCAGCCACAGGCGCTGCAGCTTGCAATCGCCAGCTATACGCTGCCCGGCAGCGATATCCAGGTCGACCTGATCAGCGCAATTCATATCGGCGACAAGTCCTACTACGAAGAACTCAACGAACGCTTCAAAGACTACGATGCGATGCTGTACGAGCTGATCGCCCCGCCGGACTCGACACACACGGAGCGCGATCCGGATAACCAGGGAGTTATCTCCAGCGCGCAGATCGCCATGAAAGACATGCTTAACCTGAGTTTCCAGCTCGACGAGATCGACTACGGTGCCGCCAATTTCGTGCACGCGGACCTGTCGCCGACCGAGTTGTCCGACAGCATGGACGAGCGCGGCGAAACACTGTACGTATATTTCTGGCGGCTGTTCTATGCTTCGTTCGCCGAGTATGCACGCGACCCGCTGGGCCTGAAGAACATGAGCCTGTTCTCGACAATGCTGGCCAAGGACTCGGATCATGCGCTCAAGGTCTTGCTGGCCTACGAAATGACTGACCTCGGCAAGCACAGCGAGTTGTTTGGCGACGATGCCGAGTCATCGGTGATCGGCGTACGCAACCAGCGTGCGATCGACGTCCTGCAAATACGCATTGCTGCCGGTGACCGCCGAGTCGCTATTTTCTACGGCGCAGCACACATGCCGGACATGGAAGAACGGCTGCTCGAGCAGCTTGACCTGGAATACCTCGATACAACGTGGATAGACGCGTGGCGCCTGGACTCACGTGTTGATGTTGAGTAAGCCCTCTTCCTGCAAATCGGCCATCGTCATTTCAATCGCCTGGCGCAGGCGCGGTACCAGGTAGTCGACATCCTCCCTGGTCATCGTCAGCGGCGGTGACAGGATATTCAGGTCCGCAGCCGGGCGCACGATAACGCCCAGCTCCTCGCAGTGATTCGAGATGCGTTTGCCGATGTTGACGCTCGGTGGGAAAAACTCCTTGGTTTCCTTGTTCATGACGTTGACGACGCACATCATGAACAGCCGGCCGCGAATATCGCCGACGATTGGCAGGTCCAACAGGGTTCGCAGCTGCTCTTCGAAATACACGCCGACGTCCTTGACGTTTTCGAAGATGTTTTCGCGCTCCATGATCTCGATGTTCTTCAGCGCCGCGGCGCAGGCAACCGGGTGTCCCGAGTAGGTGTAGCCGCCTGTGAACCAGCGATCCTCGTCGTTGCGCAGGACATTGTAGATGCGGTCCGAAAAGATGACAGCGCCGAGCGGCAGGTAGCCGGACGTCAGCCCCTTGGCACTGCAGATGATGTCCGGCTGCACATCGAACATGTCCTTGCTGACAAACCAGTGACCGAGGCGGCCGAACCCGGTGACTACCTCGTCGGCAACGTAAATGATGTCGTATTTCTGGCACAGCTCCCAGGTACGCCGGTTGTAGCCTTCCGGCGGCACGATGACGCCGCCGGAGCCGAGAATCGGCTCCGCGTAGAACATCGAGACGTTGTCTGCGCCCAGCTCGTTGATATTTGCCTCCATCTCATCGATGAGGTAATCACAAAACTGTGCCTCGTCCATACCCTCCGGCGCGCGGTAAAAGTTCGGGCTGGTCAGGTGATGAATGGTGTCTTCGATATAGCGAAACTCGGGGGAACGGTCGCCGGCCTTGCCAGACACCGATGCCGCGAAATAGGTCGTGCCGTGATACGCATCGTGGCGGGCCAGGATGTGCTTTTTACTGCGCTTGCCGCGCGCTGCCTGGTACATCTGCACGAGTCGATAGGCAGTGTCGTTTGCCGTGGAGCCGCCGCAGGTGAAAAAGACGTTATTCAGGTCACCGGGTGCGAGCTGCGCGAGCTTTGCGGCCAGCTTTGCTGCCGGTGCATTCGACATGTCGGTAAACGGGTTGGCGTACGCGAGTTGCTGCACCTGCTCGGCGATGGCGTCGGCCATCTCCAGGCGTCCGAGGCCAATGTTGGTGCACCACATGCCGCCGACGGCGTCGAAGTACTCCTTGCCGTCAATATCCCGGAGGCGCGCACCGCGGCCTTTTTCCATGATCAGGGAGCCATCCTCGTCGTAGCTGACAAAGTTGTGGAACGGGTGTACGTGATGGCGCCGATCCAGCTCCCAGATGTCCTTTTCGCTTGCGATTCGTTTACTCATAGATTCATGCTAACCGGCACAGTCTGGTCAGTCACGACGATACCGCTTGAAGAAAGCCCAGACCAGATCCATTCCAGCATGTGGACCGTCCCCCGTAGCCGCTTCGCAAAGGTCTTTTTCCGGCATCGAGGCGGCCTGGCCGGCGGCAATGCAGGCCGCCGTTGAGCCCGGCGCCTGCTGCTTCGGCCAGACGTGCGCGCCGGCCGGATCCAGGCAGCTCACGACCTCGTGGCTGGGAACGCGGCAATCCGAATAGGCAGTGCACTCGACTCCGGCAGCAGCGGCCAGGGCCGACGACCAATGCTGCGGACCGGTCTCACAGCGCATCGCAGCAGCATGCACCCGTGCCGACTCCGCGAGCGTCGCATAGATGAAGCCATCGTCTTTTCCGGCCTTGCCATCGTATCGAATGGTTTCGTCCAGTGCGCCCATCAGGAACAGCATGGGCAAGTCGGCGCCGGGAGCACAGGCATGGCCGGGCGGCTGCAGTCCGATAATCGGCGCAGCCGCGGCAAAGCGCCCGGCCAGGTCGCAGGCGATACGCGTCGTCAGCATGGCGCCGTTGCTGACACCGAGGACATAGTAGCGGCTCTCGTCGGTCGTAAACCTGGCCTGCAGATCGTCGAGGACTTTGTCGATGAATTCGACGTCGTTGGTACACGGCTCCCACTGGCAGCGATGGCATTCGCCGCAGCCGGGCGGGCACGGATAGCGCGCCGACTCGGCCGTGCAATGCGGCGGCGCATCGGGATCGGGGCCGTCTGCGCCGTAGGAATTCCAGGTCGTGATGCGAACCGGTGTATCGGACTGCCCTTCGACAAGGAAATGCGTGCTTTGTGGATACACGGCGAGGTACCCGTTGGCATCAGCGTGCTTGTTAAGGTTGTGCACATGTGCAAAGCCGGTCGCCGTGCTCGTATAGCCATGCAGCCCAATGACAACCGGCAATGGCCCCTCGGCAGCACGCGGTACATGCACGAAATACTCGCGCTCAATGCCTTCGTGCATCAGGACAAAGCGCCGCATGGCGTCATCTGCTGCGAGAGCCTGTGCCGCCAGCAACAGCGTCACCGTGCCGACGCAGGCGAACAAGTGCACCAGTTTTGTCATCATTTCAGGCATCCTGTCGTCACTGCCAGTTTACCTGAGGAGATGACCTTGTCGATGCAGTCAGTGATCGGAGACTATCGCGCGTTCTTTAATTTGCTGAACTCGCGCCTTGCAAACCTGGGTATCGATATCGCAGGGCTGGAGCTGAGCCACCTTGCCTACAGGACAGCGACCGGCAGCGAGTACCTGCGCAAAAGGGACGAGATCGAACGATTCTGCAAGTCCAATGTCGAGAACGTCTGGAACGGCCGTCCAATCTCGATCATGCAGCTCAATGAAGCGCTGGACCTCGGCGATGGTTTTGCAGTCGGGGTAATCGAGCTGATACCGCCGCTGCACCGCCGCGTGTACAAAATGGGGCTGGAACACCTCGGTGTCGTCGTCGGCGACACCGTGGACGAGTTTTCGGTCCGGCACCGTACTGCACTGACCGGCCAGCAGTTCCAGAGCAAGGAATGCGAGCCCTACTACGTGACGTTCTTCGACGATTTCACGATGGTGAAGTTTTACGACAATTCGCTGCTCCGGATCTGCGAGCAGCAACGATCCACGATGTATACCGGGTTCTCACACGTCAAGGACTGGCAATTCGCCGACTAGGCAGCAACAAAAAGGGGTCAGAGCCCTTTTCGAAGAAAGGTGCCAGGGCAGGACCGCACACAAAAAGGGCTCTGACCCCTTTCGATGCTGCCGGGCTCTGACACCTTGCTTTGTTGGTCTAGCGTTTCATGGCCTCGAAGAACTTGGCGTTGGTCTTGGTGTCCTGCATCTTGTTCAGCAGGAACTCGATCGCCGCGAGCTCGTCCATGGGGTGCAGCACTTTGCGCAGCACCCACATCTTCTGCAGCTCTTCCGGATCGGTCAGCAGTTCTTCCTTGCGAGTACCCGAGCGGTTGATGTTGATCGCCGGGAACACGCGCTTTTCGGCAATTCGGCGATCCAGGTGGATCTCCATGTTGCCGGTGCCTTTGAACTCTTCGTAGATCACTTCGTCCATCTTCGACCCGGTATCGACCAGCGCCGTTGCCAGGATCGTCAGGCTGCCGCCCTCTTCGATATTGCGTGCAGCACCGAAGAAACGCTTCGGCCGATGCAGGGCATTGGCATCCACACCACCCGTCAGGACCTTGCCGGACGACGGCACAACGGTGTTGTAGGCGCGGGCGAGACGGGTAATCGAGTCGAGCAGGATCACAACGTCGCGCTTGTGCTCGACGAGGCGCTTGGCCTTCTCGATGACCATCTCGGCCACCTGTACGTGCCGGCTTGCCGGCTCATCGAATGTCGACGACACGACTTCACCGCGCACGGTACGTTCCATCTCGGTGACTTCTTCCGGGCGCTCGTCGATGAGCAACACCATCAGGTCAACGTCCGGCGTGTTGGCGCAGATTGCCGAAGCAATGTTCTGCAACAGCATCGTCTTGCCGGCTTTCGGCGGCGAAACGATCAGGCCGCGCTGCCCTTTGCCAATTGGCGCCACCATGTCGATGATGCGCGCGGTCAGGTCTTCGGTTGAGCCATTGCCCTGCTCCAGCACCAGACGCTCGGTCGGGAACAGCGGCGTCAGGTTCTCGAAGAGCACCTTGCTGCGCGCATTTTCCGGCGAGTCATGGTTGATCTGGCCGACTTTCAGCAATGCGAAGTAACGCTCGCCTTCCTTCGGCGGCCGGATCAGGCCGGCAACGGTGTCGCCGGTACGCAGGCTGAAACGGCGAATCTGGCTCGGGCTGACGTAGATATCGTCAGGACCGGCCAGGTAGGAGCCGTCGGCCGAGCGCAGGAATCCAAAGCCGTCCTGCAGGATCTCGAGCACGCCGTCGCCGTAAATATCCTCGCCGTTCTTGGCATGCGCTTTCAGGATCGAAAAGATAATTTCCTGCTTGCGATGCCGGGCAAGGTCTTCAAGACCCAGCGTTTGTCCGAGCTCCACCAGGCTTGCCGCGGGACGGCTCTTCAGCTCCCGCAGGTTCATGATGTTCTTGCTCATTTCGAGCTGCTCGGGTGGGATGACCTCTAATGAGCTATCGTCATCATCCGGGAACTGTTCGTGTTGCGGCCGTCTCCGACGCCGCCGGTTGCCCCCGCCCTTTTTGCCGCCCTTGTTCGACGACCGGTTATTCGATTGATTACCCAAGTACCCTCTCACAGATTAGTTTCCAGGAATTCAGTCAATTGTGACTTGGACATGGCGCCGAGTTTTTGCGCATGGACGGCGCCGTCCTTGAACAGCATCAGTGTCGGGATGCTGCGGATACCGAACTTTTGCGCGATGTTCGGATTTTCATCGATATTCAGTTTCTTGATGGCGACGCGGTCAGAAAATTCTCCCGCCACGTCATCCAGGATCGGTGCAATCATCTTGCACGGGCCACACCATTCGGCCCAAAAGTCGATCAATACTGGCTTCTCCGACTGCAGGACATCTGCGTCGAAATTACTGTCACTGGTATGCACGATGTTGTCGCTCACCGGCCACTTCCTCCATATTTCTGCTGGTTTAATTGGGTGTTCGCGCCGCCTTTACATAAATTCTTTCGGGCAAACACGTTAAAATGGATGACGCTGCCGTATGGTTCAGGCAATATGTCGCAGCTTTCTCGCGGCTTCTTACAAGATTCGATGATGGCGAAACTGGCGGGTGCGACGATTGTCGCGTCGGTTAGGGCAATTTGAACGCGTCGCGAGCCATTTTGCAAGTCAAAAAACCTGATTTCTGGTCCTTATCCTATGACAGACAACCATCTGAGCGAGCTCAGATTCGACTCACTGGCACTCTCCGAGAGCATCCAGGCCGGCATCCGCGATGCGGGATTCGAATTCTGCACCCCGATCCAGGCCAGCACACTGCCCATCGCTCTGCAGGGCAATGACGTCGCCGGCCAGGCACAGACCGGAACCGGCAAAACCGCCGCCTTCCTGATTGCCACCTTCGAACAGCTGCTGAAAACCGACAAACCCACCGAAGGACCGCGCAATCCGCGCGCCTTCATGCTGGCGCCAACCCGCGAGCTGGCCATCCAGATCGCCAAGGATGCAGAACTTCTGGGCAAACACACCAATTTCAAGGTGGGCCTCGCTTTTGGTGGCACCGGCTACGAGCAGCAACGCAAGATGCTGGCGGACGGCGTGGACCTGCTGATCGGCACACCCGGACGCATCATCGACTATTTCAAGCAGGGCGTATTCAAGCTCAACGAGGTCGAGGTGGCTGTGCTGGACGAAGCCGACCGCATGTTCGATCTCGGCTTCATCAAGGACATTCGCTATTTGCTGCGGCGCCTGCCGGATCCGGAGAAGCGACTCAATATGCTGTTCTCCGCCACGTTGTCCCTGCGCGTCATGGAACTCGCCTACGAGCACATGAACGAACCCGAGCTGGTACAGATCGAGCCCGACAAGGTGACCGCAGATCGTGTTCGCCAGGCAATTTTCTTCCCGTCCAACGAGGAGAAAATGCCGCTGCTGATTGGCCTGATTCGCGAGATGGGCAAAGGCCGGATCATGGTCTTCGTCAACATGAAACGCGAAGCGGAACGCATGGAAGCCTACTTCGAGGCCAACGACATCAATGCCGCCGCCATCTCCGGCGATGTGCCGCAGAACAAACGCATGCGCATGCTGAAGAAGTTCCAGGACGGCGAACTGCAGGTATTGATCGGCACCGACGTCGCATCACGCGGCCTGCACATCCCCGATGTTGAATACGTCATCAACTACGACCTGCCACAGGACTCCGAGGACTACGTCCACCGCATCGGCCGTACGGCGCGTGCCGGCGCCACCGGCGATGCCATCAGTTTCGGCTGCGAGACCTATGCAATGTCGCTGCCCGACATCGAAGAGTACATCGGCCACAAGATCCCGGTCGCCAACTACGATCCGGACCTGTTGCCCGAACTCACCAAGCCCAAGTTCAAGCCGCGGAAACCCGGTGGCAAACGTGGCGGCAACAAAGGCGGCAAACGGTCCGGCGGTCGACCCCCACGACGCAAGTAAGACTTGCCGGCCTGCCGTTAGTGGCATCCGCCGGCGCCGAACCCGGTATTCCTCTCCCTCATGGCTCGGCGAGCCTGCGCTTTACTTCGGTCGAAGAACACCGGGTCCAGCGCCGGCTCGTTCGACTTTGCTACGCCGGCTCAACTAGCACCGCCGGGCCGGTGCTTCGGGTGTTCCTCTTCGAGAACTAAAGCGCAGCGAAGCGAGCCATTCCGAAGAGGAATTCCCGGAGTGCCGGCCCGGCAGACTCAACGCCTATAGCGGCAGGCCGGCTTAAGCCAGTTCGCTGATGCCTTCGACGGAGACGAAGTCGGTGTGTTCGTTTGCCGGTCGTGAGGTGTCGGGTCGGGAGACGGCGACCGGGTGACGGACGCCGTAGGTGGCGGCGCTGGTCAGGACGGCGTGGTTGTCATCGACGAACATGGTAGTGGCCGGGTCGAAGTCGGCGTCTTCCTGCAGGGCCTGCCAGAACTCCTGGCGCTCCTTGGCGTAGCCGTAGTCGTGCGAGACATGCACACCGTCGAAAAATTCGATCAGGCCGGTCACTTCCTGTTTGAGGTCGAGCGTGTTGCGATGCGAATTGGTGACCAGCAGCAAGCGCACATGTGCATCACGCATCCGCTCGAGGAATTCGCGTGCACCGGGCAGAAAACCGATCAGGTGGTGGTTGTCGCGATGCAACTGGTAGACATCCAGCCCGAGGTGTTCGCTCCAGTGGTCCAGGCAGTACCAGCGCAGGTCGCCCTGGGCTTCGCCGAACTTGCCGAGCAGGTAGTGGCGGGCCTCGTCCAGCGACATGTTGTTCTGCTCGGCCCACAGGCTGGGTACGTGCGTCATCCACATGTAGTTGTCGTAAGCGAGATCGAGAATCGTGCCGTCCATATCCAGCATCAATGTCTCACAATCGCCAAGTGCGGCTTTGGGATCGAATGTCACTGACTTATACTTCGCGGCCCGCCCGGGTTTTGGAGTCCATAATGAATCTCGACGAATTGGTCGAACCAATCACCGCCCTCGCTGTCGAGGCCGGCAACGCTATTCTCACAGTCTACGCCACCGATTTCGACGTAGAAAGCAAGTCTGACGAATCGCCGCTGACGCAGGCAGACCTGGCGTCGCACAACACGATCGTAGCCGGCCTGCAGGCCCTGACGCCGGACATCCCGATCATTTCCGAAGAAGACGGTCTGCCGGAATTCCCGGTGCGCAGCCAATGGGACCGCTATTGGCTGATCGACCCGCTCGACGGTACCAAGGAATTCGTCAATCGAAACGGCGAATTTACCGTCAATATTGCCCTGATCGACAAAAACCGGCCGGTGTTCGGCGTGGTGCATGTGCCAGTGCAGGAAAAAACCTACATCGGCTGCGAAGGCCGCGGCTCGGAGCTTCGAGAAAACGGTTCCGCGCGGCCGATCAGCGTGGGTGAGAGCAGCAGTGCTGCCGTACGTATCGTTGGCAGCCGCTCGCACCGGGGCACCAGCCTCGATGCCTTCCTCGAGAAGCTCGGCGAACACGACATGGTGCCGATGGGCAGCTCGCTGAAGTTCTGCACCGTTGCCGAAGGCAATGCGGACGTCTACCCGCGCCTCGGGCCAACCTCGGAATGGGACACCGCCGCCGCACAGGCCGTCGTCGAACAGGCCGGCGGACAGGTGCTGGAGCTCGACGGCAAACCGCTGTCGTATAACCGCAAGGAAGACATCCTCAACCCGTGGTTTGTCGTCATCGGACCGCGCGATCACGACTGGCTGGCGCTGCTAGCGGGCGGCGAGTAGCATAGGAGGCAATGGCCGACAAGATCGACACAGAATCCTTCAAGAACCTCGACAGGTTGCGGGAACTGCGTGTCAGTCACCGCGACCTCGACTACCTGATCGACCGCCTGCAACACGACCCGATGGTCGACCAGCTCCGGATTCGGCGCCTCAAGAAGCGCAAACTCCTCATCAAGGACATGATCGCCAACCTTGAGTCGGAACTCATCCCTGATCTCGATGCCTAGTGTCGACGAGCAGCTGGCCGCAGCATGGCGGTTCTACTGTTCAGCTTTGCCGAACAGCTGGCCACAGCATGGCGTAATCGCTGCTCACTCGAACCCCCTTTAACTCGATCGCATCGATCACGCCATACTGCGGCCAGCAGTGCCGGATACGAATCGCACGCTGATCGGTGGCGGCCGTCCGGCGTGTTTGTCCTGAGCGAGTTAAAGGGGGTTCGAGTGAAGGATAAATACGCCGGACGGCCGTCACCGATCAGCCTGAACGAACGGGTAGTTTCTCGCGTGCTTTATCCGACGCAGTGAGGACATGAGACGCCCTCGATGTAGTGGGGAGACTCGAGGTCGGTGGTTGAGAGTGGACGTCGGCAGGCGTGGCATTGGACGTAGCCGCCTTCGGCGAGGTCCCGATCGACGGCTACCCGCTTATCGAAGACGAAACACTCACCTTGCCACTGGTTTTCGTCTTCCGGCACGTTTTGCAGGTAATTCAGGATGCCGCCCTGCAGGTGGTAGACCTCGTCGAAGCCGAGTTCGAGCATCAGAGCCGTTGCTTTCTCGCAGCGAATGCCGCCGGTGCAAAACATCGCCAGCGGTTTGTTGCGATCCTGCTCGGCCAGTTCCGCTGCAAACTGGTTGAACTGGCGGAAGTTGTCGGTCTGCGGGTCGACAGCGCCGGGAAAAGTGCCGACCTCCACCTCGTAGTGGTTGCGCGTGTCGACGACCAGCACATTCGGGTCATTGATCAGCGCGTTCCAGTTTTCCGGTTTGACGTGAATGCCGGTTTTCTCGTGCGGCAGGATATCCGGCCGGCCCAGCGTCACGATCTCTGGCTTGCAACGTACACGCATGCGCAGAAACGGCGCCTCGGCGGCTTCGGTCCAGCGGGCATCGATAGCGGAATCGAGTCCGAGTTGGCGCTCGATCCAGCTGAAGACCGTTGCGACAGCCAGTTCTTCTCCGGCCAGCGTTCCGTTGAACCCCTCGCCCGCGACCAGGATCGTGCCCAGCAAGCCCTGTTCATCACACAGTGCCTGCAGGTCGTCGCGAAACTGCCCGGCTTGTGGCAAGTCCAGGAAGCGGTAGAACGAAACAACTTTCATTCGTTCACCAGGTCCCCGGGCATCGTCAATGACAGAATGCTGTGACGAATTTCTTCGCCGAGCACGAGCCGAGCGTCTGTGCCGATGCCAACCAGCGCCTCGTCGAAGTCCAGCAAGCCATCGTCATTACGCGTCAACACATCCTGTTCCTGCAATTTCTTGATGAAGTCATGGAACAGCGTCTTGTTGAAAAAGTCCGGTGAGTGCAAGCCATAGATCATCGACAACCGCTCCGCGCTCGACTGGCACATCTTTTCCAGCTGCACGCGCGACAACGTGCCGGTGCCGTGCTGTACGAGGATCGCCACGACGAGGTAGAACCGCTGCAGCATCGGCACCATCGACTGGCCGAGCATGATCAACTGGTAACCGCTACTGGAGCCCGCCGGCGGACGAACGAGCAGGTTGCCTTCGCGTTTCAGGAGGCCCTGCTCGACCAGCGCATCGACGGCCTCATCGATGACTTTTTCGACAGCTTCGCCATCCCACTGCAACGTCAGTTCCTTGGCCATGAACGGGTAAATCAGTCCCACCAGCCTCTGGATCTCGGACATTTCGAGCCTGCGCCCCTGGATGAACAGGCAGGCAACGGTTGCCGGCATCGCGAGCAGGTGCAGGATGTTGTTACGAAAGTAGGTCATCAACACGGCGGTTTGCTCGGGCATGCTGATGACGTCGCCCATCGGATGCGAAGTGCGCTCGACAGCTTTGAGCTTTTCGCCGTGGCCGATGATCCGGCGTGGAGTCCAGTCAGGCACTGTAACCGACTCCGAATACCGGAACCGGTTCATCAGGTCGACACTGAGCTGCAGTTGTGCCTCGAGTTCGGCCGCGCCGATCTTCTGCCGCGGTGTGGCCAGCAACACGTAAGCCAGCAAACTGATCGGCGTCACGGCCGCCGCCGCATTGATGCCGCCCATGATCTCCTTGCCGATATCGTCAATGACGCCATTGAGCCAGCGGGGCCGCTCCTCACTGTCACCGAAGTCGCGCCAGTCGGCGTTCGCTGCATCGAGCAAGTTTTCCAGTTCGACAGGCTCACCGATGTTGACGTAGACGCGGCCGAAGTTTTCACGCAGCGCCTTGAGCGAGCGCAGCAATCCGAGCAATGACTCGGACTGCTTCTCGGTGCCGCCCAGTTCACTGATGAAGGAGTCGCCTTCGATCAGCTTCTCGTAGCCGAAGTAGATCGGCACGAATACCACCGGTCGCTTCGGGTCCTTGATATACGAGCGAACAGTCATTGCCAGCATGCCACCCTTCGGCTCCAGCAGCCGCCCGGTACGACTGCGGCCACCCTCGACGAAATACTCGATCGAATAACCGCGCTTCAACACCTGGTGCAGGTAGGCATCGAAAACGGCTGCGTACAACCGGTTGCCGCGGAAACTGCGGCGCAGGAAAAATGCCCCGCCGCGGCGGAGAATCGGCCCGATAACCGGCAGGTTGAGATTGATCCCGGCTGCAATGTGCGGCAGCTGCAGACCCTCGCCATAGCCGATATACCCGAGCAACAGGTAGTCGAAGTGGCTGCGATGACACGGTGTGTAGATGACTTCCTTTTCCTTGGCCACGTCATGCAGCCGTTCGACATGGTTCAGCTCGATGCCATCGTAGATCTTGTGCCACAGCCAGCGCAGCACACGCTGGATCACGCGAATCGTCGGGTACGAAATGTCGGCACTGATCTCCAGTGCGTAGGCGCGCGCCTTCTCGCGGCTGGACTCCAGCCTGGCCGGATCGTCGCCGGCCTCGGCGACAATGGCCTTGCGCACAGACGGTGTCCGCAGAACCTCGTTGACCATTGTTCGCCGGTTCGACAGGTCGGGGCCGACGGTCGCCGCACGGCGCTGCCGAAAGTGCACGCGCAGGATCCTGGAAACCTTGCGAAACTCGATCGCTGGGTCCAGCCCTTCCTTCTGGATCGAGGACAACGGCAGTGCATCGCTGAAACGCAACAAGGTGCTGCGCCCGTGCAGCAACGTTGCGAAAAACTTGCGCGTACGCCCGACCACATCCCAGTTCTCGGAAAACAGCAACTTCAGGAACGAACTTTCCTTGTCCGGTGAACGCCCCCAGTAGATGGCGACGGGAATCAACAGCAGGTCTTCACTTCCACCATTGCCGGCATCAATGATTTGCCGCAACCGTCGGGAGCCTTCCGGCCTCGGCCGGCGGACGATGAGCCCGTGCAATGGCCGCAATACGACGAAACTGCGCGAAAATCGCCGGCCGTTATAGACAAGCGACCGGCTGGGCGACGGCATGCCGTGTTTCTCACAGGCTCGCTCCAGCGCGAGCACGTCTGCAAGACCACCGCTCTCGAGTACATAGCAAACCGCTGCATCGTCATCGATAACCAGCCCCGCGGGTTGCTCCGGTTGTATTGCCGGCCGGGCCCATACCGAGAAGATTTTCCCGGCCAGCCAGTAAAGCGGTCTGACAATGAAATTCACGCTACCGCAGCTCCTGGAAATGAATCGCTAGCTCTGTGCGAGCGTCTCAATAAATCTCTGCAGATAGTAGTTGATTTCCTCGATTTTTTCGGTCAGCCGGTGACCGCTGTCGAGGATGTGCAGGGTTGCCTTGCAGTCGGCGGCATAGCGTATGCTGTTTTCCACCGGCACGATATCGTCGTTCCAGCCGTGCACGATGCAAATCGGTATCGACGGTGGCGCCGGCGTCAATGACTCGTAGCCTGGCATGTAGAATGCAGGCGCCAGCACGAACAGGCCTTTCGCATTGACCTTTGTTGCCGCTGCTGTCGCAACATGTCCGCCCATGCTGGAGCCCACAAGTAACAGGTCATCGTCGATCCCCGCGCATTCAGCAATCAGTTTTTCCACGCGCTCGCCCGGATCGGCCATGCCCTGGTAGTCGATGCTCTCGACCTCGCAACCGCTGTCCCTGGCCAGCTCCGCCATTGCGCGAATTTTTGTACCCCACGGGCCTGACTCCTGTCCGTGCGAGAAAACCACCATTGTCATATCAAGATTCCTTCACCCGCATCGCATTGTTCTTCTATATGGCGCACCAGCAACCAGATACGGTCCTGTCCCCAGACGGTGAACTCGCCCATGCGCAATGTCGGCACGCCCCAACTTCCCGACGCGGTCAACGATGCACGATTCTCATCCGCGAGCTCGCGCCAGTCATCGTTTGCCACCGCATTCCTGACATCGGGCCAGAACAGGCCGGTGCGACCGGTAATCTTACGCAAGCCCTTGTCGGTCGCAACATTCACGCCTTCCGCCCAGATTGCGGTTGCGGCATTCAGCATGAAGTCGCGCGCTTTTTTCTCACCCAGTGCGTAGAAGAAAACAGCCATGCAACGCTCCACACCGCTACCCACCGGATCGGCAAACTTGCCGAAGTCAATACCGAGACGCCGGGCTTCGCGGAACGCGTCACTGGCAATGTAGCGCAGCTTTGCCGCTGGCACCGGCATGCCCCGCATTACCATCGGCAATACCGGCCGGATCTGCAGGTCCAGGCCGAACGCGTCGGCCAGAGCGAACACGCGCTGCATTGCAAAATAGGAATACGGGCTGCGAAAGGAAAAGAAAAACTCCAGCGGTGGCAACTTTTCCGCGCTACCAGGGGGCGAGACTGGCAGCGTGACCTGTTCGAGTTGCCGCATTGCCGGCACCGTTGTCGGCGCGGCGTCGGCTGTGCGTAGCTGCAGACTGTCGAGCCGCTCGCACAAATAGTGCAGGCGTTCGACACCCCGATACCATTCACCCGCATAGTAAATCGTCGCCGTGTCGTAGTGGCCAAGCTGCACCAGCAAGTCCTGGCCATGCTGCAACATTGCATCGCCGGCGGCGCCGGTCGCGTCATCGCCGAGACGACGGGCAACACTTGCAGCATCGCCGCGCCAGTACAGGCTGAGCGCTTCCAGGATGCTCTTGTCGCGATCATCCCCGGCCGCGGCGAGCGTGTCGATCAGCGTGCGTCGAAGCTCGACTGGCGGCGCTGCGCCCTTGTCCAGGAACGGAACATTCAACTCGGCAGCGAGGCGGCGGCAATCGGCCTCGGCGTAGATGGCCAGCAGGTCGGCGCGCGGGCGGAAACCTTCGCGCAGCGCATTGGCAAGATGCAGGCAAACCTCGACGTCGTATCGCCGTGCCAGGTCGGGAACATACAGGCTCAGCAGGTAGGAATACGGGTCATCGAGTTCCAGGAACACATGCAGCGTATGGCGACGCCCCGTCAGCCGGCGTTTCAGTTCCTGCCAGTACCGCCGGAACGCCTGTGCACGTGCGCCGAGCAGCATCGCGAGCAGCCTGAACCTTGCCTGTTGCGAAAAGCTCACTCTTCATCCCAGGCAAGCGTCGGCTTCCACAACAACTCATCGAGATCCGGTTGCCAGCGATACCGCTGCAGATCGATCCGGCCACGGATGACAGGCACGTCCTCCTGTTGCAGGCGCTTTTTCTGTTCCCTGAACTGCGGCGTATCGCTGTCGAACGCAATTCTGCCGGACGCCTGGATGATGCGGTGCCAGGGTACCTTCGACCCCCTGGGCAGCTGCCGCAATGCGTAACCCACCTGGCGTGCGCCGCGCGGAATACCAGCAACCTCGGCGATTTGCCCGTAGCTCGCAACCTTGCCCCTGGGAACATCACTGATCGTGTCCCAGATGCGCTGCATGCGAGCAATCCTGTCCATCTACAGTTGCGCGTCGACCCACCGCTCTATCTTGGCTTCCAGCATCGACAACGGCATCGAGCCGTCTTTCAGGACCTGCGTGTGGAATGCACGCACGTCGAATTTGTCACCCAGGGCCGCTTCGGCTGCCGCCCGGATTTCACGAATCTTCAGCATGCCGACCTTGTACGCCAGCGCCTGCCCCGGGATCGCCATGAACCGCTCGGCTTCCGATACGGCTCGTGTTTCCGATACAGCCGAGTTCGCATACATGTAGTCCAGTACTTCCTGCCTCGTCCAGCCCTTGGCATGGATACCGGTATCCACGACGAGGCGTATCGAGCGCCACAGCTCCGCATTCAGCGAACCGAAGTAGTCCATCGGATCCGTGTACACACCCAGTTCCTTGCCCAGTGACTCGGCATAAAGACCCCAGCCCTCGACATAGGCTGTGAAGTGATCGAAACGTCTGAAGCGCGGCAACTCCTCGTTCTCACGCTGCAGCGAGATCTGGTAGTGATGCCCGGGAATGGCCTCATGCAGGTACAGCGATTGCATGTCCCACTTGGGCCGCACGCCAACGTTGTAGGCGTTCGCGTAGAAAATTCCGGGACGGGAGCCGTCCGGCGATCCGGACTGGTAGGAGCCCTTGCTGGCAGAGGCTTCCCGGAACGGCTCGACCCGCCGCACTTCGAAGGGGGTCTTTGGAAAGAGTTCAAACAGCTTCGGCGCGAGCCGGTCGATCTCGGCCGACATCTCGCGATAGCGGCCGATCAGCTGCTCCGGCTCCGAATAGAAAAATCGCGGATCGTCGTAGACGAATTCGAAGAACTCCTCCAGCGTACCGTCGAAGCCCACGTCCTCCATGACGTCGCGCATTTCACCGTGAATACGAGCAACTTCGTCGAGCCCGATCTGGTGAATCTCGTCCGGTGTCAGGTCGGTCGTCGTGATACTCCGGACATTGTGTGCATACCAGGCAGCACCGTTTGGCAGGTCCAGCAGTCCAACGGACTCGCGTGCCGCACCGATATATGCATCCCGCATGTAGTTGGCAATCCGGGCATAGGCCGGAATAACCTGGTTTTCGATAGCCTCTTTGTACGCAGCCTCCAGGCGTTCCCGGTCCGCTGCGCTGAAGGTGTCCGGCATTGCCAGGACAGGCGTGTAAAAGCCGCTCTCCTCGGCGCTCCCGACGACCTGCGATTCCACCTGCGGCAGGTACTTCTTCATCAGCACTTTCGGTTGCGTGATGCCCTGTTCGATGCCTTCCTGCATGTTGGCAATTGCCTGGTCGACATAGACGACGAAGCCGTCAATGCGGCCGAGGAAATCGTCATAGTTCTGCACGGTATCGAACGGATGCAGGCCACTGCCGCTGCCGAGCGTTACGAAAGAACTGGTGGCCGAATAGAACTGGTTCAGCGGCGCAAGGTAGGTCGGAAACTGCTCCCCGGCCAGTGCCATCTCGCGCTGCAACTCGAACATGTCATAGCTGTATTGCTCCTGCTGGCTCAATGCACTGCGATCGATCTGCTGCAGACGCTCGAGAAATTCGACATTCAGCTCATGCACGGCGGCCCGATGCGCAGGGCCGATCGAATTTGCAAACTGGTCATCGTATCCCGGCTCGCCAATGCTGGTTGCCGTAACCGGGTTGAACGCGAGGTTGCGAGTGAAATGCTCATCGAGCAATGCGGCCAGTTGCTGCGATGCACCGGGGGTTGGGTCAGCCGTGCCGGCCGGATCATCACCGGGTGACGACGAATCACACGCGGCGAGTATGAGCAGCGCCCCTACGGACAGGATTTTTTTCATGATCAGGTTCCGGTCAAAGCAATCGCAGAAGGATATCAGATCGCGTTGCCCGGCTGCCGCTGGCCGGCCGGTGCGAACGCAGTACTCGCGACGCGACAGCCGGTGACGGACTGGTGCAAGGTAAACGAGACTGGCTCCGGGCAGCCCCGCGGATGAAATGCGACGAAAATGGCGAAGCCCTGCTCGGCAGACTTGCGCAGGCCGGCATCGCATTCGACGATGAATTGCTCTTCTTCGAACGCACCGAGGTCTGCCAGGCAGGCCAGGTATGCGGCAACCTGGGTACGGATGCGGGTTGCGAGCCGGGCGTTGCCCGGTTCAAAAACCGCCCAGCGGGTTGCTTCTTCGATCGTCTTCAGAATCTGCAGGCACACGCGCCGAACCGGCAGGCTCGAAAAGCGGCGATGCGTGTCGCTGCCCCGGCTCAACGTGACCGAGCCGACCAGTTGCGCCGTACCGGCCGGCCCGGGCGCGATGACGTTGAGGCCTTCGCGCTGCAGGCTGGCAACCTGCTCCGCCTCCAACGCGAGATCCGGCACCAGCTCGCGGCTGAATCCGATACCCTGTCGTTCCATGCGTCGCCACGCGCCGTGCCGCCGGTCGAGCTTGCAGAGAAGGCCTGCAAGTGCCGCACCCGTTGCGCGCGCTGGTGCATCCGCAACATTGCGTTGCCGTGTGCGCGGAAAATAGCTGATGATATTCGGGCTGGCCAGCCCTGCATCGCGAACGCCGTGGATCGCCTCGTCCACCGTCTGCCAGCGCGCAGGTGGGTCGACAACCAGCATCGCGCCGCGGCGCCGGCAGTAGCGTTCTGCCGCGAGAATCGCTGTCGGGCCAAGGTCACGGTGTTTTCCGGGCGGCGGCATGTAGAGGATGTCGAAACGATCGATCTTGTCCAGTGCAAACAGGCCTTGCTGGTGCAACATCGAACCCACCAGGTCGTAGTCGGACAATTCGTGGCCGTCAGCGCCTTCCTGCGACTGCTCGACGTAATGATTGTCAAACGGCAGGTTCGGGCCGGACGACCGCTCCGGCCGGTGCGTCGGCAGCGGCCGGGCTACACGCACCATCGCCGAGTTGGTCAGTACGTCGGCGACGAACTGCCTGTCGCCTTCGCGGTAGCTGACCCGGCGAAAAAACTCCTGGTCGAGTACCAGGCCGGTCAGCGGGTTGATGCGCTGCAACGTCAGGTTGAACAGCACATCGTTTTCATCTTCGATGCCGTCGTAGTCGACCGCTGCCCGAATGCGTTCTGTCGAACCCGGCTCGAGTGCCCGCAGGACCAGCGCGGACCCCTCGGCTGGCAGGCAGATCAGTGCGCCGCGCGCATTGTTTGCGACCCGTACGACATACAGTCGCCTGCCGCCGTGTGCGAAATACTGCTGCACGGCCGGACCGAGGCTGGAGCGCGACCATACATCGCCAAAACGGCGTCGGAACTCGCCGAAGCCTGTCAGTAGTACCGGTTCGTTGAGGGGACCGCGCAGCGCGCGACCAACGAAGGCCGCCGTAGTCTCGCGCAACACGTCGATCGGCTGGTCCATCGCCGCCATTTCGGTGACCGTGATGCCCTGGTCAAATGCATCTGACAAGTTTCTCTCCGTAACAGTCAGATATCCATGGCAGGCATTCTAATCAGTGACCGCGCCTTATGCTATTGGATTAGCTACTATTCCCGGCATGACGGATTCGCTTGGCATACGCTATCCACGACTCGCGGAACAATTGCCGAAGTGCTCGATTGCCGACCTGCCGACCCCGCTCGAGTCAATACGATGCCCGGACCTGCCCGGAGAACCGACGATACTGGTCAAGCGCGATGACCTGAGCAACAAACTGTACGGCGGCAACAAGGTACGCAAACTGGAATACCTGTTGCAACGCGCAAAAGACCGGGGCGCCAGCCGCGTTGCAACGTTTGGCACCGTCGCATCCAACCACGCACTGGCGACCGCCCTGTTCGCCACCGCGCTTGGTCTCGGTTGCACCTGCCTGCTGTCGCACCAGTCAAGAACGGCAAAAGCGCCGGTGGCACTGAACATGCACCTGCGCAATTCGACAGAGATCGTGCGCTTTGGCGGCAGCCGGCAGAGCCGCGTCGCAACGATGCGCAGATCGCTGCAACACCGCAGGACCTGGGTGATCCCGATGGGGGGCTCCTGCTGGCTCGGCGTCATGGGCTTTGTCAATGCGGCACTGGAGTTTGTTGCGCAGGTGCAAGCGAATGGCCTCGCGATGCCGGACCGGTTGTACGTCGCGAACGGCACGATGGGCACTGTAGCGGGTCTTGCACTCGGCCTGGCGATGTCCGGGACGCCAACCGAGCTGCACGCCGTGCGCGTAACACACGACTACATTGCCAATGCCGGGTCGATGCGGCGACTCATCGCCAAGACGGCAACAATGATGAATCGTCTCGATAGCAGTGTTCCGGCCGCCGCCGCGGCCGAATGCAGGATCCGCTTCCGTGATGAGTTTTTCGGCGCAGGCTATGCCCGCGCGACGCCACAGACGGACGCCGCAATTCGCTACGCAAGCGAGCAGCTAGGACTGGCGCTCGACACGACCTATTCAGGCAAGGCAATGGCGGCGCTGCTGCACGATCTCTCGACCGGCGCACTGGCCAGCCGCGACGCGCTGTTCTGGAATACGCACAATTCGCGCGTTTTGCCCGTCAGCGCTGCTCGACCTGCCGATATCTCGGCTTTGCCGGAAGAGTTCCTGCGCTACTACGACTGATCGCCGCCGGTATCGCTGACGACTGCGTCAGATGGCGGTTTTTCTCCCAGCGCTTCCTCGGCTTCTTGCTGCGCCGCATCCATCATTTCCCGCACTTCCGTCAGCGTCGGTGCGTCCGGGTCATCGGTGACGATATTCTGCACCCGGCGGGCATACAGCATGGCGTTGTCCTGTGCGCCTTTTGCCACCCGCGCCGGCACACCGTTGCCGACCCCGCTGATGGCCCGGATGTTTTTTTCGGTTGCAAGGGTCAGTTCATTGCCTGCGGTTTCGCCGAAAGCAACAAACAATGCGTTCAGTCGATCCTGCGGGTCGACCGGGTCATCCTCGAGCGGTGCGTGCGCCTCGAAAATCAGTTCACCGTCGACTGCGCCGAGCAGGAACGGTTCGTTGATGATCTGTACCTCTTCACCGATATCGACCAGCTCGTACAGGTACTCGATGTTCTCCGGGTACAGCCGCACGCAGCCGTGGCTGACGCGCATGCCGACACCGTAAGGCTGGTTTGTGCCATGAATAAGGTAGCCGGGAATATCGAGCTTGAGCACGCGTGACCCCAGCGGGTTGTCCGGGCCGGCGGGAACCACCGACGGCAACGGGTCACCCATCTCCGCGTGCTCCTTGCGCACTGACTGTGGCACATACCAGACCGGGTCCACGGCTTTCGATATGACGGTGGTCTTGCCGAGCGGTGTCTCCCATCCGACACGGCCGATGCCAATCGGATAGGTCTTGACGACCGCTGCCTGGCCTTCCGGTGTTTCGGGAAAATAGAACAACCGCTTCGACGCGATGTTCAGTACAACACCTTCGCGGATGTTCGGTGGCAACACGAACTGCGTGGGCAGCAGGATCGGCGTATCCGCGCCGGGTAACCAGGGATTGATCTCCGGATTGGCGGCCACCAGCTCGTCGTAACCAAGGCCGTAGGCCCGGGCCAGGTCGGAAAACGTGTCTTCCTCGCGTGCGAGTACGACCTGCGGCTCCCCGACTACTGTCTGCTCGGGCGACGCAAGTTCAAAATGATTGGCCTGCAGTGGTTCTTCGACCGGGCGCTCGGCGACCGGCACCGGCTCGGGTTCAGGCGTCCGGTGCTCGTTGGCCCAGTAGTCGTTGAACGTGGTGCAGCCGGCAACCGCCAACAGCAAAGGAAGCGCCAGGAAACGGCGAATAGTCCTGACAGTCAAATCTTCTATACAGTGTTTCAAAACGTGGGCCTCGATATCGACCAGGCCATTTTCGCAGAATTGCGGACGTTTTTCGCGCTTGTCGCTATTTGGCGTCGGCTTTGTCCGGTTCGACGCAATTGGGCTGGTGCCCGGCCTCGAGCGCATCGTTGTACATTGGCAGCGTCGTGCTCCACTGGCTGATCAGGTCTTCGATACGTCTTTCACTGGACGGGTGCGTCGACGTGAATTCCGCCGGCTCCTTGCCACCGCTCTGCTCGTTCATGTTTTGCCACAGCGGCACGGCCTGGCGCGGGTCGAATCCCGCCATGGCCATGTACTGCAAACCGATGACATCGGCTTCGCTTTCCTGCTTGCGGCCGAATGGCAACATGATGCCGAACGCCGCACCCTGGTTCAGCGCCTCGTACGCTGTATACGTCGCACCGGAATGTCCGCCACCGAGCAACACGGCGGCAACCTGGATACCGACATTCGACAACTTCCCGCGCGACGCTCGCTCGCTGGAATGCTCAAGCGTCACGTGCGCGATCTCGTGGCCGATGACGGCGGCCAGCTGGTGCTGGTTCTGGGCTGCTTTCAGAATGCCGACCATGACGCCAATCTTGCCGCCCGGCATGGCGAATGCGTTCACAGCGTCCACTTCGAAGATGGCCATCTCCCACTCATAGTCGCTGTACGGCGGTTCCAGCACATTGACGACGGCATTGGCAACGCAGGCGATATAGTCGATCGTGGCCCGATCGGTAATCAATGGCATCGAGGCCTTCATCTCGGCGAACTGCTTGGCTGACTCAACCTCCATGTCCGCTCGCGATGCCCACAGCGGCTCGTCCTGCGCGGCCGAATTGCCGGCACAGCCTGACGCCAGCGCCGCCGCGCCGATTGCAAGGAATTTGACCAGGTCCCTAGATTTCATAAGCACTCCTGCAGCAGTTGGACCGCCTCCGGCCGCTGCGGTTCCAGCATTTAGCGCGGTAACCGAGACTCGAATCGCCGCCGCCAGCCCGCAGCATCCACCTTTTCCAGCGTGCTGTCGATATTTGCCATCAGCCGCTTCGGTAAAGGCTGCTTGACCTTGTAGGCCACCTGGAACAGGTCACGATCGCCAACCCGGTCCGCGACCACTTCGTCACTGGTGCGGATCTCATCGGCAAGCCCAAGATCGAGCGCGCGTGTGCCGTACCAGTGCTCGCCGGTGGCCACCTTGTCGAGGTCCAGCTGCGGCCGGTAACGGCTCACCGCCGACTTGAACAGCTCGTGTACATCCTCGAGTTCTTCCTTCAGCTTGGCGCGGTCCTCGTCGGAATTCTCACCGAACATGGTCACGGTTCGCTTGTATTTGCCGGCGGTGACCTGTTCGAAGTCAACGCCGTGACTGTCGAGCATGCGATGGAAATTCGGAATCTGTGCGAGCACACCGATGGAGCCCAGGATCGCAAACGGTGCGGCATAGATCCGGCTGGCCACGCAGGCCATCAGGTAGCCGCCGCTCGCGGCGACCTTGTCAACGCAGACAGTCAGGTCGATACCGCGATCGCGAATCCGCGCCAGTTGCGAGGCCGCGAGGCCGTGTTCGTGCACGACACCGCCATGATTCTCGAGCCGCACGATGACATCATCGTCGTCGTTGGCCACATCCAGGATGGCGCTGACCTCTTCTCGCAGCGACGGGACTGCACTGGCCTTCAGGTCGCCCTTGAAATCGATGACGAATGTGCGCGGACGTGATGACGCCGTCTTCTCCTCGGCCTTGGCGCGCTTCTTCTCCGCCTTGGCTTCCTGCTTCTGTCCTGCCTTGTTCAACACCGCTTTGCGCAATGTACTTGCGAGGTTTTGGTACTTCCGGTTGATGCTTTCAACTTCCAGCCCATCCTCGCCAGCCTTGCGACTGCTGGCCGCGGCGACACCGATGACGATGACGATCGCAACGACAATTGTTGCGACCTTGAGCAGGAACATGCCGTACTCGGCAAAAAACGCGCTCATACGGCCAGGCCTACGTTGTTCTTGAGCAGTACCTGTTCGGCCCGGTAGCTGGACCGCACCATCGGCCCGGCAACCACCTCGAGAAAGCCTTTTTCCAGCCCCTCCTGGCGATAGGCCTCGAACTCGCGCGGCGAAACGTAACGTTGCACCGACAGGTGATTCGGCGTCGGTCGCAGGTACTGGCCCAGCGTCAGGATGTCCACATTGGCCGCCCGCAGGTCGTCCATCGTCGTCATGATCTCGTTGTCGCGCTCACCGAGTCCGAGCATCAGGCTGGTCTTGGTGAGCACATCGGGGCGGTGCTGCTTGGCATGCCGCAACACCTCGATCGTCTGTTCATATCCTGCGCGCGGGTCGCGCACCGGGTGCGTCAGGCGACGTACGGTTTCGACATTCTGCGCGAACACATCGAGACCCGAATCGACAACCCGTTCGACGTGTGCCTCGACACCGTTGAAGTCCGGTGTCAGTGCCTCGACGGCGGTGTTCGGGTTCTGTTTCTTGATTTCGCGTACGCAGGCCGCATAGTGCGCTGCGCCGCCGTCCTCGAGGTCGTCCCGATCGACGGACGTGATGACCACGTACTCGAGGCCCATCAGTTGCACGGCGCGGCCCGTATTGAATGGTTCGTCCGCATCGAGCCAGCCCTTCGGGTTGCCCGTATCCACGGCGCAGAACCGGCAGGCCCGGGTGCAGACGGCGCCCAGCACCATGATCGTTGCTGTACCGGCGTTCCAGCACTCACCGATGTTCGGGCACATCGACTCCTCGCAGACGGTACTCAGGCGATGCTCTTTGACGATGTTGCGGGTGTTGCTGTAGCCCTTGCCGCTCGGCATCCTGGCGCGCAGCCAGTCGGGTTTCTGGCCGTGCACGAGTGGTTCGGCGTCGCGGCGGTTCTTCACACCGTTCTTGATGGCGGAAAAGCCGGCGTCGGTCCGGTACTTGGCACCGCTCTCGACGATGGGAATGCCGCGAAACTGTTTCTCCGGCTTGCTCATTTCTTGGGGTAACCCCGGCAATACAAAAGGGCAGGCATTGTACAAAAAAATCCCGGCCAAAGCCGGGAGAGTCAGGGGGAATCGGTCGCGCCAGAAGTTAAATCAATGCAGCCTGGACCAGCTAACGAGTTTCACAGAACTCTGTTGCAGGTCGAAATTCTGGGCCAGTATGGCCTCGATGTCCTTGGTCTCAGTGGTGTGATCCATTGCTTCGCTGAGCTCAATGACGCCGCTAAACTCATTACCGCCGCGATATTGCGCGTCGGTCAGGATGAACTGCGTGTAGTACTTAGCGGACATGGCTCAAGATTACGCCCGGAGGGCGCGGCTGACTGTGAGCCATTACTCAGTTTGACCAGGTTTTTTATGTAATATTGGACGCGTAACGCTTGGAACCCCCGGCGTTGCCTGAATTTGACCAGATAGGAACCCTCTGAAATGGCTGCAAAACCGGCTTTCGCCTTCCGAATCCTGATCCTGACCCTGTTGCTCGGCGGTGCTGCCGCCTTTGCCCAGGACGAGCTCAGGGCAACGTTTTTCAAGGAAGCGGACGCAGCCAAGGCGGCCGCCGACGCGGCCAATGCCGAAATGCTTGCGCCACGCAACTACGAACGCGGCATGAGCGAATATCGCTCCGCAGAGGTCGCCCTCGAGCGCGGTCGCAACATTGAAACCGTGCGTTCCAATGCAGCCGATGCCACCCGCTTTTTCAAGACAGCAACGGCCGCGGCCGAGCTGGCGTCGACAAAGCTGGCGCAAGTGATGAAGAGCCGCCAGGACGCCGCGAATGCCCGCGCCCCGGAACTGTCCCCGGAAATCTGGCAGGAAGCCCAGGACAAGTTTGGCGACGCCATCCGCCTGCTGGAGCGCGGCGACCTCAAGGGCACAACACGCCGTGAAGTCGAGGCGACCAGCCTGTATCGCGATGCCGAGCTGGTTGCGATCAAGGCACAATATCTCAGCGAGACGCGCCAGCTGCTCGCGGATGCCGACCGCGCACGCGTCGGCCGCTACGCACCGATCACGCTGAACCGCGCCAAGCAACTGCTGGCCAACGCGGAACGCGAACTCAACGAGAACCGCTACGACACCGATCTGCCGCGCAGCCTGGCGAAACAGGCGAACTACGAGGCCAAGCATGCGATCTACCTGTCCGAGGTCGTTCGCAAGGTACGTGACAAGGACCTGACGCCCGAGCAGCTGATCCTTAACTGGGAGGCTGCTCTACGGGAAGTCGCCGGCGCGGCCGATGTACAGCCGGACATGGAGAACGGTCCTGACAAGCTCACCGGCGAACTGGTCGCCTACATCACCCATGCCGACAACGAGATCCAGGCACTGACGCAGGAAAAACAGGAAAACGAAACGCGATTGGCCGAAATGGAAGAAGAAATTGCCGCGCTGGACGAGCGCCTCGGGGGTGCGACCGAGGAACGTGCAGCACTGGTGCAGCGCCTGGAAGCGCAGGCACGGGTCAAGGAGCAGTTTGAGCAGGTCGAAAAAATGTTCACTGCCGAAGAAGCGCGCGTTTTCCGCGAGGGCAACAACATCATCCTGCGCATGGTCGGCCTGACTTTCGATTCCGGCGACGCGCAGATCCGGCAGGACAAGTTCGACCTGCTGGCAAAGGTTGAACGAGCCATCGACGTATTCCCGCGCAGCGAACTTATCATCGAAGGCCACACGGACTCGTTCGGCGGCGACGACGCCAACCAGAAGTTATCGCAGCAGCGAGCCGAGTCAGTGCAGAAGTACATGGTCAACGCAATGCGCATCCCGACCTATCGCCTGATTGCGACGGGCTATGGTGAAACGCGGCCTATCGCCAGCAACGAAACCGACTCGGGCCGGCAGCGCAATCGACGCATCGATATCGTTATTCGCCCGAACCTGGACCAGGGCTGACAGAACGCCACCAGTCGATAACGATTTTGGCTGTCTCGGGATTGACGAGGTAGCCGTACTCGGCATGCGGGTTGAGCACCCCGTCAAGGCGAAACCAGTTGTAAATCGTTCGATCGTCGATGCACTCGACCAGTCCGGAGCGCACCATCTCGCCGTAGTCCCTGCCAAGTACCGGATCGATCGACGTCAGGTCGCCGACGGCGGCCAGGTTGATCCAGCGCCGGATGTTGGCCGGGTAGCGCACCAGGCCGATAGCATCGACACCCTTGAGTTGCTTCTGGATGTAACTCTGGCCCAGCGGGCTGCCCATTGTCAGTAACAAGTCGATCGTCATCGGTTCGCGGTTGGCGCGCGACATCTGCCACAGCGACTCGTAGGCAATGACCGAGCCCATGCTGTGCGCGATCAGCAGTATCGGCCGCTGTGCATCGCGAGCCTCGCGCAAACGCGATTTCAGGATCTCGCGGGTGTGCTCGGCCAGTTCATTGCGGTTCTGCGTATACCGGCGCAGGTCACGCAAATGCAGGCGCACCCGTTCCGTCGCGATGTGCGGAATCAGGACCGGCAGCCTGTCGGCAAGCGTGAACATCCAGCGCGCAAGGCGACGCATTGGCGTCGTGGCTTCCCGGATGTCGCGCGGCGTGATCTTGCCCTGTGCAAGCAGTGCGTCGACGGACGGCGCATCCAGCGCGAAATCGCGGTGTTCGCCGTAAAAATCGTAGGTCCAGGAAACGATGTCGAAACTGTTGCTGCCCGACTCGATGGCCTCAGCCACAGACTGGTCCTGCGCGCTGATGCCGGCCAGCAGACAGCGCAGTAGCGCGTCGCGATGCACGCTTTCCTCGGGTTTCGGCAGCAGTCCGGGTACGTAAAGAATCTGTGGACCAGCACTCACCGCGCGGCCTTTTCCAGCAAGTCGGGCAGTTCGCCGACGTGTGTCACGACACCGTGTGGTTCAGCCAGGTTGCCCGGCCACTCGTCCCCGTTACGATTGACCCAGACCGCATGCAGCCCGGCATCGATGGCGCCGGCAACATCAAATTCCGGGTGATCCCCGACATGCAATGTCTGTTGCGGTGTGCTGCCGGCTGCTGCGACCGCCTTGTCGAATATCTGCTGCGCCGGCTTTGCAGCGCCTGCCGCGCGCGCCGTGACAATGTCATGAAACAGGTCGTCGATGCCGATCATCTCTAGATTGGCATTGCCGTTGGTCACCGCGACGAGGACGAAGCGTTCCTTGAGTTGCGCCAGCGCCGGGCGCACTTCCGGAAAGATCACAACGTCGTTGCGCAGTGCATCGAACACTGCCATGGCTTCGTCAACGATACCGTCACCATAGCCGGCAACGATTCCAAGCCGGCCGAGCACTGTGCGTCGCATGAACGTGTAGTCGTGGCTGTGCTCAGGAAACTCGCTGGCAATCGCGACTCGCTGCGCATAGATGTCTTCGCGCGAAAACGCGTCGGTGATGCGCGGGTAGGCGTCACCCAGCCAGGCATACAGGCCGCGTTCGGCGCGATGTATGACCGGGTGGATTTCCCACAGCGTGTCATCGAGGTCAATGGTGATGGCGCGAATGTCATTCACGTGTACCATTGTAGCCATGAAATACCTGCATACCATGGTTCGGGTCACCGACATCGACGCTTCATTGAATTTCTATTGCAATTTGCTGGGCCTGGTCGAGTTGCGGCGCAAGGAGAGCGAACAAGGTCGCTTCACGCTGGTCTTCCTGGCCGCGCCGGGCGATGAGCAGGCACAGGTCGAACTGACCTGGAACTGGGACCCGGAGGAATACGGCGAGGCGCGCAATTTCGGTCACCTCGCTTACGCAGTCGACGACATCTACGCGCTTTGCCAAAAGCTGATGGATGCCGGCGTCACGATCAACCGACCGCCGCGCGACGGTCACATGGCTTTCGTCCGCTCGCCTGACAACATTTCGATCGAGTTGCTACAAAAAGGTGATGCGCTGCCGGCGGCGGAACCGTGGGCGTCGATGCCTAACTCCGGCCACTGGTAGCCACGGCTTCCGGTGCCAGCGGCGGCAACAATTCCGTCGCTGTCGCATCCTCGTCCTTCAGGACAGCAAATGAACGCAGTGCTTTGGCCAGCGCCGCGCCGTTCCAGTCACTGCCTGACGGCCCATAGCTGAGGCGCGACAACGTCAGCAATTCGTCCGCCAGCGGCGCAGAAACGCGCTCGGCGATGATCCCGATACTGCGCGGCGGTTGCTCCGGCCACTGCAATTTACCCCACTCGATCAGCGCCCCCCGGACTGCCGCCGCATCACCGGCCAGCGCGGCCTTGCGCGCCGTTTTCAGGCACTTTGCCTGCTGCTTGTAGATCGGCACTGGTGCCGGTTCGCGCGGTGCGGACCTGGGCCGCGAAGACCACCACCATGCGAACAGCGTCAGCAATAGCAGGGCGGCCAGGATCTCGCTGACCCGTCGCCAGAAGTCACTGTGTACCGTGACGGTAACCGCATCAACCGGAACCGTCTCATCGACCAGCACAGGCTCGGGCGGCGGCTCAACCGGCGGCGGTCCCGATGCAATAATCTCGACTGACCGTTCCGGCAGGCGTGCGACTTCCCAGGCCCCTTCTTCGACGTTCCACCAGGGCAGCTCCAGCGCCGGCAGAACAACGGTGCCGGCCGCCACGCCAATCAACGCGTACTGGTCCTTGCGCACACCGCGAATGCCGCCCGGCTCGACCTTTCGGCTGAGCTCGGGCTTGTCGGGATAAACGTTGATGCCATCGACCTCGGGCGGTTCTATCGCCGGGATCTGTGTTTCAAGCTGCCCCAGTGCGCTGACAGTAACGTGCCGCGTCAGCGGCTCTCCTGCCGTAATCTCTTCGGCATTGCGCGACCAGTTCTCGCTCAGTACGAGGTCCCGTGCCGGCAGCCAGACGGCGTTCGGATAGTCTGCCGGCATCGGTGGCGTCGGCAGCACCGTGACCGTCAGCGGATCCGACTCGAAAACCTTGCGGCCTGTAATCCGGCCATTGCGCAAGACCCGCGCCTCAAAGCGCGCCGGCGACAACTCGATCTCGCCGCTTTCCTGCGGGTAAATGGCGATCACGCGTTCGATGACATGGTATGGCGTACCATTGATAACGGCTTCGTAGGAGCGGTTGTCACCGGCCAGTTCCTGCAGCACTTCGGCACCCGATACGGTCGGGTCGCGAAGCGCGGGCTGCCGCACCGCGACGGACCGGTAGATTTTTGTCGTCAAGAGAACTTGCGCCTGCACGTATGTCTCATCGAAGTCGACTTCCGTCGTAATAAAGACTTCTGCTTCACCGGGTGGTGAGTAACTCGGCTCGGTCACATCCACGACCAGCGGATTGCTGCTTGCGTTGCCAACCGATATTGCCGGGATAACGAGCTGGCCGGCACGTTTCGGCATCAACACATACGACCAGGTTTTGCTGCGGCGTATCTGTCCGTTCAAAATGGTCGTATTGCTCAGCTGGCTCGGCTGGCCGACGCGAAAATCTTTTTCCAGTACCGACACATCGGGCAGTGCATCGATGTTCTGGTCGGTGGTGAGTTCCAGCGTAAACGACTCGTTCAACTCGATGTCAGCGCGGTCGATGCTGGCGGTCACGGCTGCCTGCGCCTGTAGCGACAGCAGCAGGAACGGAATTATCAGGAAACGTGCAATTACCACGGTTGTACCTCGTCATCGGGCCAGGTGTTATTGCCGTCCTGGTCCTTGCCGGATTGTTGATATTGATAACGAAACTTGTTGCGCAGCAGGGATCCGGGATCGTTCGGGATTCGGCGCAGCCACTGTTCCATGGCCTGCTCCTGCTCCTGCTGGGCGCGCAACGCTGCCAGTTCCTCGGCCGTCAGCTGCTCGAGCGGGTCGCCCTGGTCTTCCTGCGCTTCCTCGGCGGCGCGTTCCAGCTCCTGCTGCAACGCCTCGAGGTCTTCTTCGCTCATCTCTTCGTCCCGCTGCGACGATTCGCTCTCGTCCTGCTCGCCTTCGCTGTCCTGGCCTTCGCCCTCTTCTTCCGAGTCGCCCTCCGTTTCGGACTGTTCACCTTCGCCGTCCTGGTTGCTTGACTCCTGTTGATCACTTTCCTGTTGCTGTTGCTGTTGTTCCTGCTGCTCCATGAACTGCTTCAGCAGGTCGCGGTTGTACGCGGCGTCGGCATCATCCGGGTCCATCTCCAGCACCTGTTCATAGGCATCGATCGCCGACTCGAACTCGCCTTGCTTCGCCAGTGCGTTGCCGAGATTGTAGAGGGAGCGCGAATCGCCCTTCTCCGCGAACTCGGCGGCGCTCTCGGCATAAGCCTGGCCACGATAATTAGCCACGGCGCGCCAGTCCGGGTCTTCGAATACCTCGGCCGCTTCAAGCGCCGCACCGTCCTCGAGCAAACGTCGCGCCTGCTGGTCTTTGGTCAGCCAGAGGTCATCCCAGGTGCCGGCCTGTGCTGGCTGTGGCAGCGGCAGAACGAACACCAGCAACACGACAATCCAGCCTCGCCGAAACGCCAGCGCCGAAAGCGGCAGCAACAACAGCAGCAGCCACGGGCCCTCTTCGCGCCAACGGTCGGTCGCCAGTGAGTCGCCGCTGGCCTGGCGCGCACCGACTTCACCCGACAACAGCAGGTCAATGTCACGATCATTCGTCGTCAGCTCCGAGAACTGTCCGCCGCCTGCGGCTGCCAGCGCTTTCAGGCCCGACAATTCAAGTCGCGGTACAGCAATATTCCCGGACTGGTCCGTGACGAATCCGCCGTTGCGCTGCGGGATGGGCGCACCGTCGCGCGTGCCGACAGCAAGAACCGACAACGTGTAGCCGGCATCCCGCAGGTCCCTGGCCGCCCTCTCGACAGCCGGCGATGTGCCGCCGTCGGCTATCAACAGGATCTCGCCGAAGATGGCACCGGTATTTTCCAGCAGTTGCCGGCCCTTGTTGATCGCAGCGACCGGGTAGCTGCCGCGACTCGGCATGATGTCGGTGCCCAGGCTGTTGACCAGCGCAGCGATCGTGTCGGTGTCCGTCGTCAGCGGCGTAACGGTATACGCGTTCGACGAGTAGACGATCAAAGCGGTCTCGCCACCGTTGCGGCGCTCGAGGATGTCGAGGATTTTCAGGCGCGCCCGCATCAGCCGGCTCGGCGCAACATCCTGCGCATCCATCGATCTCGACAGGTCGAGCGCGATGACCAGCGCCTGGTCCGAACGGAACACCGGTTGCTCGATGCGTTGCCAGGCCGGGCCCGCAAGGGCTGTAACGGCGAGAATGCCTGCAAGCCCGAGCAGCCACCAGCGGTACCTGCCGTGACGGTTGGGCGAACGCGCCAGCACATGCGGCGCGAGCGCCGGCGACACAACATTCTGCCAGCTGCCGGCACCGAGGCGGCGCAACGCGAGCAGTAACACGGCGGCAATTACGAACGGCAATGCCCACAGCCATTCCGGCCGGATAAAGTGAAAATCAGCCAGCATCGTATTGCACCTCGCTGGTTCGGCGCAGCCGGATGCCACGCAACAAAGCGGCGAGAACCAGCAGCGCGGCCAGCGCAAATGCGCCCGCCAGTGGCAGGTAATACAGAGACTTGACCGGCCGGAAACCGGCTTCCGGTTCCTCTACTGGCTCCAGTTCGTCGACAAGGCGATAAATGTCCTGCAGGCCGGCAGTGTCCTTGGCGCGGAAGTAGCGGCCGCCGGTCATTTCCGCAATCCGGGTCAGCGTTTCTTCGTCGAGATCTGCCGACGGGTTGATGCTGCGCGCACCACCGATCAGTGACGACACCTCCAGCTGCTCGGCGCCGATGCCGATCGTGTAGATCCGCAGGCCCACCTGTTGCGCCAGCTCCGCTGCTTTCAGGGGTTGTACTTCGCCGGCCGTGTTCGCGCCATCCGTCAGCAGGACCAGCACCTGCTCGCCGGGGTCTTCCTCGAGGTCGTGGATGCGCTTCACGGCCAGCGTGATTGCATCACCAATGGCCGTCTTCTCACCGGCCAGGCCGATGAAGGCTTCCAGCAACAGGACCTTGACCGTCTCCCTGTCCAGTGTCAGCGGCACCTGCAGGTAGGCACGCTCGCCGAACAGGATCAGGCCGATCCGGTCGCCTTCCCGGCGGCTGATAAAGTCGCTGGCAACGGCCTTGGTCGCCGTCAGGCGGTCAACCCGGCGCGCGCCAAGTTCAAAATCCTTCTGGTCCATACTGCCGGACAGGTCGACTGCCAGCATCAGGTTGCGGCCCGACACCGGCACGTCGACTTCATCGCCGATGCGCTCCGGCCGCGCTGCCGCCAGAACCAGCAACATCCAGGCAACGGCCGCAACCCACATTTTCCAGTTCAACAGCTGCTCGGCCTGCGAGCGGTCGGCCAGCACGGCGAAACCGCCAAAGCTCGGAACCTTCAGGCCCGCATCCTGCAGGTTCGCACTCGGCGGCAACAGGCGATTCACGAGCAGCGGCAACGGCAATGCCAGCAGCACCCACGGCCAGGCCAGCGACCACATCAGCGCCTCCCTCCCACCGGTGTCGCGACACGGTGCCGGACGGCCGCCACCAGGCGGTCGACATCCGTGGCCTCAAGCGGCGCCTGCGGGTCGCGATACGGCAATTCGACGATCTGGCGGCCGGGCCCGGCGCTGAAGACCGGTTGTGCGAGATCGCGGTCCAGCCACGCCAGCCAGGCATCGCCGGTCAGGCCGGCAACATCGTGACGCGGCGCATAAGCCAGCATCGTGCGGCGTAGCAGTTCGGAAAGCTGCACACCGAATTCGACCGGGTTGCGACGCTGTTCGTAATCTTTCTCGATACGCTTCAACTGGCTCAGTGCGTAGCGCCTTGCCGCGCCACGTGCCCGCATCCGCAACCACGCGCGCAGCAAAAAGCCCAGGCCGACGATTGCCATCGCAATCACGACCCACCAGCCCGGAGCCAGCGGCCACCAGCCGACAGCCTCCGGCAGGTGCAGGTCGCGCAATGGAATCTGTGCGGGATCCACGGCTAGCGGCTCCTCCTGCCCAGGGCAGTTTGTAGCGTTGCGACCGGGTCGTCACCGGTCGACAGCGGCATCAGGTGTATCCCGTAGCGATGACAAAACGTTTCGAGCTCGTGGCTGCGCGTTTCAAATTCGTTCCGGTAGTCGTCACGGGCCGCTTTCGTATAGGTATCGATCGCCATCTCGTCATCGCCGGTCACCAGCCGATAGCGGCCGGGCGGCGGCAGCTCCCGTTCGATCGGGTCGTTGAGAAACAGCGCCAGTACCTCGTTGTGGCGGGCGACACTCGACAGGTAGGATTGCGCCGCGCGGCTCAGCCCGAGGAAATCGCTGAGAATGACGACCAGGCTGCCGGGGCGCGCCACGCGACGCAGTGACGACATTGCCTGGGTCAGTTGCTGCTCACCGTCGCCGCCATCGGGCCGCTCGCGAACACCCCAGTCCGGATGTTCCGCCAGTTGGTGGACAAACCGGAGTGCCGCCTGGCGTCCGAGTTTGGGTTTCAGTTCGCGATGGGTCGTGTCGCCGAAAATCAAGCCGCCGAGCCGGTCGCCACGATGATGTGCAGCCCAGGCCAGCAGCGCCGCCGCGCGGCTGGCATTTACCGACTTGAAGCAGCCCTGCGTTGCAAAATGCATGCTGGCACGCAGGTCCACCATCACCAGCACCGGGCGTTCGCGCTCCTCGCGAAACAACTTCGTATACGCCGTCGTGCTGCGTGCCGTAACCCGCCAGTCGATACTGCGCGGGTCGTCGCCCGGCTGGTACGGGCGCGACTCGTCAAACTCCATGCCGCGGCCGCGAAAGTGCGATACATAGGCGCCGGTCTGCAGCGAGTTGACGCGCAGCACGTCCAGCGCGATCGCCCGCGCGGGACCGTTCAGCCGAATCAGTCCCGGCTGGCTGACGCTTACCGGCGACGCATTGTCCGGAATGTGATCAAGACGCGGCAACAGGCTTCCTCGCTACGCTACGGCACCCCGATGCCGTCAAGAATGCGCTGGATCACCGAGTTGGTGTCGATACCATCGGCCTCCGCCTCGAAACTCAGCACGATGCGGTGCCGCAGCACATCGGACGCGATTGCCTGGATGTCTTCCGGGCCAACGTAGTCACGACCGGCAAGCCAGGCATGTGCCCGGGCTGTCCGGTCGATACCCATGCTGGCGCGCGGGCTGGCACCGTACAGCACCTGCCCGTCCAGCGAGCTGTCAACGGCGGCCGGATCGCGCGTGCTGGTCACGATATTAATAATGTATTCCTCGAGCTCCGGGGCCAGGTGCAAGCCGAGGATGTCCTGGCGCGCCTGCATGATCGATTCGATCGTCAGCAATTCCGGTGGCTGGAATGCATTGCGCTCGCCGGCTTTGGCTTCATCGCGGTTCAGCACCAGGATTCGGCGCTCGTCTTCCCGGGTCGGGTAACCCACTTCGACATGCAGCAGGAAGCGGTCGAGCTGGGCTTCCGGTAGCGGGTAGGTGCCTTCCTGCTCGAGCGGGTTCTGCGTCGCCATGACCATGAACAGGTCTTCCAGCGCATAGCTTCGGTCGCCCACCGTGATCTGCCGTTCCTCCATCGCTTCGAGCAGCGCCGATTGCACTTTGGCCGGCGCGCGATTGATTTCGTCCGCCAGGATCAGGTTGTGAAACAGCGGGCCCTTGCGAAACTCGAAGGTGCCCTCCTGGGGACGATAGATGTCGGTGCCGGTCAGGTCGGCAGGCAGCAGGTCGGGCGTAAACTGCAGGCGGTGAAAATCGCCTTCGATGCTCTCGGACAAGACCTTGATTGCGCGGGTCTTGGCAAGACCCGGTGCACCTTCGACCAGCAGGTGTCCATCACAAAGCAGCGCAATGATCATGCGATTGATCAGGTGCGATTGGCCGATGATCAGGCTGCTCGCATGCGCCTCGAGTTGTTGGACTTGTTCTACAACGCTCATGCGTCACTCCGGTGGGAAAAACGGCGTGCCATTCTAAAGAGGATGCGGGGACAGGCCAACCGGTCGCGATGTTTTTTGTTCATAGGTGCCCTTCTTCGGTAATAATGCTCCCACTTCGGACAACGATCAGGTCGATACATTGCAACGAATTCGCAGGATTTGCGCCGAAATCCGGTCTTTTCCGTCGAGAATCACGTTAATTGTGCTTTTGTCGGCGGCGCAAGCCGCCTGCGAGGCGCCCGTTGACGAACCGGTCGCCGAGGACACAAGCCGGCATGTCGACGCGAAATGCGGCCCTGACGGCTACGTGCAAACGGAATTGTTCGGCGCGCTGGCCGGGGAAATCTCGTGGGATGCAGGCACTGTCGCCTGCGAAGGCATGCCGCGCCCGGACGGCGACGGCGCAAGACTGCGGTTCGCCGGGACGGTTGCTGAAGAGTACGAACTGGCATTCATCGTTGCGCTGCCGGACCTGGCCCCGGGGGAGGCCGGCAAGGAATTGCTCAGTACCGTGACCATTATTGAAGAAGGGGCCGGCCGTTTCTTCAGCAATGCGGACCAGGACAGCTGCTGGACGGACATCCACCACCTGGAAGCAGTCGCCGGTTCTGCATCGCGCGTTGCGATCGAGGGCGCACTGTATTGTGTCGCTCCACTGGTGGAAATCAACGGCACGACCGATATAACGCTCGGCGAATTCAGGTTCCGCGGCCTGCTGGACTGGGACGCATCATGAGAGCGTTGCTCGTTCTCGTGGCGACGCTGGCCAGTGCTGCGAGCGCGGCCCAGACGACTGCGGCCGGCGTTGCCGAACTGGACCAGGCATTTGCCAGGACCGTCATCGTTGCACATGCCAGCGAAAACGCCTGCCACCAGTTGCAGGCATACGTTGCTCAAACAACGGCGCAGCGAGCCCGCGGCCTGATGCATGTGCGCCACCTGCCGGCACGAACCGGCATGTTGTTCGTCTACGGTACCGATGGCTACCTGTCGATGTGGATGAAGAACACTTATATCCCGCTCGACATGCTGTTTATCCGCGCCGACGGTTCGATTTCGTCCATCGCCTACGACACCGAGCCGCAGTCGCTGGAATCCGTCGCTGCGCTGGAGCCGGTTCGCTACGTGCTCGAACTGAACGCCGGCATGGCCGAAGCGCTACGCATCGACAAGTACAGCCGTCTCGAGTGGGACGACATGCCGCGTGACGAGTAACCAGAAGAACTGGAGCGTTTTTCTTGGCACGATCGCCGCCAGCGGCATTTGCTGCGCGGCATGGCTGGGCGCCATGGGCGTCACTGAAGATCATGTCCTCGTCGTGCTGCGCTGGAGCGCACGTGCCGCATTCGTATTGTTGATGCTCGTGTTTGTAGCGCGGCCATTGCAGCAGCTATTGCGCAGGCCCTGGACCGCGACGCTGTTGCGGAACCGCCGCTTGCTCGGCATAGCTTTCGCCGGCATGCACACGGCTCACCTCGGGCTCATCTTCTATCGCAGCAGGATCAGTGACGAATTTGTTTTTCGGGCCGCCGACAACCTGCCCGGCACGCTGACATACACCGTCATCCTGGCCATGCTGGCCACGTCGTGGGATGCGCCGACGAAGCGACTTGGCCGGCGCAACTGGAAGCTCCTGCATACCGCCGGACTGTACTTCCTGTTCGTCGCGTTCACTGCTGCCGTCGGCCCCGAGTCCATCGAGTCCGCGCAACCCGTCAACTGGCTGCTAGCCGGCATCGCCGTGGCCGCGCTGTTCGTGCGTTTGCTGGCGTTCGCGCGCAGCCGTCAGAGAACTGCCGCGATCGACGATGCGAGGTAGTCGACGTTGGCAGGCGTAATGCCGGCGACATTGATACGGCTGGAACCGACCATGTAGACACCGAACTCCTGCTTGAGCCGCTCGACCTGCCCGGCCGTGATGCCGAGAAAACAGAACATGCCGTTGGACCGGGTCAGGTGTGAGAAATCGTGGCCGGGAGCCTTGTCCCGCAGTGCATCTTCCAGCAGTGCGGCCATGCCCTTGATGCGGGCACGCATCTCGTCAAGTTCCGTCACCCATTCGGCGCGAAGCTCCGGGCTGTTCAGGATGATGCTGACAATTGCTCCGCCATGATCGGGCGGCATCGAATACAACGTGCGTACGTAGGAATTGACCTGGCTGTTGACGATTGCGCGAGTGTCCGCATCGCGAGCCAGTATGCTCAGTGAACCGACGCGGTCGCGATACAGGCCGAAATTTTTGGAGCACGATGACGACACGACCATTTCCGGCACGCGAGCGGCGAGATATCGAATACTGTAGGCATCCTCGTCCAGGCCGTGCGCAAATCCCTGGTACGCCATGTCGACAAACGGCACCAGTTCGCGCTCGACGATGACCTCGGCAATCGCATGCCACTGGTCGACGCTCGGGTCCAGTCCGGACGGATTGTGGCAGCAGGCATGCAGCAGGACGATGTCGCCGCGGTTCGCATTGCGCAACTTGCCCAGCATCTCGTCGAGGCGCAACGTGTGCGTCGACGGGTCGAAGTACGGATAGACCTGCAGGTTGAGCCCTGCGCCACCGAGCAACGGCGTGTGGTTGGCCCAGGTCGGATCGCTGACCCAGACGACGGCGCCCGGATTGGCTTTCTGGATCAGCCCCGCGGCCACCCGTAGTGAACCTGAACCGCCCGGCGTCTGGATAGTGACCAGGCGATCCGTACCGGCAGCATCGGCGAAGACCAGGTCCTGCATTGCCGCGTTAAATTCGGGATCGCCAGCCGTA
>JAUIDP010000021.1 GCA_030429005.1 Gammaproteobacteria bacterium | reverse complement strand
TTGAGCGGTTGTGTGGGCCATGAATGGTCCTTATCGTTAGTTGATTATTGGGCCGGCTAGCGGCTTATATTAGCAATTTTTTCAAGCATGGCAGCATGCGCTGCCGCTTCTTCGTCGGTTGCCTTGATCACGACCAGCTTCAGGTCCGGTGCCCGACTGGCTGCCGGCACTGCCGCTTCGGCAGCGGCGGCGTCCGTCCTGGTGTCCCGCCGGTCCGTCTCGCCGGAATCGAGAGACAGGGCTGCCTGCCCGCCAGTCATCGCGAGATACACGCGTGCCAACAGGTCGGAGTCGATCAATGCACCATGAACGTCGCGGTTCGAGGCGTCAACTTCATAACGCTTGCACAAGGCGTCGAGGCTATTGCGCTGTCCCGGGTGCATCTTGCGCGCCAGCGACAACGTATCCAGTACCGTCGAGTGCTCGGTCATGCGCGGTTGCGGATGACCCATCAGCTGCAATTCATGCTCGAGGAAACCGACATCAAACTCCGCGTTGTGAATGATGAGCTCGGCGCCGGCCACGAATTGCAGAAACTCTTCGGCCACTTCGGCAAATTTAGGTGCCGTTGCAAGATCGTCGAGGCTGATGCCGTGAACCCGCTGCGCGGCCTCGTCGATTTCGCGTTCCGGGTGAATGAAGCAGTGAAACTCACGCCCGGTAAAGCGGCGATCGATCAGCTCGATGCAGCCGATTTCGATAACCCGGTGACCTTGTGCCGGCGACAGGCCGGTGGTCTCTGTGTCGAGGACGATCTGTCTCATAGCGACTCTATTTATAATTCATCAATGCCACGATTTGCCAGCGCGTCGGCCTCCTCGTTGCCAGGGTTTCCGGCATGGCCCTTGACCCAGACCCAGTCGATGTCGTGCGGTTCCGTCGCGGCGTCCAGGGCCTGCCACAGGTCCTGGTTCTTTACCGGTTTCTTCGCAGCGGTGCGCCAGTTGCGTTTTTTCCAGTTGGGCATCCAGTCGCGAATGCCGTCCATCACGTACTTGGAATCGGTGTGCAATGTCACACGCGATGGCTTGCGCAGAGCCTTCAGGGCCTCGATCGCAGCCGTCAGCTCCATCCGGTTATTGGTCGTTTCGAGCTCACCACCGTGCAGCGTCTTGCGCCGCTCGCCGGCGATCAGCAACACGCCCCAGCCGCCCGGCCCCGGATTACCTCGACAGGCGCCGTCGGTATAGATCTCAACTGTTCTCGTCAAATCGGACTCGCGACACTCTGTTGGTTGTACCTGCCAGCCCGGCGACAACTTTCGGCTTACGGCTCCAGCGCGGACGCAGCGGCGTCAGTGTGCTGACCCGTTTCTGCGCGGTGAGCATATAGCATGCCGCCAGTTCCGGCCAGAGCTGGCGGCCGCGGCGTTCCCAGCGCCGTGACGACGCGCCGCGATTACCTGGCAATGGCCAGCGGAAGAAGTAGCGGTACATGCCGTGGATTCGAAGATCGAGCAATTGCAGCCAGTCGCGCAGGCGCCGGTCGGAAATCAGGTGCTCGGCACCCGGTGGCAGACCGGCCCCGGGCACGAGCCGCCGCAGCCCCCAGAGTCCGCCGGTCTTGAAACCCAGGATCACGAGGTGTCCGTGCGAGCGCAGGACGCGATGCACCTCGCGCAGGATAGCGTGCGGCCGATCGCTGAAATCCAGTGTGTGTGGCAGCACCAGGCAGTCGATCGAATCGTTGGCCACCGGCAGGTGGTGAAATTCACCGACGGCAGCTTGTGCGTCGACCACAGCGGCCGAATCGATAATGGCCGAGTGTTGCGTTCGCGCGTGTCGCAGGAAGGTCCTTGGCTCGCCCCACAGGCCCAATTGGAGGCACTGCTCCCCAAAGATGCCGTCAAGCGCCTCTTCGACGATGCGGCTTTCCTGGATCAAGAGCGCTCGCCCCAGCGATGACGCCAGCCAGTCGCGGGTCACGTCGGGGAAGTGCGGCTTCATTTCCATTTATTAGACCTGTTTTGCATTTTGCGGCTGCGGCACTTGCGCCGGCGCGCCTGGCCGGTAGGATAGCCCGATGCCTGAATCAATGACCCGATTATTGCAAAGATTTCACCGTGTTGGCGCGACCGCTTGCACCTTTTTCTTGATTTTGACGGGCTGCAGTGTGCTGCAGTCGTCGTCCGACACACCGCTGACGGAGATTCCGGCCAGTGCCTGGGAGTCGCCGTACGTTGCCCCGCTGGACGTCAGCTGGACACCGCGCACGCCGGTTGCGTTTGCGCCGCCGGACCTCCTGGAGCGGCTGCGCAGCAATTTCGAGCTCGAAGCAGCTGAAAACGCGCGCATCGACGCGGAGCTCCGGTGGTTTGTCAGCCATCCGGACTACCTGACCCGGGTTTTCACGCGTGCGCAGCGCTACCTGCCCTACATTACCGCCGAACTCGACGAACGTGGCCTGCCGTACGAACTGGCACTGCTGCCGATTGTCGAGAGCGCCTACGACCCGTTTGCCTACTCGCACGGCCGTGCTGCCGGCCTGTGGCAAATGATTCCGGGGACAGCGACGCGTTTCGGCGTCCGGCAAAACTGGTGGTACGACGGTCGCCGCGACATCGTGGACTCCACGCGCGCGGCGCTGGAGTATCTCGACTACCTGCACGATTTCAATGACGGCGACTGGTTCAATGCCATTGCCTCGTACAATTCGGGCGAGGGTAACGTGCGCCGCGCAGTGCGCAAGAACCGCAAGGCCGGCAAGCCGACCGATTTCTTCAGCCTGCGGCTGTCCCGCGAAACCAGCGCCTATGTGCCGCGGCTGCTCGCGCTGGTCCGGATCGTCGATGACCCGGAAGCCTACAATGTCACACTACCGTATATCGTTGATGAGCCACAGTTCGCGGTGACGGACATCGGCTCGCAGCTCGACCTCGCCCTGGCTGCAGAAATTGCCGGCGTCGACGTAGATACCGTCTATGCCTTCAACCCGGGTTACAACCGTTGGTCGACTGACCCGAAAGGGCCGCACACGCTGGTCATGCCCTACGACATTGCTGGCGAGTTCACTGCAGCACTGGCCGAGGTACCGGAAAGCGAGCGCGTCCGCTGGAAACGGCACAAGGTTGCCAACGGCGAGACGATTTCAGAAATTGCCAGGGACTATCACACGACGGTCGGCGCGATCCGTGCGGCCAATAACCTGCGTGGCAATACGATTCGTGCGGGGCACCACCTGATGATTCCGGTCGCCAGCAAGCCGCTCGGCGCGTATAGCAAGAGCGCCGATGCAAGGCTGGCCAAGACCCAGAATCGCAAGCGAGCCGCCAACAAAGTCGAGCACATTGTTGCCAGCGGCGAAAGTTTTTGGACGATCAGCCAGCGCTACGGCATCACGACCCGGCAGTTGTCCGCATGGAACGGTATGGCACCGGGAGACACGCTGCCGGTCGGACGCAAACTGGTGGTCTGGACAGACGCCGACACGGGACCGAGCACGTCGCCCAGCAGCGCGCTGGGCAATACGACCCGCAAACTCAATTACACGGTGCGCAATGGCGACTCGCTGTACCTGATTGCCAGCCGCTTTCGGGTGACGGTGAACCAGATAACGCGCTGGAACAACATCGACAAAAACAAGATACTAAGGCCCGGGCAACGCCTGACGATGTACGTCGACGTCACCCGACAATCCAGCTAAGGGGAACATTATGGGCTTTATGGCCGGCAAACGCGCGCTGATCGTCGGCGTCGCCAGCGATCGATCGATTGCGACAGGCATTGCAGAAGCATTTGCCCGTGAAGGTGCAGAACTGGCTTTCACCTACCAGAACGACAAACTCAAGGGGCGCGTGGAAAAGCTTGCCGCGCGACTCGGGCAGAACACGGACCTGCTGTTTCCCTGTGACGTCACCAGCGACGAGGAAATCGATGCCGTATTCAGCGAACTCGGCAAGCATTGGGACCAGCTGGATGTGCTGGTGCACTCCGTGGGCTTTGCACCTCGTGAGCAACTCGAGGGTGGCTTCACCGAGTCGATCACCCGTGACGGCTTTCGTATCTCGCATGACATATCGGCATACAGCCTGGCGGCACTCGCAAAGGCAGCGGTTCCAATGTTGTCCGACAAGTCCGCCATACTGGCGCTAACGTACAACGCAGCAGTGCAGGTTGTGCCGAACTACAACGTCATGGGGCTGGCCAAAGCCAGTCTCGAGTCCTGCGTGCGCTTTCTGGCGTCCGACCTGGGCCCGCGCGGCGTCCGCGTCAACGCGATCTCGGCCGGCGCGATCAAGACGCTGGCAGCAGCCGGTATCGGCGGTTTCCGCAAGATGCTCGGCTACGCGGAGAAAGCCTCGCCATTGCGCCGCACGGTAACTATCGAGGAAGTCGGCAACACCGCGGCTTTCCTGTGCTCGGATCTCGCCAGCGGCATCACCGGTGAAACAACCTTCGTCGATGCCGGCGTCAATATCATGGGAATGGTCTTCGACGAAGACTAAAAAAAGCCGTGACAGTTACTACTTGCACCTTTTCCCGCAATGGAAAAAGGTGCAAGTAGTAACTGTCACGGCTTTTTGAGGGCGACGTTGGTATTCTCGCCTTCCAGGCGTGCGACGATCGTCGCGCAGCACGCGTCGCCCCAGACATTGATGCTGGTGCGGGCCATGTCGAGGATACGGTCGAACACGAGCAGGACGCCGAGCGCTTCGATCGGCAGGCCGATGGCCGTCAGGATGATCGCAATAGCAACCAGTGATGCTGACGGAACGCCGGCGACGCCGATCGAGGTCAGCAGCGCGATGGCCACGATCGAAAACTGTACGCCGAAGGTCAGGTCGAGGCCATAAGCCTGGGCGATAAACATTGCCGCAGCACATTCATACAACGCCGTGCCATTCATGTTGACGGTTGCACCGAGCGGCAATACAAAACTCGAAATCTTGTTAGACACGCCAATGTTTTCTTCAACGCATTCCATCGTCACAGGCAGGGTTGCGGACGATGACGCGGTCGAAAAGGCCGTCAGCATTGCCTTCGAGGCGCCGGCCAGTGTTCTCAGTGGTCTGACGCGCCCCACGTAGCGCAAGAGCAGCGGTAATGTGACGAACGCGTGCAAGGCCAGTGCGACCAGCACTGCCACGGCAAATACTGCGAGCGGCCCCGTTGCCTTGAGCCCGGCCTCGGAAATCACCACGGCAACCAGGCCGAAGACACCGATCGGTGCAAACTTCATGATCCACTCGGTCATGTTCATCATGACGTGAAAGACACCATTCCAGAACTTGAACAGCGGTTCGGCCATTTCGTGCGACAGGTGCGTCATGAAATAGCCAAACAGAATGGCGAAGAATATCAGGCCCAGCATCTGACCTTCGACGGCAGCGGCGACCACGTTTGGCGGCACCATGCGCTGGAAGATCATGGCCACATCGCCCGGCCCTTTGCCAGCTACCCGGTTCTCCAGGTCCGCCGTGTCCGCTTCCAGCGCCAGCAACTCTCTTGCCGGCTCGCCATCGACGTACCCGGGGCCCACGGCATTGATGACAATCAGGCCAACCAGGATGGCTACCAGCGTGGTAGCACCGTAAAACAACAGCGTCTTCCCCCCAAGGGAGCCGAGGTTACCCCCGGACCCGATCCCGGCAACACCGACAATAATCGACGACGTGATCAGCGGCACGATGATCATGCGCAGGGCATTGAGGAAGATCGTGCCGATGTAGTCAAAGATGCTGGTGTAGGCGATGCCGAATATCGTCGGATCGGCGCCATTCGCCGCACGATACTCGAAGATCACGGTACCGACGATGCCCGCAAGAACAATCGCAATCAGAATTTGCCAGTGCAGTTCGAGCTTGCGCATGGGTCTCCCCGCCTGTATTCGGACCAGCTTACTGGAACATGTCTGATGCGGCTACAACGTCTTCGTTGATGGCGATATCGGCGTCACTGTAGAGCGACTCGACGAATGCCAGGTAGTCGGCGCCGCCCGATTGCAGCGCGAGTTGCTCCCTGCCCGCGTCACGATCCGCCAGCGGGATCGATTCGGGCCTGCCGGGCAGCACCGCCTCGATCGAGAAAATCGTCTGGCCGCCGTCCTGGTTACGTACCTGCCCACGCACAGGCGCATTCTGCGTCGGCTTGCGTGATGCAAAAACCTGCGCCAGAACCGCAGGGTCCACCGATGCGTCCTGGCGACCAACCAGCGTCGTTGGCGCCACCGTGGCGCCGGCCGACTCCGCCGCGATGCCGAAGTCTTCGCCATTGTCCAGCGCTTCCATCAACAACGCTGCACGATCTGCGATTATTTTCTCCGCTTCGATGCTGCGCACTGCATCCGCAACCTTGTCACGCACTTCGTCGAGCGGTTGCCGCGATGCCGGCGTGTGGTCGACGACACTGAAGAGTGCCGCTCGATCGGCATCGAGTTCGATGACTTCCGAGATATGCCCGTCAAGCAGCACCGCTTCGTCAAATATCGCATCGATAGCCGCCTGGTTGTTGCCGAATGGCCCGGCATCGGTGCGCTGGATATTGTCGGCCGTTTGCACCTCGGCACCGATCGCTGCGGCTATCGATTGCATATCGGCATTGTCGAACAGCGCGTCCGAAGCAGCACGCGTGACATCCCGAAAGCGGTCTTCGGTCTCCTGCTCACGCAGCTCTGCAAGCAATTCGCCGCGCACCTGCTCCAGTGGCAACGGTCCTTGCTCCAGGATTTCGTCCAGCTGCACCACGTGGAAGCCGAAGTCACTCTTGATCGGTCCGCTGACCTCCCCTTCTTCCATCGTGAATACCGCACTGCCCAGTTCATCGGACAACTGTGCCAGCGTCCGTACGCCGAGATCGCCGCCCTGGGATGCTGTCGAACCATCCGCCGAGTAGGTCGCCGCGAGGTCTGCAAACGGTTCGCCGGCATTGACACGAGCAACCAGGCTGCGCGCCGTTTCTTCAGCTGCCGCCTCGTCGTCTCCAGACAGGATCAGGATATGCCGCGCCCGCCGCTGCTCGTCCTGTAAATAGCGGTTTTGTGAATCGAGGTAATACTCGTTCAGCACGTCTTCCGCGATTTCGATTTCCTCGGCAATTGCCGAACGGCTCATCTCAATGTACTCAATCGACGCGGTCTCGGGCAGCAGGAAAAGGCTGTCGTTCTCTTCGTAGTAGGCGGTGATCGCCTCGTCGCTCACTTCAACCTCGGCCGCAATGGTTTCGATATCGAAGTGCGCCATGGACACCAGGCGTTGTTCTGCCATCAGGTTCAGGTAGCGGCGATACTCCGACGGTGTGACGATCGACGTGCCGCCGATCGCCCGCTGCAACTGGTCGGTACGCATGCGAGCGCGCTGCAGGCTGCGGAACTCGGCACGGCTGTAGCCATTGTCAGCCAGTATCGTTTCGGCCGTTTCAAGGTCAAATTCACCGTCGATCTGGAAATCGGGTATCTGCTGGATCGACTCGGTGAGCTGCGCTTCACTGATCTGGTACCCGGCATCAGCCAGGTAATTCTCGACCAAGCGTTCGCGAATCATCGACTGCAGGACATTGCGGCGCAGCTGGCCACGGAACTCGGGCGGCAACTGTGCCAGCTGCGGATTCGCGTTTAGCTGGTTCCGGTAGGCGTTTTCGAATTGCGCGACACCGATTTCATCGCCATCGACTTTGGCGGCGTACTGGCTGCCGGCAAAATTCAGCGTGGCGCCAAAGAAAACGAACGAAACGGCAATAATTCCGAGGATAATCAGCCCGGCCGGGCCGACAATTTTGTCGCGGATTTGAGAGAGCATAGAATTTCGGGAACTAATATTAAAGTGGCGGCGATTCTACGCGAGGCGCGCCGGCGGGCCAATACCGGCCGCACAAAAAGGGGTCAGAGCCCTTTCTGTACGTTCCCTGGCCCTGGCGCTTTTGTTCGAAAAGGGCTCTGACCCCTTTTTGTATGTAGAGCCTATCTTGTTGGTGGCAAAAAAAACCCGGGCTTCCTTTCGGTAGCCCGGGCATTTTCGTGGCGGAGTGGACGGGACTCGAACCCGCGACCCCCGGCGTGACAGGCCGGTATTCTAACCAGCTGAACTACCACTCCTAACTCTGGTGGGTGCTGACGGGATCGAACCGCCGACCCTCGCCTTGTAAGGGCGATGCTCTACCAGCTGAGCTAAGCACCCCAAAACTATTGCAGGAGCGGCTTTGAGGCGCTCCTGCAATGCTTGTGCCCGGCCCTCAGGGTCGAGCGGCGCGCTAGTTTACGGCATCCTTCAGGCCTTTGCCAGCCTTGAATCCAGGAACATTGCTCGCCTTGATCTCGATCGCTTCGCCCGTCCTCGGGTTGCGGCCCATCCGGGCAGCACGCGCCTTGACGGTAAAGGTTCCGAAACCAACCAGCGACACGGACCCGCCGTTCGCCAATGTGGCCTGAATGGAATCCAGCACGCCGTCTACGGCCTTGGTTGCGTCCGAGCGCGACAGGCCCGCAGAACTCGCAACCGCGTCGATCAGTTCACCTTTGTTCATGATTTCACCCTTGCAGATTGATTAAAAAATATTTGAAGAAGTGTCAATCCAGCGCGAGCCTTGCCAAAGCTTCGCAATCCGCTGAATCGCCATTAGCAGCTCCGTGCATCCACCAACAGCTGCGATGCTTATACCAAGCAGCCCAAACACCGTCAAATTTCCTTTAACCACGCGGGTTTCAGCGATTTAGTGGGGCCTGACAATATCCTCTGATTTGGACTCATTCTCGGGTGAATTCGCGTCTTTGTCCGCATCACTCTTGGCAGACTCGGGCACCGGCATATGAGCCAGCGCATGCTGCAGGACCTCGTCTATCCATTTCACTGGAACTATCGTCAGCTTGTCCTTGATGTTCTTCGGAATTTCAGCAAGGTCTTTCTCGTTCTCATGCGGGATCAGGACCTTGTTGATACCCCCGCGATGGGCGGCCAGCAGCTTCTCCTTGAGGCCTCCGATCGGCAGGACTTCGCCGCGCAGCGTGATCTCGCCGGTCATCGCGACATCGCTCTTGACCGGGATACCGGTCAGTGCCGACACCAGCGCAGTACACATGCCAACTCCCGCACTCGGACCGTCCTTTGGCGTGGCTCCTTCGGGCACGTGGATATGCACGTCCAGCTGCTGGTGGAAGTCCTCGTCGATGCCCAGCACCTTGGCCCGGCTGCGGACGACCGTCATCGCGGCCTGGATCGATTCGGTCATCACGTCGCCCAGCTGGCCGGTGTAATTGTGCTTGCCCTTGCCCGGCACCGTGGCGGCCTCGATTGTCAGCAATTCGCCGCCCACCTCGGTCCACGCTAGGCCGGTGACCTGGCCGACCTGGTCATTGTCTTCGGCCGTACCAAAGCGGTAGCGGCGCACGCCGAGGTACTTCTCCATGCTTTTGGGCATGACGGTGACGCAGCTCTTGCGCGGCTTCAGCAACAGCGCCTTGACCACTTTCCGGCAGATCTTCGAGATCTCGCGTTCGAGGTTGCGTACGCCGGACTCGCGCGTGTAGTGACGAATGATGTCGCGTACGGCACTTTCAGTGATCTTCAGCTCGTTTTCCTTGAGCCCGTTTTCCTTCATCTGCTTGGGGATCAGGTAACGCGTGGCGATATTGAGCTTTTCATCCTCCGTGTAACCCGGAATCCGGATCACTTCCATCCGGTCGAGCAGCGGCGCCGGGATATTCAGGCTATTGGCTGTGCAGACGAACATGACATCGGACAGGTCGAAATCCACCTCCAGGTAGTGGTCCTGGAACGTCGAATTCTGCTCCGGGTCCAGCACTTCCAGCAGGGCCGACGACGGATCGCCACGGAAGTCCATGGCCATCTTGTCGATTTCGTCGAGCAGGAACAGCGGGTTGCCAACCTCGGTCTTGGCCAGGTTCTGGATGATCTTGCCCGGCATCGAGCCGATGTAGGTCCGGCGGTGACCGCGTATTTCAGCCTCATCGCGCACGCCACCGAGCGACATCCGGACGAACTTGCGATTGGTTGCCCGCGCGATGCTCTGTCCGAGCGACGTCTTGCCGACGCCCGGTGGCCCGACGAGGCACAGGATCGGGCCTTTCAGTCGTTTGACGCGCAGTTGCACGGCCAGGTACTCGAGAATGCGCTCCTTGACCTTTTCCAGCCCGTAGTGATCTGCCTCGAGCGTCTCTTCGGCCCGAGTCAGGTCGCGCAGCACCTTGCTGCGTTTCTTCCACGGTGCTTTCAGCAGCCAGTCGATGTAGTTGCGAACGACCGTTGCTTCAGCCGACATTGGCGACATCAGCTTCAGCTTGTTGAGCTCCGACGTAGCCTTTTCCCTGGCTTCCTTGGACATGCCGGCCTCTTCGATCTTGTTTTCGAGATCAGCCAGCTCGTTCGGCGCGTCTTCCATCTCGCCGAGCTCTTTCTGGATCGCCTTCATCTGCTCGTTCAGGTAATACTCGCGCTGGCTTTTCTCCATCTGCTGCTTGACGCGGCCGCGGATGCGCTTTTCGATATGCAGCACATCAATCTCGCCTTCGATGATGCCGAGGATCTGCTCCAGGCGGGTCTTGATGTCCTGAATTTCGAGGATGCGCTGCTTCTCGGACAGCTTCAGCGCCATATGCGCGGCCACCGTATCGGCCAGGCGCCCCGGCTCATCGATACCCGACAGGCTGGTCAGGATCTCGGGCGGCACCTTCTTGTTCAGTTTTACGTACTGCTCGAATTGCGCAATGATCGACCGCACGAGGACATCGATTTCGCGCTCATCGTGCCGGTCGTCTTCGTTGAGTACGGAAATCTCGGCCGAGAAGTGGTCGGAAACATTAATTCGATCGACCAGGGCACGCTCTGTGCCTTCCACCAGCACTTTCACGGTGCCGTCGGGCAGCTTCAGCAGCTGCAGAATTGTCGCCAGCGTGCCAACCTCATATAAATCATTAGGTTGCGGGTCATCCATGTCCGCTTTCTTTTGCGCTACGAGCAGGATGCGTTTGCCAGCCACCATCGCCTTGTCGAGCGCGACGATCGACTTGTCACGGCCGACGAACAGCGGGATAACCATGTGCGGGTAGACCACGACGTCGCGCAGCGGGAGTACCGGGATGCCGGACGCGTCGTCCGTCACCGTTGCATCGCCTATCAGGTCGCGTTCAGGCAGATCGTTTTCTGACACCGGGATTAACCTCGTTTAATAAAGACTGCCAGCGGACATATATCCGCCAACCAATAATTCAAGCCGAAACAAAACAAAAAGGGGTCAGAGCCCGTTCCGAACGGGCTCTGACCCCTTTGTGGGTATTCATGGATCTCAGGCCCTGTCCGAACCGGTCGGGCGTCGCTGCTGGACATCTTCGGCCGGCTTCTCTTCCGACTCGTAGATGACGTAGGGCTTGTTTTCGCCGGTGACCACGGCCTCGTCGACAACAACCTTCTTGGCGTCGATCGCGGAAGGCAGGTCGTACATCGTATCCAGCAGAACGGATTCGAGAATCGTTCGCAGCCCACGGGCGCCGGTCTTGCGCTCCATTGCCCGGCGGGCAACGGCGGTCAGGGCATCCTCGCGAATCTCGAGTTCGACTCCTTCCATGTCGAACAGTTTGCGATACTGCTTGGTCAGCGCGTTCTTGGGTTCGAGCAGAATCTGCACGAGGGCCGCTTCATCCAGTTCCTCCAGCGTTGCCACGACCGGCAAGCGACCGACAAACTCCGGAATCAGTCCATAGCGAATCAGGTCCTCGGGCTCGACCTCGTGCAACAGCTCGCCGATGCTGAGCTCGTTCTCCTCGGTCTTGACGTCGGCGACGAAGCCGATGCCGCTCTTCGAAGACCGGTTCAGGATGATCTTGTCGAGGCCGGCGAACGCGCCACCGCAAATGAACAGGATATTGCTGGTGTCCACCTGCAGAAATTCCTGCTGCGGATGCTTGCGACCGCCCTGGGGCGGCACGGACGCAATCGTGCCCTCAATCAATTTGAGGAGAGCCTGTTGAACGCCCTCGCCCGAGACGTCGCGTGTAATCGACGGGTTGTCGGACTTGCGTGAGATCTTGTCGATCTCATCGATGTAGACGATGCCGGTTTGCGCCTTGTCCACGTCGTAGTCGCACTTCTGCAAGAGCTTCTGGATGATGTTCTCGACATCTTCGCCAACGTAGCCGGCCTCGGTGAGCGTTGTCGCATCGGCAATCGTGAACGGTACATTCAGCAGCCGCGCCAGCGTTTCCGCGAGCAGTGTCTTGCCGCAGCCGGTCGGGCCAATCAGCAGGATGTTGCTCTTGGCAAGCTCAACGTCGTCCTTGTTGCGCTCGTCCAGGCGATCATTCAGCCGCTTGTAGTGATTGTAGACGGCAACCGAAAGCACCTTCTTGGCGCCTTGCTGGCCGATGACGTACTCGTCGAGGATTTCCTTGATCTCTTTCGGCTTGGGCAGCTTGTCGTGCCCGGCCTCGCCGGTATCTTCGAGTTCCTCGCGAATGATGTCATTGCAAAGTTCGACACATTCGTCGCAGATGAATACGGACGGGCCCGCGATCAGCTTGCGGACTTCGTGCTGGCTTTTGCCGCAAAAAGAACAATAGAGGAGTTTTCCGTCTTCGTTCTTACCGCGGGAATCATCGCTCATATAGGACAGGCCTCTGTGACAATAAAATCAGTCGCTTACAGCAACGTTGTGTATATAACATGCAGCATTTCACGGTGCAAAGCACCAGGTCCCATATGCCACAAAAAAGTAAATTAAGTGGTTGATTTATAAGAAGTCCGCAATGTTACTTGCTGCGCATTTCCTTGCGCTGGGCGAGCACAGTATCGACCAGTCCGTAATCACGGGCCTTCTCGGCACTCATGAAATTGTCCCGTTCCAGGTCCTTTTCGATCTGTTCAACCGTCTGGCCGGTGTGTTTCGCCATGATGGCATTGAGGCGGGCCTTCAGTTCCAGGACTTCCTTCGCATGGATGTCGATATCCGTTGCCTGCCCCTGGTAGCCGGCGCTGGGCTGGTGCACCATCACCCGCGAATGCGGCAATGCGAAGCGCTTGCCCTTGGTGCCGCCGGCCAGTAGCAGCGAACCCATGCTGGCTGCCTGGCCACAGCAGATCGTGCTGACGTCACAATTGATAAATTGCATCGTGTCGTAGATCGACAGCCCGGCCGTGACAATGCCGCCGGGTGAGTTGATGTACAGGTGAATGTCCTTGTCCGCGTTTTCCGACTCCAGGTACAGCAGCTGCGCGACGACCAGGTTGGCCATCTGGTCTTCGACCGGGCCAACGATGAAAACCAGCCGGTCCTTGAGCAAGCGGGAGTAGATATCGTAGGCACGCTCGCCGCGCGACGTCTGCTCGACAACCATCGGTACCAGGTTCAGTGCCTGTGCGCTCATTGTGATTCCTCTGTATTCATGTATTTGGTGAAGCTCACCTTGTTGTCGCTTACTTTGCCATTCTCAGTCAGCCAGTCAATTGCCTGCTGCTCGAGCACCATCGGTTCAATCTGCTGCACCACCTGCGGGTTGCTCATATACATGTTGACCATATCTTCGGCATTTTCGTAGCCAGCGCACATCTCCTCGACTCGCGCTCGCACTTTCTGCTCGTCGACCGTCAGCTTTTGCTCGACGATCAACTGCCGAACCAGCAACCCGAGCCGCACACGTTTCTCGGCGAGCTCGGTAAAATTCTCCAGCGCCGGCGCCTGGTCTGCGTCCTCGATACCCATCCGCTGCATCGCGTCGCGTTGCAGCGCGTGCATTTCCTGGTGCTTGAGGGTTTGCGGAATGTCGATGGCATTGGTTTCGATCAGGCCGTCGATGACCTGTTCGCGAACGTCGGACTTGACCTTGGCGTCGGCCTCGCGCCGCATATTCTCCCTGACGTCGTCCTTGAACTTCTCGATGCCGCCCTCTGTGACCTCGAACATCGCAGCGAACGCATCGTCGACTTCCGGCAGCACTTGCTTTTCGACACGATGCACGTTGATCGTGAAGTCGACCTTTTTACCCTGCAATTCCTCGGCCTGGTAGTCCTTCGGAAACTTGACCTTGAACGACTTTTCGTCGCCGGCCTTGACACCAAACAGCGCATCTTCGAAGTCCGGGAGCATCTGTCCTTCGCCCAGCACGACCGGCACATCGGTGCCCTTGCCGCCGGCTATCGGCTCACCCTTCAGCGAGCCGTCAAAGTCCACGATGACGCGATCGCCGGCCTCGCTCTTGCGATCCACTTCTTCCCAACTGGCTTTTTGCTTGCGCAGTTTCTCGATCATGGCATCCAGGTCCTTGTCCTCGATACTGACGACCGGCTTGCTGATCTTTATCTTGTCGAGATTCTTGAGCTCGATCTCCGGCATGACTTCGAAGGTTGCGACGTACGCGAAACCATCCTTCTCCTCTGCTTTTTCCGGCTGGATACTCGGGCCGCCGGCCGGGTTCAGGTTTTCCTGCTGCACCGCGTCGGTGTAGCTCTTCTGCATGATTTCCGAAATCACTTCATCGCGAATTTGCTGGCCGTAGCGCTGCCTGACGATCTTGGCCGGCACCTTGCCGGGCCGAAAGCCCTTGATCTTGGCTGTCTTACCTACTGATTTCAGCCGGGAATTCACTTCCTGGTCGATCCGTGCAGCCGGCAGTTCGACGCGCATACGCCGCTCCAGCTTGCCGGTTGACTCGACACTCACCTGCATTGCTTTTTCCTTAATCTCGTTGTTTATTGGGTGTGACACTGGTGCGAAAGGAGAGACTCGAACTCTCACGGGTTGCCCCACTGGCACCTAAAGCCAGCGCGTCTACCAATTCCGCCACTTTCGCTTGCCAGCCGGCTAGTTTAATCGGTCGAGAGAATCTTAGCCATTAATTCCGGGTCATTCGGCAGCAATCCGGAGGCCGGCAGCCGCGTGACCAGCTCCCGCCACCTCGGCCAGAGCGCAAATGCCTGTTCGAAAAGCGGCAATGACTCATCGACCTGGCCCGCCCCTGCCAGCGTGGCCGCCTGCCAGAACAGCATCTCATGGTTGTCCGGTGCGAGAGCCGCGGCCCTGGTGTACGCCTCGACAGCAGCGCCGATCTCGTTGCCAGCCATCAACTCGTCACCCTCGTTCATCAGCCGGTAGGCCCGCGACAGGACCAGCAAACGGCGCATTTCGAGCAACGGGTCGGCATGATCTTCGACCCTGAGATCGACGATGCGCCCGCCCCAAGGGGGCAGCGACCGATCGCCGCTGACCACCAGCATGGCGGCCGACTGCTTGCCCCGAATGTCCCCGCCGTCAGCTTCAGCGGCGTCCAGCGCCGCCATCAGACGCTCCGCCAGGTCGCCGCCGGATTCACGGTAGGCGCTGACCATTGCCGCGCAAACGGTTGGCTTCCACATCAGGTTGGCCTGAACGGTGAACCCGTCACCGGCGATTTCACAGTGTTCATCGATCGACATCTGGCCCGTGTGATTGGCCACGATACCGGCTGCATCGACCATGCCGACCTGGCGCACGCTGGCGTGCTCATCGACGCCAACCAGCGCCGCCAGCGCCTCTGCCGCAGACTTGCCGCCGCGCATCAGCTGCAGGCCGAGCGGCCCGTAGTCCGGATCGACGAAGGACTGGGTAGCGACAGCGCCGACGCCCGGCTCGGCCCAGAGGACAATGGATCCCACAGAAAACCAGTGTGACTGCACGGCTACGCCGAGCTCACCGGTTGCCGCATCGCGCGCGACGATGGAGTAGGTGTTCACGGGTCGCATGGGCCGTACCGAGTCGGCGAATAGCTGACCCGACATCAGGAAGGCGAGTATTATCAGTGTCATTCGAGACAACATGCTGACTTCTCCGGGGGGAAATGATGTGAGCAATTATAAGACCAAAAGGGGACAGAGCCGTTGCCTGACCCCTTTGCTTTTTCGGTGGACGTTGATCTCTTTCTGTTTTATGCATCCAAGCCTCGACGCATACGCGGCCGACGACGATACACAGCGGCTGATCGCCGCAATGCTCGGCGACTCGCCGGTTGTCGAGGACCTGCAGGAGCTGACGGACACGATCGGCGGCCGGGTCACGGGGTCCGACGCCAACGAACAGGCAGTCGCCTGGGCAACGGACAAGCTGCGGCAGGCCGGGGTTGCTGTCAGTACGGAAACCTTCATGATGCCCGCGACCTGGGACGAGCGCAGCGTTTCCGCCAGGATTTCCGGGGACGTCGAGTTCGTGCTGAACAGCGTAGCCAAGCCCTATTCGCCAAGTGTCAGCCGGCTGTCGGCTCGGCTGCTCGACGGCGGCTTCGGGTCCGCCGCCGACTTCGAGCGTCTTGGCGAGTCCGCTGCCGGCGCGTGGGTCCTCGTCGAAACGCCGTTGCTCGATGACGATGTCGGGCTGGGCGGGCTGTTCGGTCTTTACGGCGACTCCAGGACATTCGAGACCAACGCAACAGCGGCTGGCGCTGCCGGTATCGTCAGCATGTCGCCTTACCCGAAAAACCTCGTCTATCGGCAGTTCGCCAGCCACGGCGCGCAGAACGAACTTCCGTTGCTCGTTATCGAACGCGAAGATGCGCAGCGGGCGCTGCGGCTGCTGCGTGATGGCAAGTCTCTGACATTGTCCGCGACCATCGACGCGGACCAGCAGGAGAAGCGGTCATCGACCAATGTGATCGCCGAGATACCGGGCGCTTCCCGCCCTGACGAGATCGTCCTGTTCGGTGCGCACCTCGACTCGCACGACCTGGGCACCGGCGCACTGGACAACGGCGTCAATGTCGCCATGCTGATCAACGTCGCTCGCCAGATCACGCGCCTCGGCCTGCAGCCGCAACGTACGATCCGGATCGCGCTGTGGAACGGCGAAGAACAGGGCCTGGTCGGTTCCTGGAAGTACACGGTGCAGCACAAGGATGAACTCGACAACCACGTCGTCGCCGCGTCCTTCGACATAGGCAGCGGCCGTACGACCGGGTTCTTTACTGGCGGTCGGCCCGATCTCGTACGGTTGGTGAATAGCTACCTCGCCCCGGTCGCCGCGCTCGGTCCGTTCCAGCAAGTCGATGCGCCGGTCGTCGGCACCGATAACTACGATTTCATGATACAGGGTGTGCCCAACCTGGTGGCGTTCCAGGCGGATGCAAACTACGCCTCCAATTATCACGCGGAATCCGACACCTTCGACAAGGTCGACCAGCAGCAAATGCGACTGAACTCGGCAATAGCTGCTGCCGTCCTGTGGGGATTTGCCAACGACACAGCCCGGTTGCCGCGGCAGTCCAACGCCGAGATCCGCGCGTTGATCGATGCGACCGACCTGGAGACCCAGATGCGAAATTTCGCTGTCTGGGATGCATGGGCTGACGGCACGAGGGGGCGGCATGACTGATTCGGCAATCGGGGGTCAGAGCCCTTTCATCGGAAATAATGCAAGAACCAGTCATCGTCGCAAAAGGGCTCTGACCCCTTTGTGTTTCTTGGCGTTCAGCAATTGCGCGCTCGCGCAGCAGGCAGTGGTGGAGCACTGCAAGCAATCGTCCACCGAAGCCGAACGTATCGCTTGCCTTGAAGCCGCACTGATTGGCAAGGAAGCGCAGCCTGAAGCAGCGGTTGCGCCGTCGTCTGCAACACCTGAGCCGGCTTCGCAGGTCGACCCGCCGAGCATGCAAATTGATGCCGGACCGGCTGACGCTGAAACCGCCGAAGCAGCGGAAGTCGAATCGAGCCGGGTCAAAGCTGAGCCGAACGGCATTGGCGCCGAACAGGTCATCGCCAGGGACCAGACCGGTGAAGAGCGCATGGAGCCCCTGAAGGCCGAGCGCGGTTTGGTCGTCGTCAAGTACGAATGGGTGCCCTACGAACGCCTCGTGGTTACTTTCGAGAACGGCCAGGTCTGGCGCCAGATCAAGGGCGACGTCAATCGGATTCGCACCAGCCTCGAGCGCAACCAGACGGCGGACATTACCGAGTCAGCACTGGGCGGCTACCAACTCCACCTGAACGAAATTCGTCGGACCATCCGGGTCGAGCGAGTCCGCTAGCGAAAAAAAAGCGGCGACCCGTAGGTCGCCGCTCCTGTACTACTTAAGCTGGGACTACGTTCAAACCAGCATGGATCAGAATCCCATGCTGAAATTCACGAACGCCCGGCGACCGTACAGGTCGTAGGCCGACTGAACAACGTAGTTGAACCGCGACGGCGCCTCATCCGTATTCTGGTTCACCAGCGGCGGCATCTCGTCAAACACGTTCTTGACGCCGAGCGTTACCGCCCAGGTGTCGCGCTGATACGTCGCTGACAGATCGTGGTACATCTTCGATGAGCCGAAGGCCTTCTCAACACAGTCCGCCGGGCCGCCCAGCGTCGCGCAAGGATCAACATCCGTGGTATTACCCGACGGCGTGAGATCTTCCGAATCCTTCTCGAAGTCGGAAACGTAACGTGTGCGCCACGTTGCCAGCCAGTTACCCGTTGACAGATCGAAACGTGCAATCCATGAGAACTCGGGGTAACCCGCTTCGCCGACACGGTCGTTGAACGGCGATTCGGTATCGACCTGCTCGCCAAGCTCATCGTACTTCGTGCCTGTCCAGGTCGCCTGCAGATCCCAGATCGACCCAAACATGTCAAAGTCATCGATGTAGCGAACATTCACGTCGTAACCTTTCGACGTCACGAGACCCAGGTTGACAAACGAAGCGTCGACCAGCTGAACCGTGTTGCTGTCCGGTGGCGTGCCGCCGTCACGGCGCTGGATCCGGTTACAGAACGGACTCGCCAGGTTGTCCTCGTCGTTATAGCAACGACGCAGAATTTCCGACGATTGCAGTTCCTCGACCGTGTCTTCAACATCGTAGTCGAAGTAGGTCACGCCAAGGTCCAGGCCGAATCCGTCGAAGTCCGGCGACCAGACGAACCCGAGCGTGTACGACTCAGAAGTCTCCGCCTTGATATCGTCCGAACCGCCGGTATTGGTCGGGATGAGGACGCCGGCAGAAAGACCGAGTGTCGTCGGGTCGGCACCATCGGCTACACAGTTCGCGAGAACGCGCGGGGATCGTGTGTCCAGGTTCGGATCGTAAACGCCATTGACGATAGCCGTGTTCGGCACGTTGCATGGGTCGGCAGAGTTATCCAGCGTTCCGGCCTGCCCGGCGAGGAATTGCTCACGCAAATTTGGCGCGCGGAACGTTGTACCCGCCGTTGCACGCAGCGTCAATGCGTCAATCGGGCGCCAGGACACTTTCGCAGACCAGGTCGGCTCATTGCCGAAATTTTTCTCTTCCGTGTAACGACCTGACAGGTTGACGAGCAGCCGATCGAACAATGGCAACTCCAACTCGGCGTAGAGGTCACCGATCCAGGTCTCACCAACCGTATCGCCCTCGACATCGGTTGCTTCCGATGCGGCCAAACCATTGGCACGCAGGAAGTCATTGTTGGAATCGATCGAGTTGACGCGATACTCGACACCGACAGCAATTGCCGCAGGCCCGGCTGGCATGTCGAACAATTCGCCGGTAGCCAGCGCAGAATAGTGTTGCTGCTTGATCGACGTCTGGTTCAGAACATTGCCGAACAGGAAGTCTTCTTCTGCTTGCGTCGCAAAGCGCTTGTTGCCAGTGCCATCCACGGTAAACAGCGACGGCGCGAACCAGTTGACGGGAACGCACTCGTTCTGAGTCGTGAATCCGAATGAGCCCGTGCGTCGCGGCACGCCACAAATCGGATTGCCATTGACATCGAGGCGCAACGTGTCGACCGACAACAGGACGTGGTTCTCATTGATACCCGGCGCAATCGAGGTACCGGAGCTTTCCTCGTAGGAAGCGAAAGCGTCATAGCTCCAACCCCTGTCATCAAGCCAGCCGCCCGATGAACCCAGGTCACCGTCAATACCCAGGACAAAGCGCACGTTGTCGACATCGACATCGCGCGTCTGCGGGAGGCCCGCCACCGAGTAGACCGGAACGACCCTGGCAAAACGGTCCGGATTGGCCGGATCGTAATCGAACGGATTCATCGGATTGTCGAACCGCTGCAAAGAGCCATCCGGATTCCGCAGCAGGTCACCATTGGCGTCTTCCATCGGGATCCAGTTTGACGACGAGGGGTACACCTGCTCGTCAGTAAAGTACTCGAAGTTCTGACGCTGGGTGTAGGAACCTTCCATGTACACACTGTGGTTGTCACCGAGATCGTAACGGCCCGTCGTGTAAATGTTGATGCGCTCAATATTGCCCATCAGCTGCGTATCGAGCAGTTCCTGTTGCAGGTTGTACGGCGTCTCCGAAGCGGATCCAACCCGCCAGTCACCGGAGCCATCACCGGGCATGCGGCCGAGGAACTGGGTTGCGCCGGCGCCCGTCGACCAGTTCGGCACGCCGATGTCAGTAGTGCCCGGCGTATTGAACACGAAGCCGAAACCGGCAAAACCGAACGGATCGTCGGTCGTGGCGCCCGCATTGTCCGGACGGTTGTCCTGGCAGTGCTTGTAGACCTTGCCGTCCGGCGCGACTTCAATGCCCTGGTGGCAGGAGTTCCAGTCCGTTCGATCACGCGCGAAGATCGTTTCCCGGTTGAAGTACTCGGCGGCCAGCATGAAGCTGGCAACATCGTTAGACGTGCCTCCAACCAGGCTGATCAGGGTTTCCTCACCGCCACTCTGCTCGGGCTGCGTGCCAAACGCGTTGATCTCGATGCCTTCGAACTCGGTGCGCAGGATAATGTTAGCAACACCCGCGACCGCGTCGGCACCGTAGATCGACGACGCTCCGTCGGTCAGGATTTCGATGCGATCGATCATTGCCGCCGGAATCAGGTTCAGGTCAGGCGCGACCGGTGCACCACGAACACCTGATGGCGACAAACGACGACCGTTAACCAGCAGCAACGTACGTTCCGGGCCCAGTCCACGCAGCGAAACCGTTGCCGCACCGGGTCCCGTTGCCGGTACGCCTTCCGTTGCGCCCGACGAGGACGACGAGTTGGTCGTGCCGTCAAGTTGTGTGCCGGTCACGAACGGTGACTCAGCAATCATCTGCGATGGATCGACAGTACCAATCCGCAGCGAGTCCTGGCCGCCTATGACCTGCACTGGCGAGATCGAGGAAAACGCATCACGTTTGATCTTCGACCCCGTTACCGTGATTTCCTCGACGGGCGCACCCTCATCGGTAGCCTCATCGTCCTGCGCAAGCGCAGTTGCGGATAGCGAAAGACTGGCCGTGAGCACGGACCAGCCGAAAATGCGCCGAAGGCGCCTGTATGTTTTCATGATATTCCCCCCACCCTTTTCGGGTGTTGCTGTTTTACAACATCAAAATCGCGATAACGGATTGCCTGGTCCGTTTCGCTGTGCAGTCACACAATGAGTGCTGCAACCTCACAACAACTCAATTAGATCGAGGACTGCCCAAAAAAGTGCAGGAATCGATAGACCCGTTTGGAATAATCCAGCGTCCACTAAGGCCAATGCTGTTCCTTTTTTACAACATCGCGCAAAAACTTTCAATTGAAACAAAATTACATCTGGATTCAGCCAGTTACGATCCTGGTTTTCTGACGCCAATCACGGTGGTAGACAGCGGCGACTGCTACCGTTTCGCTCATGAAAGGCAGGATCTTCGTCTCGTTGTTCGCGTTGCCCTTTTTTGGTGTCGGCGTCTGGATGCTATGGTCCATTGCGACCACAATCGGCAGCGCCTGGCAAATGGGGGACTGGGCTGCGGTTGACGCTACCGTTACCAACGGGGGCTTTGAAACCCACACCGGGGATGACTCGGAGACCTACGAAGCCTATGCCGACTATCGCTACTCCTACGATGGCCGGCAGTATCGCGGCGACCGCGTTGGACTGGCCAGCGGTGGCGACAATATCGGCAGCTACCAGGAAGATATGGGCCGCTGGCTGCAGCGAGCGCAGTCCACCGGCAGCTCGATTACCGTGTATGTCGACCCGGAGAATCCGGATGCGGCCATTATCGACCGCAGCATCCGTTGGGGCCTGGTCGGGTTCAAGTCGCTGTTCCTGGTCATTTTCGGCGGTGTCGGGCTCGGACTCTTGATTGCGGCGTGGCGGGCACCGAAGGAAAAAGACAAGTCACTCGAGGTCTATGCCGAATCGCCGTGGCTGCTCAACGACAACTGGCAGACACCGGCGATCAAGTCGGATTCGAAATCGGCCATGTACGGTGCCTGGTTCTTTACTGCACTCTGGAACCTCGTTTCGGCGCCACTGCCTTTCGTCCTCTATGAAGAGATTACTGAAAAGCAAAACTACCCCGCCCTGCTCGGCCTTTTGTTTCCGCTCATCGGCATCGGTTTGCTGGTCTGGGCCATTCGGCGAACCCGCGAGTGGACTTCGTTCGGTCCGGCACCGGTCAATCTCGACCCGTTTCCGGGCTCTATCGGCGGCCACGTCGGCGGCAGCATCGAACTCAACGTTCCGTTTAACACAGCCAATGAATTCAACCTGACGCTGACCTGTGCACACAGCTACGAGTCGGGCAGCGGCAAAAACAGGAGCCGTCGCGAAAAAGCTACCTGGCAAAAGAAGCTCATCGCACATGCCGAACCCGGTTCCAGGGGCACGCGCCTGACTTTTCGCTTCGATGTACCCGACGGCCTGCAACCTGCCGATACCCAAAAGGACGACAGCTATTACCTGTGGCGACTGAACGTCAACGCCGAGTTGCCGGGCACAGACCTTGATCGAGACTATGAATTGCCTGTCTTCGCGACTGGTCAGCGCTCCCGGTTCCTGTCGCAAATGGCGGTGGAAAAGTCGGTAAACAAGCAACGCGCTGCGGACGAACGTGCGGTACGACAGGTCGTCAACCTCGTACGTACGCCCACCGGAAAACGTATGTTCTTCCCGATGGGACGGCTCCTCGGTCCCTCGCTCACAGGCTTGGTCATCGGGGCGATTTTCGCGGCGAGCGGCGGATTCCTGATATTCCATGAAGACCAGGTGATCTTCGGCAGCATCTTCGGTGGCGTCGGCGCCCTGATCGCACTGGCTTGTCTCTATGCCCTGACCAATTCGCTCGAGGTCGTGCAGTCGGGATCCGAGGTACAGACCATTCGCCGTGTGCTCGGAATTCCCGTAAGGAGACGCAGCCTGCAACGCGATGCATTCGCAAGGTTCGAGAAAGGCAGCTCACTGAAAACCCAGAGCGGCAACAAGCACGTCGTCTATTACTCGATCGAAGCAGTCGACCGACAGGGCAACAAGCTGGTGCTTGGCGAAGGCTTCAGAGGCGAGAACGAGGCCGATGTCGCGATCGAGTTGATCGGCGATGAATTCGGCCTCGTCAACGCCGCCAACGACGGCCGCTCCGCCGGCGAAGGCGTGTTCGGCGCCGATATCCTGGCCTGACCAGCCACGATTCCTGCAGCAATTCCTGCTGCAAATTTCCGTTTTGCTACCAATTTTTTACGACTCGGCAACAAACGTTCCAAAAGCAATACGTGGTTGGTATTTCAGTTAACGATAATCCAGCGGCACCCATTTCTGTGAGCTACATCACACCGGGCGCCCGGATGACTGTCACATTATGACGTCAGTTTTCGACAATCAATCAGCTACAGGAATTATGTAAGCCGGCGTCCCGAGGCGACATGGGACGCAGAAGAATCCACGGATGGATGGCTTTAAACGGCGCACATGGATACGGCTTTCAGGCGTTGCGGGCTATGGCCTGCGGCAAATGAGAGCGGTCATAGGTGCAGGAAAAAATGCGACAAACCGTACGTTCTCTATCCAGGATATTTCTTACATCGTTGTGCCTTATCGCCGCCCCGGCGACTGCTCAGCATGCGTATCTCGACGATGCCAACCCGACCAGGCGCATTCCCGCGAATCCGCTGCCGTCATTCCAGCATCACTCGTTCCCGCGCACGCTGGTGCATGAACTGCAGGGCCCTGCTGCGAATGCGGACTACGGCAAGTACGACTTCATCGACGCGCACGGTTCGTCGTTCGACCGTGTCGCCAACATCCAGAATGCTCATTCGCAAGATACGATGTTGCTGCGGCACATATCGGCGCGTGCTTACCAGAACTTCAATGCCAATTACTGCAGGATCAGCAGCGGCATTGCATTCGAGACATCGGGCCCGACCTCCCAGGGCGGCCCAGAGGAAACCGCGGGCTGCTCAATCTATGCCGGCCACTGGCTTTACCGCGCCGGTACCCGCACGACGCAGCAGATCACCGCGCAGGCAATGACGGTCAAAGTGCAGGACGCGTCGCGCATCGATGCAGGACAGTACGTCGTGATCTACGACGGGCCTCCAGGTTCATTCAATAATGCAGAACACGCGCGCGTTAGCTCGGTCAATGAGAATACGAACACGATCACGTTCAACAAGCGCGGCTTCAAGTCCAATGCACGCGCCAGGTCGTCCGGCGCCATCGTTGCCCAGCATATGCTCGGGCAAGGCCCGGAAGACGAGCTGTGGGCATTCAATACGAGCACGCAGTGCCCGAAGGATGCCAACGGGGAAACGTTCGCCAGCTTCTACGCCAAGTGGCTGGCCAGGAACTATGACCGCTACAGCTCCGGCGAACGTACCAATGCGAAGGTCGCCGGGATCCTGTTCGACGCCGACATGTATTTTGAATTGCCCAACGAACAGGCGGACTACAATAATGACCTGGTCGTCGACAACGGCATCTCACCGTCGGGCGTCAACTGGCAAGGTGAAGGCCTGGACCAGTTTTATGAAGACACACGCAAGCGCCTGCCGGACATCCATATCATGGCCGGGCTGCACGACGCGCGCGGCTACAGCGCTAACAACGGCATCCAGATGGAGAACTGGCTCGATTTCGGCAACGGCGATTTTCGGCCAAACCCGCAATACGAGCAGCTCAACTCGATGTTCGCAACCTACCTCTACAACTTGCGCGAACGCGATATACAACCGCCAATTGCGCACAACCTGACCAAGACACCGACACGGCAGTACAAGGATGGAACGCAGGCAAACAGCAATGCCCCGTTCCGCCTCGGTCTCGCGCTGACGCTGATGGACGACGGCTACTTCGGAACACATGCCGGAGTCACCGCGGATGCCTGGTGGGACGAGTATGCCGTGGACGCCAACCCCAATTCACCCAATTTCGGCACGGCCGTCGACAAGGATAACCTGGCACAAATACATGCCCACAAGGGCTGGCTGGGCGACCCGCTTGGCAAGTTCACGCGCGTCTATGACAGCGCGCAATTTGCAAAGTCGAAGAACATGTTGTCGAACGGTTCGCTGGAGTACAACGTCAATTCGTGGTCCGGCAACAACGTTTCCGTTTCCGCCAGTAACAATGCGTACGAAGGTTCCGGCGCAATGCACGTGTCGAAGATGCAGAGTTACAACAGGAACGTCTACGGTGCCGTGGTGCGCTCGGAAGCACTGCGACTGACGGCCGGCAGGGAGTACACCGTGTCGTTCATGGCTCGGGCGGCGGAAGCCCGGGAGATTCGGGTAGCACTCGGCGCATTGAACGAAAAGATACCGGTCGGCACCAACTGGCGCCGCTACGTCCTGTCGTTCCGCCAGGACAGCAACCAGAACACGGCGCTGAACCTGCAGGTTGGTCGTGAGAACACCAATGTATGGTTCGATTCGCTGTACGTATTCGAAGGCAGCGCCAACGTCTTCCGCCGCGACTTCGAGAACGGCATCGTGCTGGCAAATGCCTCACCGCTGCCAAAAACGATCGAACTCGGCGGGACCTTCCGCAAGATTCGCGGTCGCCAGGACACCGCGATCAACAATGGTACCAACGTGAACAAGGTGACTCTCAACGGTTACGACGGCGTATTGCTCGTACGACTGGGTGGCAGCGCCTCTCCGCCGCCTCCGCAGAATCCTTCGCCAAGCACCCCACCGGCCGACGAGGGCCAGATCGGCGATCTCGTCTGGCAGGACGACAACAGCAATGGCCTGCAGGACAATGGCGAGGAAGGCTTGCCAGGCGTCAGGGTCGACCTGTACGACTGCAACAACCGGCAAATTTCAAGCACCGCCACCAACGGGGCGGGCCGCTACAGCTTCAAGGGTCTCGCAGCCGGTAATTACACGGTGGCATTCGAGCTGCAGGACGGCATGGTGTTCAGCCCGGTGGGCCGCGGCAACGATTCGGGCGCCGACAGTGACGCGAAACCGGGCAGCGGCCGCACTGACTGCATGTCACTCAGCAACACACAAACTCGCAACGGCGTCGATGCCGGCATGGTCGTGGAAATGACCAATGAGCTGCCGCCGGAATCGGACGCCGCATTCGGTGACCTCGTCTGGGTCGACTCCAACCGTGACGGGATACAGGACGCCGGCGAAGCCGGGTTGCCGGGTGCGAATGTCAAATTGATGACCTGCGCCAACGAGGTCCTGGATACGACGACCACCGATTCCAACGGACGCTATCGATTCGGCGGCTTGAGCGCCGGGCAATATCGCCTGGAGTTTCCGGCACCCACGGGTATGCAACTGACGCTCAGCAAACAGGGCGACGATGCCAGCAAGGACAGCAACCCGAACCAGGACACCGGCCGGACGCAATGTCTTTCCGTCACCAGCACGCAATTCCGTGGTGGGATCGATGTTGGCTTTGTTGCAGACTCGCCGAACTCACCGCACCTCCCGTCACAAAATTCGCCGAACAACTCCGACTCGTCCGGGGACGCAAAGAACTTTGGTGAGGGCGGTGGCGGCAGCGGCGTATTGCTGCTCAGCTTGCTGGGCCTGCTGGCCTGGCGGCGACGCCAGTAGTGTCGACGGGCTCGGCTTCGTTTGAAAGGAAGCGTTTCGCTGCTCAATCCTGGTCAAGGTCAGCCGGCTTATTGCGTTTTTTCTTGCGCGGCGGAAAATCAGGGTGCAAGCCAGCCATACGGGTACCATTCGGCCGCAGCGGTCGCCAGTTGACGATGTAGGTATTTGTCGCGGCCAGTTTCTCGACAGCTTCCCAGTTGCCGAGTACTTTCGCCGCGATCGCCGGGTCCTCCGAATCCCAGTAAGACTCCATCAGGCGAATATTCTCGACCATCAGGACGGTATACGTCAGTCCGGACTGAATAAAATCGACTCGCTGCCGGTAGACTTTCGGCGAGTCTTTGACAGCAGCAGCTGCCTTTCGTAAAGAGTCCTGCGACTGGTCGAGAAGTTGCTTTGTGAAGAGTTTCGGCAAGTTGGCGGCTCCGGCAGCATAGCCTTCGCTCTCGACGTAGCTCATGCGCGCCGATTCAATCGCCTCGTAATAGCGGCGAACATGATCGGCTGCGGGGCCGAACGCCCGTTCGTAGTAGTCCGAAAGAATCGCATCGCCATCAACTGACGGATTCCAGATGAGCTGCGCCATCGCGTAGTACTGCGGACCTTGTGTCGACCAGTGTTCCCATACCGCATCGATGAAGATGCCGACAGCCCGATTTTCTGCGACGAACTTCAGGTCGTCGATTGTCTGCCGGGTCGACAGATCGGGCAGCCCCTGTTGCCACCCCGCCGGGCTACCTGTGTTCGGGCGCCAGACGAGCCGAGGAGCGACCTCGCTCCATCCTTCGAACTGTTCGCGGTGCGTTGCGCCGGATGGTGAGGCGCGGTCGGCCAGGTTCGTCCGGCCGAAAAAATTCGCTACGCTGACGATAATGACGTTGTCGGCCGGCCTCGCCTCGACCGGCGTTGGCCTGGAATGGCCATAGGCCAGTGTCGTTACGCTGTAATCCTTGTCCGGGTAGGTTTCTTCCAGCAGCCCCGCAAGTTCGTTGGCGAACGTCACGTGGCGGTCCGACAGTGCCGGCTGTTGTTCCCTGTGTTTCTTCCAGACCATCCCGCGCAACTCGGCGTCCGGATGGTCCCAGGCACGGCACTGTTCACAGGTGCAATGGCCACTCATCCAGCCATCGTTCGGTGCCGCATTGAACACAGACCGTGTCGGGTCCTTCTTCAGCGCCGCCTTGACGTCGGCAAGCCACTGGTCCCAGACATCGGGGTTCGACTGGCACAGTTTCGCGCCGCGCGCACTCGGAAACGTCCCCCTGGTCCCGTCCGGCTGCAGTGCAAACAACTCAGGTTGCGTTGCGTGAAACCGGTCGTGCCAATCCTTGAATGCATGCCCGCCGCTGATATCAAGTGAATCCAGTTGTAGCCGCTGCCGGCGCGCCCAGTCCTGCGAGCGTCCATAGCCCTTGTTTCCCAGCGCAGAGAAATTGAAAGCCCCGCCACGTGCTCGTATCTGCGGGTGGTAGCGGGTCTCCGCCTCCTGTAGCTCGACACGGCCCTCGCGCGGCACATCCTCGCCGAGCTCGCCAGGCCACAGCCAGCGCACACCGAGGTAGTCCTGCAGGAACGTATAGACCGCGTTGACCGTACCGTACTCCTGCTGGATCCCATTGACCTTCATATCAATTCGCTGCGCGACCAGGTGCTCAGGATCCCAACGGTCACGTCCGGCAACAACGATATGCTGGCCGGAAACCCTGATCAGGATCTCTTCAGGGTGCGCAAACGCGAAGTCCGTCTGCGGAAAGATGTCTTTCAGACTCTCCTGGTAGCCGATCCAGATCGCGCGTTCCGGCATCGGCCGTGGCGCGCCTTCCAGCAGCGCCGGGCGCGCGCCCGTGATCTTTTCGACATAGTCGGCCAGTTCGACAGCGGCTTCGCGCGTCTTCGGCGGTGCATCCGCAAACAGGACGATGGGCGCCGGTTCGATGCCTGCATCCGTATCCGCAAGGAGGAAGTCCGCTCGAGCGGTAAATGCCGCACCCGTGACCAACAGGAGCAGAAAAGTTGACCTGAGAATTGCAGACTCTCCTCTGTTATTGCGTAGCCCGGTTTCTTGACGCAACAGGGAAATTTGGTGGGAGACCGGGGAATCGAACCCCGAACCTGCGGATTAAGAGTCCGTTGCTCTGCCTGATTGAGCTAGTCTCCCGCCGGACGCGGGATATTAACAGAGCTGAATAGCCATTTCATGCCAAGCCTGAACGAATCCGGCGGCGGGGAGTAGTGGTTGTGGCCTTCAAGGAATTCGACCCGCAGGTCCCAGGGGCGCTGTTGCCGGTTCGTCCATTCCGAGATCCATTGCATGGCCGGTTCCTTGAACCTGGGCGCATCGTCGGAGGCGCTTGCAACGAACAGCCGGGTCAATGGTTTTGTCGGGATCTCGGTATTTGCGGGCAAAAAGAAATCGACAGTGTGGTGCAGAGCAGGGTTGCTCGCGATGTGGCCCCAAAACAGGCCCGGCTCGGTGTGCGCGGTGTACATGACAAATTGGCCGCCCATCGACTGGCCGAAAACAATGCGCCGATCTTCTTGTGACCGGTACGTTTTCTCGACGAACGGCATGATTTCGTCGCGTAACATTGCCTGAAAGTTTCCCGCACCGCCCCAGTCGTCGCGTTCATCCGACGGCGCCGAATAATCGCGGCCGCGGTTGTTGCCGTTGACCCAGTCGCTGTCGCTGTAGGAAATAGCGACGAATATGAGTTCGGGCACTTCCTCCCCGAACGTCAGGTAGCGGTAGTAGCCCTGCAATAATGCAAACAGCGAAGCACCGTCCGTCACGTACAGGGTCGGGTACTCGGTGTCGGGCGATTCCGCGTAACCGGCAGGCAAACTCACCATGATCTCGTATTGCTCGCCGATAGCTTCCGAAACGATCTGGTGTTTGCGGATATCGACCAGCCCCTGGAATGGGTCTGTCACGGCCGGTTGCCCGGCAAGCGTTGGAGTCGCCAGCAGTACGGCGACAAGTACGATTGTTGTTTTCATGCAGGTTTAGGCAGGCTGAAGACGATTTCGTTCAGCTTGCCTTGCAACCGGCACCTTGAAAAATGGGGTGGACGATGGGACTCGAACCCACGACGACCGGCATCACAAGCCGGGGCTCTACCAACTGAGCTACGCCCACCACGGTATTCAGATTGTATCGCGGCTTGCGCCGTTGCTACAGTGCCAATACGAAACTCGTACCGATACTGGCGCGCCCGGCAGGACTCGAACCTGCAACCCTCGGCTTAGAAGGCCGATGCTCTATCCGGTTGAGCTACGGGCGCTTCATACGCGAAAACAACGTTCAATCAACTGGTCGGGGCAGAGAGATTCGAACTCCCGACCCTCTGCTCCCAAAGCAGATGCGCTACCAGACTGCGCCATGCCCCGGCGCCAGTTAATACGCTGCGGGATGATACGTACGGGTCTGGGGCCAGTCAATGAATTCGGTCGCAACCATAGCCGCGTCCACGCGATCTTGCTATCTTGGCGCCATGAAACACGTCCTGATCGCACTGGCACTGGCCTTTTCAGCCCCACTCGCACTGGCAGCCGACGAAGTTCCTGCTCACCCGTACATCGAGATCGTGACCACCGAAGGCACGATCATCCTCGAACTGGATGGCAGGCAAGCCCCGTTGACGGTCGGACATTTCCTGGAACTGGTCGATTCCGGCTTTTACGATGGCACGATCTTTCACCGCGTTATCCCGGGGTTCATGGCACAGGGCGGCGGATTTACACCTGGCCTGAAGCTCAAGGAGGATGAGACGACGATCCCGAACGAGTCCGGAAACGGCCTCAGCAATGTCCGCGGCACGATCGCGATGGCGCGCACCGGCGATCCGCATTCGGCCAATTCGCAGTTTTTCATCAACGTCGCCGACAACTCCAGGCTCGATCCCAGCAAGAAAATCGTCAATGGCAGCTGGGGCTATACCGTATTCGGCAGCGTGATCCAGGGCATGGAGGTTGTCGACAAGATTGTCAGTGTACAAACCGGGCCGGGCGGTGATTTTGTGCAGGATGTACCGGTAGTGCCCATCGTTATCAAGAAAATGTCCCGCTACACCTTCGAGTAGGACAGATGACCACGCTCTTCGTATCTGACCTGCACCTCGAGGCCGACCGGCCGGATATCGGCGACCAATTCATCAATTTCCTGAAGACCGACGTGCTCGAAGCAGACGACCTGTACATCCTGGGCGACCTGTTCGAGGCCTGGGTGGGCGATGACGACCCGAATACGCACTACGCCAGGATCAAGATGGCTATTCGCAAAGTCGTCGACAAGGGTATTCCGGTGTATTTCATGCACGGCAACCGGGATTTCATGATCGGCCGGCAGTTTGCGAACGAGACCGGTGTCGAGATATTGCCCGACCCCTACCCGGTTACGATGTACGGCGAACGAACACTGCTCAGCCACGGCGACGCGCTGTGCATCGATGATGTGCAGTACCAACGGGTGCGGGAAATGGTTCGCAACCCCGAATGGCAGAAGTCGATTCTCGAGAAACCGCTGAAAGAACGCCTGCGAATTGCCGAGGAAGCCCGCCGCCAGAGCCTCGAGCAAACAATCAACATGAACCTGAGCATCATGGACGTGAACCAGGAAGAAGTCATTCGCGTCATTCGCAAACACGAGGTGGACATCCTGGTGCACGGGCATACGCACCGCCCGGACATACACAACGTTGACCTGGGCAATCGCAAGGCGCAACGCATCGTACTGGGTGACTGGTACACGCAAGGCAGCGTATTGCGCTGGGACCTACGTGGTCCCAAGCTGCAGGCTATGCCCCGGTAGGCGGCCCGGAATGAAAGCGGAACTGGGCATCCGGTTCCGCGATCAAGCTCGCTTCAATTTCCTTCAGCTCGTCCAGCCGGGCATCGATCGCGGCTTCGTCAACCGCGCATTCGCTGCGGGCAAAGTGAATGTAGTGCTCGAAATGCCGGGCCTCGGACGCCAGCAGGCCCGCGTAGAACTTGCCCAGCCGGGGCGGCAATTGTGGTGCCAGCCGGGCGAAACGCTCGCAGGACCGGGCCTCGATCAACGCACCGACCAGCAACAGGTCGAGCAATTTGTACGGTTCCTGGTCACGGACTGCCGCGCGCAGCTCCCCGGCATACCGGGATGCGCTCAAGCGATCGAACGCGATATCCATTTCCTGCATGATCGACCGCACCTGCTCGAAGTGGCGCAGCTCTTCGCGCGCCAGTCGCGACATGCGTTGTGCCAGCGCCGGGCGGTCGGGATACCGGTACAGGAAACCGAGTGCCGTGGACGCCGCCTTCAACTCGCAATTCGCATGGTCAAGCAACAGCTCCGGCAAGCGGCGGGTCGCCTCCGCTACCCACGCTTCCGGCGTTGCCGTGGTGAAGAATCGCTGAATTGTCTCCGGCACTACAACCACCGCGCAACCTCCGCGGCGCTGCCCAGCCGATGCTCCGGTCGCTTGGCCAGCATCATGTTCAACAGCGCCTGGTAACGGGACAACGACGCCGGCAACAGCGGTACCGGCGCCTGTGCATGCCGATAAATGATCCCCATCGCACTGTCGCCGCGATACGGCTTTTCTCCGGTCAGCATCTCGTAGAAAATAATACCCAGGCTGTACACATCGCTGCGCGGGTCGATGCCATTGCCGTGCCCCTGTTCGGGACTCATGTAGTACGGCGTGCCGAAAATTTCGCCACTGCCGGTAATTTCCATCGCAATACGCATGCGCTTGGCCAGTCCGAAATCGATCAGGGCGATTGTGTCGTCGCTGCGCAGCATGATATTGCCGGGTTTCAGGTCGCGGTGCAGTATGCCGACGTTGTGCACTTCGGCCAGTGCACTGGCAATCTGTTGCAGGTAGCGAACGGCATCACGCTCCCTGATGCCTTCGGCAATACGTTGCTTGAGATCGCCAGCGTCGAGATATTCCATCGCGATATGCGCATGGTCGTCGCCGACGCCGAGGTCATAAATCCTGACGATGTTCGGGTGATCGATATCCGCGATGAGTTCATATTCCTGCAAGAAGCGGTCAAACGCACCAATACTGTCCGCGACGTCCGGCACCTGTCGCAGCACTTTCAGGACGATCTGTTGTGCCGACGAATCCTTGCGCGCCAGGTACACCGCCGAATGACTCGAAGCACTGAGCTTGCGAATCATCGTATAACCGCGGATCAGTGGATGAATACCAGCCCTGTCATCGCCGACAAACAGCGAACCGGTATTGGCACTCGCCCGGTGTGACTTGAGTATGTCGCTCATGCCAACGACGAGGGCATTGTGCCGAATCGCATCTCGTGGGAAGAACAATTCCGCCCCCAGCTTCAGCGCCCTGCTCTTTTCCGCCTCGGCCCCGAAGAAAATCACCGGCGGGAAGCCGAGCCTGCCGACGAACTGCTGCAGCGCATCGAGACTGTCACGCTCGCCTATCTGGTTCCCAAGCAGGATGATGTCGTTGCCTGCCCCCGAAAACTCGGCGGGTAGTTGCCCGGCGGCAACCGGGTCATAACTCGAGATAATTGCGTCCGACCAGTGCGTCGTGATGTGGTGCGACAACAGGCTGCGAAAGTCCGCCTGACCGTCGACGATCATGAATTTGACGCTCATCGACGGGCCGCCGTGCCGGGGTCGACGTTACAGGCTTCCAACCGCTTGCGACTGCTCAACCGAAAGGTCATCGCTGCCAATGAACTGCTGGCTCGCAGTGCCACTCTGCTGCTTGGCTTTGTCGTTGCGCCGCTGTTCCAGCTCATGCAGGTAGTCGTCGGTGATATCCCCGGTAACATATTCGCCGGAGAAGCAGGAAGTATCAAACTCGGTGATCGACGAATTGTCGTGCCGGACCGAGCGGATCAGGCCGTGCAGGTCCTGGTAGATCAGCCGGTCGGCGCCGATCAGCTCCTGGACTTCTTCCTCGCTGCGGCCATTGGCAATCAGCTCCGACGCGGCCGGCATATCGATGCCGTAGACGTTCGGGTGCCGCACCGGAGGCGCGGCCGACGCGAAGTAGACCTTGCGCGCGCCGGCCTCACGGGCAAGCTTGATGATCTGTCGTGATGTCGTGCCGCGCACGATGGAGTCGTCGACCAGCAAAACGTTCTTGCCGCGAAACTCGAGGTCGATCGCGTTGAGCTTGCGCCGTACCGACTGGGTGCGCTCAGCCTGGCCGGGCATGATGAACGTACGGCCGATGTAACGATTCTTGATAAACCCCTCGCGATACTTTGCTCCGAGGTGGTGGGCAACCTGCACTGCCGCCGTCCGGCTCGTATCCGGAATCGGGATGACGACGTCAATGTCATGTTCAGGGAAATCGCGCACGATCTTGCCGGCCAACTGTTCACCCATGCGTAGCCGGGTCTTGTATACGGACAGGTCGTCGATGATCGAGTCCGGTCGCGCGAAATAGACGAACTCGAAGATGCACGGCGTGTGCCGTACCGTGCTGGCGGACTTGCGGCTGTGCAGGACGCGGTCTTTACCAACGAAGATTGCCTCACCGGGTTGCACGTCGCGCAATCGCTCAAACTGTGAAACGTCCAGCGCCACGCTCTCTGACGCGACCATGTAGTCGGTGCCATCGTCGCGCTCCTGCCGGCCGAGCGTCAACGGCCGAATCCCGTTGGGATCACGAAACGCCACCAGGCCGACACCAACAATCATCGCTACGACGGCATAGCCGCCCTTGCAGCGCCGGTGTACGGCCTCCACCGCATCGAAAATCTGTTCCGGCGTCGGTTCGCCATCCGTGCGGATTTGTAACTCGTGCGCGAAGACATTCAGCAGCACTTCAGAATCGGACCCGGTGTTCAGGTGTCGCCGGTCTTCCCGGATCAGCAATTCGGCCAATTCATCGGTATTGGTCAGGTTGCCGTTGTGCCCGAGAACGATGCCGTATGGCGAGTTAACGTAGAAAGGTTGTGCTTCAGAAGCGCGCGCACCGCCGGCTGTCGGGTAGCGAATGTGACCGATACCCATGTTGCCGGTCAGCTTTTCCATGTGTCGCATGTGAAACACATCGCGCACCAGTCCGTTTTTCTTGCGTTCGCGCAAACCGTCCTCGCCCCAGGTCACGATACCTGCAGCGTCCTGGCCGCGATGCTGCATGACGGTCAACGCGTCATACAGCCGTTGCCGAACCGGTTGATTGCTAACAATGCCTGTTATGCCACACATCTAATCGAGCTCTATTGGTAGTGATTTGGCCGGACTGTCCGGCACCAACATGTCGTAGCCTTGCGGTGCCATCACCATGATCCACTCGGCCACGACTTCGAAATAAGGGATAAAACGGGACTTCTTCCACCAGCCGTCATTCGAGAACCCGGCGAATTCGCCGGCCAGGATGAACAACGCGACGAACAAAACGCCGCGTGCAGCGCCAAACAGGCCACCAACCAGGCGGTCGATGCCGCTCAGCACGGAAAGGCGCACCAGCTTGGACAGCCCCCAGCCCACCAGGCCGCCAACAGCCAGTATCAGGACGAATATCAGTATTCGTCCGAACCAGGTCTGCAATTCTTTTGATGCCAGCCAGCTTTCGGACATTTCGCCGGCGCTCGGGCCGAAGGTCAGGGCTGCCCAGATCGCAAACAACAGCGCGGTGATCGAAATTGCTTCTTTCACAAAGCCGCGCAAGATGCCCACGATCACTGAGAAAATCAGCACGACGGCTATGAGGATGTCAATAATCGGCATCAGCGATGTCGGTGGGTCGGCGGCCGGGGTTGAATGGGTGCAGATTCTAACAGATCAGGGATGCGGAACCACTTGTCCCTTGTGACCGGCCTGGGCCAGCTGCTCGGCAACTTTCTCCGCACTCGCCCGGTCTTTCTGGGGCCCGATGCGCACGCGATGCAGCTCGCCATTGCCTGTCGACAGCTTGCTCAGAAATGCCGTGAAGTTCTGCTTCCTGAGATCGGCCGCCAGCTTGTCGGCATTTTCCTGGTTACCGAAACTGCCCAGCTGGACGGCCCACATTCCGGTGGACGAAGCGACCGCCTCGGCAGGTTTCTCAGCCGCCTGGGCCGTCTCGACCACTGGCTCTGCAACCGTTTGCGGCGCGGGGTCCTTCTGCTCAGGCTTCGATTGGTCCTGCGGTGGTACCGGCTGCTCAGCTGCTGCCGCTACCGACTTTTTCTCTGCTGGCGTCGGGGCGGCAACTTCAGCCTGCTCGGCGACAGCTACCTTGGGGGCATTTGCCGCAGGGACAGGGAGTTCCCGGTCGCGATGCAAAACGATCGTCTGGGTTTCAGCGCCGGACTGGCCGGGCAGCGGCACGTTTTGCGAAATGACTTCACTGTCGTTGTCCGGCCCGTCGAGAAATACCGGCACCACCAGCACGACAAACAGGACCAGAATGGTCGCCCCGATGATTCGTTCTTTCAACGCTCTATCCATGTTCATTGCCCGCCGCGGCGAGTATAACCAAAGCCATGCCAACAGTATAAAAGGATCCCGTGACCAGGATTTGCGCGGGCGCCGCGCTGATCTCTGTCGCGCGATCGATCGCAGCCTCCATAGAATCGGCCACCCAGACCGGCCGGTCTGTCGCGTTTGCAACCTGGCGCCCGAGTTCTGATGCCGGCAGCGCCCGCGGGCTATCCGCGGTGACGGTTATCCAGTGGTCCGTCAACGGGTCGAGCTCCGCAACCACCCCTGCTACGTCCTTGTCGTTCAGCATGCCCAGTATCGTGACCGCACTCCGGCCGGTTCTGCCTGCTGCTATGGTCGTTGCAAGGGCTTTCGCAGCCGCTGGATTGTGCGCAACGTCCAGCAGGTAGCGTCCGGCCAGTTGTTGTGCCCGGCCCGCGACCTGCAGCCGCCCGAATGCAGCATTGACAGTCGCTTCGTCCAGCAACTCGGAGTAGCCCATCGCTGCCAGCAAGGTCAAGACGCCAGCAGCGTTCTGCACCTGGATGCTGCCTTGCAGCGCGGGCCGCTCCAGCCTCGCCAGTGACTGCTCACCGTACTGCCAGGACCAGTAGTCATCCTGAACAGTCCATTGGTAGTCCCGGGTCGCTGCGAGCAAACGGGCGTCGACAGCATTTGCCGTGTCGACAATCGCCTGCGGCATGTCCGGTGCTGCAAAGACGACCGGCTTGCCCGGCCGCATGATGCCGGCTTTTTCCGCGGCAATGGCCTCGACCGTGTCGCCGAGCCAGTCACAATGATCGAGCGCGATACTGGTAATCAGGCCGGCAGCAGGCTCCACCGCGTTGACGGCATCCAGCCTGCCGCCCAGGCCAATCTCGAGAATCGCGATCTCGACCGACTGCCGCGCAAAGATCACCAGCGTGGCCAGCGTACCAAACTCGAAATAGGTCAGCGGCAGGCCATCGCGCCGGGCTTCGACTGCTTCAAATGCTGCGACGATTTCCGCATCAGAGGCGTCCGCGCCGTCGACCCGGACCCGTTCGTTGTAACGTTGCAGATGCGGTGATGTATAGCAGCCGATGCGCCGGCCCGTGCTGCGCAACAGGGACTCGAGCATCGCGACGCTGGAACCTTTGCCGTTGGTGCCGGCAACCGAAATGATCGTCTCTGGCATCCGCAATGCGAGGCGCTGCAGCATGCTGTGCACGCGATCGAGGCCGAGATCGATTTCGTGCGGGGAAAAAGACTCGAGCCGCGCCAGCCACTCGTTCAGCTGCAGACCGCTGTCCGGCATTGGCTATTCTGGAATCGGGTTCGGCAGGTTGTCGAACTTGGCCAGCAAATCGGCTATCTGTTCGCGCATCTCCCGGCGGTCGACGATCATGTCGATGGCGCCGTGGTCCAGCAGGAACTCGCTACGTTGAAACCCTTCCGGTAGTTTCTGGCCGACAGTCTGTTCGATGACCCGCGGTCCGGCAAAGCCGATCAGCGCTTTCGGTTCTGCTACGTTCACGTCGCCGAGCATGGCGAGACTCGCCGAGACACCGCCTGTCGTCGGGTCTGTGAGCACCGAGACGAATGGCACCTTTTTCTCGCCCATACGCGCCAGCGCCGCCGAAGTCTTGGCCATCTGCAGCAGCGAAAACAGGGCTTCCTGCATGCGTGCACCGCCACTGGCCGAGAACGAGACCAGCGGAATATCGTTGTCCGCAGCATAGATTGCCGCCCGCGAAAACTTCTCACCGACCACCGAGCCCATCGAGCCACCCATGAACGAAAACTCGAATGCGCAAACCACGACGGGCCGTCCGAACAAGGTACCTTTGGCCGACAGCAATGCGTCCTTTTCGCCGGTCGCTTTCTGGGCCGCATTGATACGGTCCCGATATCGCTTGCTGTCACGAAATTTGAGTGGATCTTCCGGCTCCATGCCGGCTGCCATTTCCTCCATGGACTCGGGGTCCAGGAAAAAAGTCAGCCGCTGACGCGCGCCGATACGCATATGGTGATCGCACTTCGGGCAAACCCGCAAATTGCGCTCCAGTTCGTTGCGATACAATTGCGCATCGCATTTCGGGCACTTGATCCAGACGCCTTCCGGGACAGACCGGGTCCGTTTCTCGGTGCTGATGCGCGATGGCATTAATTTCTCAAACCAGCTCATACCGGCATATTAACCTTTTTCGGCAGTTGGAACTCATCGGGATAGGCGACGCTGACCAGCGTCAGTCCATGCGGTGGTGCGGCGACCCCGCCCTGCTTCCGATCCCGGCTCGCGAGGATGCTCGCCATCGCATCGACCGGTAACTCGCCGGTGCCGATCGCCACCAGCGTGCCGGTGAGGTTGCGTACCATGTGCTGCAAGAACGCGTTGGCCGTGACGTCGAGGTAGATCCGGTCACCCTCGCGAACGACGCTGATCGAGAGAATTTCCCGGGTCGCCGTGGAAGCCTGGCAGCCTGCTGCGCGGAATGCCGAGAAATCGTGCTTGCCCACGACCGCCTGCGCTGCGGTGTGCATGCGCTCGGCATCCAGTGGCGGATAGACCCACCATGCCCGGTGCCGGTTCAGCGCCGAACGCACGAGGCTATTGAGGATAATGTATCGATAGCTGCGCGACAGCGCGGAAAAACGGGCGTGGAAGGATTCGTCCACCGGTCGTGCCCAGGTGACGGCAATGTCGTCGGGCATGTTCGAATTGGCCCCCAGCAGCCAACCCCGGTCAGTACGCTCGCTCCCGGCATCGAAATGCACGACCTGGCCGGAAGCATGCACGCCGGTATCCGTGCGGCCGGCACAGACGACGTCCACAGGCTCGTCGGCCACGAGGCTCAGTGCCTTTTCCAGCTGCTCCTGTACGCCGTTGCCAACCCGCTGGCGCTGCCAGCCGTTGTAGGCTGTGCCGTCGTACTCAATGCCGAGAGCTGTGCGCAATCAGAACGCTGTTGCCAGCCGAATGCGGATCAGGACGGCAGCGAATCGAGCAGTTGCTGGGCTTGTTGCCGTTGCGCCTCGTCGCCCTCCTCGAGCACTTCATCGAGAATCGACCTGGCGCCGGCCGGATCGCCCATGTCGACATAGGCACGCGCGAGGTCCAGCTTGGTGCCGACCTCTGTCATCGTCCGTGCGTCGTGGAGGTCGTCGCTGAGCTCGCCGGGTTCGAGTGCCATCGTCGGCGAATCTTCGTCCTCGTCGGACAACAGCGGGCGTGGCTGCTCAACGGTGGCATCGTCACGCAACTGCTCGATGGTGTCGCCCATTTCGCTGACCTGCAGTGCCGCGGTCAGGTCGTCCAGGTCAAGGTCTACGTCGGTCGATGCAACCGCCGGCAGTTCGCCGGTTTCGTCCAGGCTGCTGTTCCCGGTATATGCTTCGGTCGGCAGGGCTTCGGTCTTGGCGTAATCGAAATCGGAATCGTCATCGTCCAGGCTGGCCAGCATGGTTTCCTGGTCATCGCCGAGCTCGCTCTCCAGGTCTCCGAGCCCGGGCGCAAGCATTGTCGCATCGCTGTCGCCAATCGGCGCATCGCCGGAAACACCGGTATCCACCGCAAAGTCATCGGGCAGAACCTGCGTGACACCAGTCGCGTCCAGCAACGACGCATCTGCAACCTCTTCATTGACGCCGGTCTCATCCGCACTCAACGCCTGTTGCTGGCCTGTCGGGTCGGGGTCGAGCACGGGGTTCCGACCGGTCTTGTCGCCGAGGTCATCCATGGCCGGCAGCTCGCCGGTGGCATCGATATCGTCCAGCGACGCCACTTCCGTTTCCGCCAGCCCGTCGAGGTCGAGGTCCAGGTCGTCCAGGTTGATTTCGGCGGTTGCTTCGCTGGTCTGTTCGCTGCCGCCAGCTGCACCCAGCTCCGCCGTCTCGTCCAATGACGGCAGATCCGACGTACCTGACAGAACGTCGAATTGTTGTTCGATCGTTGGTGTCTCGACGGTGGACTCCATCGTCGGCATTTCGCGCGTCGGCGCCATATCATCTTCGGGTTCGGGTTCGGGTGCCGGCGGCTCGGGCTCCGGCTCGGGTTCCTCTTCCTGCAGGAAGTCGTCGCTGAGCTCCGTCGCCGCATCGCCGTCGTCGTCGCCGAAAGCAAAATCCAGGTCATCGCCGGAGTCCTCGCTGGCTTGCTCAGCATCACCCAGGTCGAACACATCACTGGCATCGCCGTCATCGTCGCCGAACTCCATATCGAGCGCGCCGGTACCGGTGCTGTCGGCATCCGAGTCGAGCGACATATCCACAGCCCGGGTCGCGGCGGTAACGCCAGCGCCGGCAAACATCTCGTGGTCGCCGGCAATCTGCTGCCCCATGATCACGATCTTGTCCCACTCGGCCTCTTCTGCATCGCCTACCGCTGCTTTGAGCCGGCCGGCTGCATCGACGAATGCGTCGCGATTGCCCCAGACAAAGTAGATTTCGCACAACTTTGACAACAGGTCCTGGCGGTCAGGCTCGTTGGTCAGTGCTGCATTGACGAGATCGGCAGCCTGGTCGTACAGGCCGTACGCCATGTGGAAATCGGCTTCGGCTATCGGGTCCGACTGGTCGAGGTTGATCGCTGTTTCGCTGCTGAAAGTGTCCTCCAGCGAGTCGAATCGACCGGTCTCGGCGGTGTCTGACAGCTCCGCGGCCGGAGCGTCGTCGGAAAAATCGGGCGTGAAACCGGGGCTCTCTGCCTCGACGGTCTCTTCAAGGTCCTGCCCGACAGCCCCCTGCTCAACCACCATGATGGAGTCATCCCGGGTCGGTGCCTGCATGCTCTCCGTCGCCGACAGGTCACCAGCGACGGCATCGTCGGACTCGTAGGAACGCCAGCCCTCCGCATCATCATCATCGTCACCACGGCGCATAAACCAGAACAGCAGACCACCGACAATGACAAGCGCACCGACAATGACCCAGACCCAGAGGTTGCCGAGGAAGCCGAGGATTTTCTCGGTGAGTGTGGGTTCTGCACGGCGCGTCGGACGTGCTGCCGGCTCCGGTTCGGCCGTTACTTCCTCGGCTTGGTCTTCGGCTACCGCGTCGTCATCGATCGCATCGTCACCCGCAGCTTCCTCGAGACCGGGCTCGTAGGTTTCGCCGCGTATCTGCGCCAGTTCTTCGCGCAAGGCTGCCAATTCGTTGTCGCGAATCTCGATCAGCGACTGCTGCACCGGCACATCAGCCGCTTCCAGCTCCGCAATGCGTTGCTCGATCTCGACTTCGCGCGCGCTTGTATCATCGGCGATAATGTCGTCATAACCGGTACCGGTGTCATCGAGGTACTCATCATCCGGCGGTACCAGCGTCAGGTCGTTCTGCGTTTCAGCATCGTCAACGACAGGCTCATCGACGACGCTATCAGCCGCGTAATCCTCGACCGGGTCCTGGGCTGGTTCTTCGACTGGCTCCTCGTAGGAATAATCATCGGCAGTATCGGCTACCGTTTCCGGCTCGCCCCTGGTGTCTTCGACGTACTCGTAACCGGGCTGCCACGCGGCGTGCTGTCGTTGTACCTCGTCCAGTGCATCCTGCCGATTGATGCGGAAAACATCGTCAGCGCTCGGGATGCGCAGGGTTGCACCCGCTTTCAAAACGTTGATATTGCCGGCAAACGCTTCCGGATTAGCCTCGAAAATCGCCAGCATCGTCTGGTTCATCGTCAGGCGGCCGTCGTCACGCACCCTACTGGTGATTCCCCAGAGCGTTTCGTTGGGCTGCACGACAATTTCGCCGCCGGGCGACGAGTCGTAGGGGCGGTCCGGATCGGTCGACGGCCGTGGTGGCGGCGACGACACACGTGGCGGGCTCGTGCGTACCGGCGCCTTCTGCTCTGGAGCGGGCGCTACCGGCGCCGGGCGCTCGATACGGCCGCTGTCGGCCGGCTGGCTGCGGGTCGGCGCTGTCACTGCCGGCGTCGGCTGGGCTGCAGCCGGCGGTGTAAATGTCGGTGGATCCAGCAACAGGGTGTATTCACGCAGCAGTCGGCCGCGCGCCCAGCTCGCTTCTACGAGGAACGTAACGAACGGCTCGGTGATCGGTGTCGCGGAACGCACTTCGATGACATTGCCGTCACTGCGGCCGCTTTCGCGCACCTGGAATGCAATACTCTGCAGGTATACCGGCCGGTCGAGGCCATAACGCTGGAACGTCTCGGCGGAGGCCATGCTGATCGTCAGGTTTGACAGCTCTTCGGGCGTCGCCGACAGCAGTACGATTTCGGCCCGCAATGGCTCATTAAGTGCCGATTGCAACTTGATTTCGCCCAACCCGAGGGCCCACGCCTCGCCCGCCAGCAACATGATGAGCGCCAGCGAGATCCGAGAAAGTCGTCGCGACATAGTGTTTATTCTCCAGCTCCCCAAGAGCCCGTTGTGGCGCCGTAGCGCGGCCCGAAGATGGCCAGCAGATCCGTTTAACATATAGTCGGGAACTATATCTTATAAATAGTTTTTCGCCAATATTTCAGCAATTTGGACGCTATTTAGAGCCGCGCCCTTACGTATGTTGTCCGACACGACCCAGAGGTTTATGCCGCGTGGGTGCGATATGTCTTCGCGCACGCGGCCGACGAAGACAGCATCATTTCCGGAACTTTCGGTCACAGCCGTCGGGTATTTGCCGGTCTCGACACCGTCGAGTAACGTGATTCCGGGCGCCGCAGCCAGCAGTTCGCAGGCTTTTTCGGCCGACAGCTTGTCGCGAGTTTCGATATGCACAGCCTCAGAATGACCATAGAAAACCGGGATTCGAACCGCCGTCGGATTTACCAGGATGCTGTCGTCGCCCAGAATTTTCCGGGTCTCCCAGACCATTTTCATCTCTTCCTTGGTGTAGCGATTGTCGAGAAACACGTCGATATGCGGCAACGCATTGAAGGCAATCTGTTTTTGTTCACCCTTGATTTCCAGCGGGCGGCCGTTCAACAGTGTCGAGGTCTGGCGAACCAGTTCCTCCACGGCGCTGCGGCCTGCTCCTGAAACGGACTGGTAAGTGGCAATGTTGATGCGTTCGATGCCGACGGCGTCGTACAGCGGTTTCAGGGCAACCACCAGCTGAATCGTCGAACAATTCGGATTCGCGATAATTCCGCGCTTCTTGTGATCCCCGATCGCATCCGGGTTGACCTCGGGCACCACCAGTGGAATGTCCTCGTCATACCGGTACTGCGACGTATTGTCGATCACGACGCACCCGGCCGCTGCCGCCCGTGGCGCGTATTCAGCGGAAACCGACGCACCGGCCGAGAACAAGCCGATCCGGACCTGCGAAAAATCGAAAGTTGCCAGGTCTTCCACCGTGAGTTCACGATTGCCGAATTCAACTTTGTTGCCGGCGGACCGCTCGCTCGCCAGCGCATGTACTTTGCCCACCGGGAACTTGCGCTCCGCCAGGATCGCCAGCATTGCTTCGCCAACCACTCCTGTCGCCCCGACAACGGCGACATCGATTTTCTCAGACATAGTTCAGTGTTTTCCTATAACAGGGGTTTCCGACCGGACGTCGGCGTTTTGCGCCCGGTGGCGCAGGTAATGATCCATCAGCACAATCGCGACCATGGCTTCGGCGATCGGCGTAGCGCGCAGGCCGACGCAGGGGTCGTGACGGCCTTTCGTGACAATCTCGGTTTCCGCGCCGGTCTTGTCAATCGTCCTGCCGGCAACCGAGATGCTGGAAGTCGGCTTCAGGGCGATGCTCGCAACCAGGTCCTGGCCCGACGAAATTCCGCCCAGCGTGCCGCCCGCATCGTTCTTGCTAAAGCCCGAGGCATCAATTTCGTCACGATGCTCGCTGCCGCGTTGCGTCACCGCACGGAAGCCGGCGCCCAATTCGACCCCCTTGACCGCGTTGATACTCATCAGTCCGTGCGCGAGCGCCGCCTCGAGCTTGTCAAACACCGGCTCACCGAGGCCGGGCGGCAAATTGCTGGCACAGATGCTGATCTTCGCACCGATCGAATCGCCCTCCCTGCGCAGCGCGTCCATGAATTCTTCCAGTTCCGGGATGCGGGACGGGTCCGCGCAGAAAAACGGGTTGTCGCGCACGGCATCGAGATCAACCGCGTCGAGCTCGATCGTGCCCAGTTGAGCGAGGTAGCCGCGGATCTCGACACCCAGCTGCTCGTGCAGGTATTTGCGTGCGATCGCCCCGGCCGCAACCCGCATCGCCGTCTCGCGAGCCGAAGACCGCCCGCCTCCGCGCCAAGCCCTCGCGCCGTATTTGGCGTCGTAGGTGTAGTCGGCGTGGGAAGGTCGATAGACATCC
>JAUIDP010000110.1 GCA_030429005.1 Gammaproteobacteria bacterium | reverse complement strand
ACGGCGGCGCTACCGGACGGGCCCACGGCCGGGCGTGACATGGTCGGCAAGCCGTCGTTGTGGCGGCTTGAGTTCAACAACTGCATCGCGGCGCTCTCGACACGCGCGGCCGCCGAGCGGACGAATGTCGGCCTGGTGCCGGAGATGCCGGCCAGGACATGTGTGCTGCCGTCAGCCGTTTCGAGCCATACGTTCTCGAAATCGTCGTAAAGAAACTGGTGCGTTTGCAGGCCGGCCAAACCTTCTACGGAATACATTTTCACGATGTCGTCGGCGGCACCGACAGTGCTTTGCAGTCGGTTTACGAGGTCCAGCCCGTAATCTTTTGCGTCGGCGCGTAGTGTGCGGCCAATGTCCTGCCGCATGCCGCGGTCCACTTCGAGGTACGCAAGGCTGGCCGTGAACGCCAGTGGCAGCAGTGCGGCCAGCAGGAAGAAAGAGAGAATCTTGCGGCCGACGCCGCGCTTCAGCGTCGTAGGCATTCTCAGGAGCGCCATCGGTGCCCTCCTGATCCCTGTCCCTTGGATGTCAGCATACCTACGTTCCGCCTGTTCCAGGTGAGCACACCCGCGTGTTCGGGCTTGGCCCGGCCAGTCGCTACAGGAGAATCATAAGTTATTGAAAATCAAGAAGCGTTGACCGGTATCACGGCAAAGACCGGACGTATGCACGGTGATTATGGAAGGTTGGTCTAACACAAGCTTTCGCGAGGTGACCAAGTCAGATAGAATTCGCTGCCCTTCGGGAGTGAAGTCAAGAATTGGGGCCTGTAGCTCAGTTGGTTAGAGCAGAAGACTCATAATCTTTTGGTCCCAGGTTCGAGTCCTGGCGGGCCCACCATTTTTCGTGCAACTGCTCTCACACGATGGTGTTGCGACAGGTCCTGGCCGCGCCCCTAGCGCCCGACTCTTGCACCGAGTTCGACGTGGCAGGATCCACAGTTCGCAATGAATTCCGCGAATATTTCGGCTCGTTCCCCCGGATCAGACGTCACGGTGGCATTGGCCGACAGCTGGTGAATCCGCCGCGACATGCCGATCGCCTCGTCGCCGCCACCGTGCCTGGCCAGTACATCCGGCTTTACGGGGGATTCGAACAACAGGTCGGAGCCGCGATGCCACGACGTTTGCGATGGGCCAATCAGGCCCTCCCACATTCGGTCTGCGGCCCACTGATGGCGCTGCATATGCGGCTTTTCGGTTTCTTTGTCTGACGGCCTGTCGACTTCATCGAACTCAACGGTAACGCCGCTCGCGAGGTGGCAATTGCCGCAGGCAAGGCCCATCTGGCTCGCAGCTTCCGCCGCTGCCTCCAGGCTGTCGGCTTCCAGCACAGCCCCGGCGGCGGCACGTACAGAATCGATGAAATCTTCGTCCGCCGCCGTCAGGCCAGCCGGCTTATCGTGTTCCTGAAGCCACCTGGCGGGTTCGCGCACACCGTCCAGCGAGCCTGCAATAATCGATCGCTGGATTGCGATCATCGCGTCGTTGTGGTGTTGCATATGATCGGCAACGTCGGTCTCCTGCGCCGCGGCCAGGCCGATGCAGCCCGAGACAAACACTGTCAAGACGGCAACGTTGTAGTTGTTTGTTCTCATCGAACGATTCTGGCGCTTTGCGCAGCCGCAAGAAATACGCGAAACCACTTACCCGCGACGAAGGGGCGACCGTCTGTCGAACTCAAGAGCGAGCAGGCCTGGAGCGAGCGGTAGCAGCCGGTTGCGCGGTCAAATCACGACGTCAACATCCGGCAACCACTTGCGCCAGTAGTCATGTTTTTCACGCAATTCCCGCGCCGCATGCGAAGCCGTACGTTCGAGAAATCGCACGTGATCACCTGCCCGTAGCTGGCCAATGAGGTGTCGATCCACGCGTGCGACCTGTGCGAGCTGGGCGTAGCCACCGGTCGTCTGCGCGTCTACCGAGAGCAGGTACGGCACGCCATCAGTCGGGCATTGCACACAACCCGGGAAAATCGGCGCGCTATCGAGGTACCCGGCAGCCGGCAACTGGAATACCTTGCCCTGTAACTGCAGGCCCATGCGATCGCCACGCGCGCCGACGGTGAAGTTGGTATCAAACAGACTGGCCCGGTCAGATTCGGTCAGGTCGGGAAAGTTCTTCTGGCGACAGGCACGCAATACGCGGGCGCCTGCCAGTGCCGGCCGAAATTCCGCCGGTGTAGCACGATGCTCGCGAACGATCTCACCGGGCTCAAAACTGACGACATCGCCCTCCTGCAACGCCCTGCCCTTGTAGCCGCCGAGCTTTGCCGGTAAGTACGTCGAAGCAGATCCAAGAAAATCGTCAGCAGCGAGACCAGTGCCAATTGCGATGTAGTTGCGTACGGCTTGCCGAGCTGGCCCGAGTTTCAATACATCGCCTGCGCCCAGCCGATAGCTGCGATGCAACTCGATCGGCTGGTCGTTGATCGCTATATCGCAGTCTGCACCCGTTGCAGCGATGTGCGTATCGACCTCGAATCGCGCCGCGAACCCTGACAACGTAATTTCCAGCGCCGGTGTCATCGACGGGTTGCCGAGCAAGCGGTTGGCCAGCGCCATCGACAGCGGGTCGGCGGGACCGCAAAGCGGGACACCGAGGTGCCGCTGTCCCGCTCGCGGTTGCGCCTGGATCGTCGTTTGCAGACCTGCCTTGACAACCACCAGGCTCATGGCGATTGCATCCGGGCAAAGGTCTTCGCATCGATTGCAACGAAGCGAATCGCGGTTCCGCTCTGCAGCAGCATCGGCTCGGCATTTCCAGCACGAAACAACGGCACCGGAGTTCGCCCGATTAGTGGCCAGCCGCCGGGGCCAGGCAGCGCATACAATCCGGTGAGACCACCCGCAACACCGACCGAACCCGGCTCGACACGCTGACGGGGCTCGCTGAGCCGCGGTACACGGAGGTCATCCTTGAGGCCGGAGACATACGCGAACCCGGGCGTAAAGCCAATCAATTCAACGACGTGCTCGTGGCCGGTGTGCAGCTCGATGACGCGCTGCTCGTCGACCTGCAACATCTCTGCAACCGATGCGAGTTCCGGCCCGAACTCACCGCCATAGCACACCGGAATCTCGATCGACGGCGATCGTTCCGGTTGCCTGCGCGGTGCGAATGTCAGCTGTTCGGCCAGCAATGATCGCGCGGTGAGCCGGTCCAGCCTTGCCGTGTCGTATTGCACGACAACTTCCTGCATGCCCTCCACGCACTCGCGCCACTTCCCGGATGCGCGCAGGTACTGCGCCAGCGCCGCCCGTTTTTCGCGGTTGCGGACCGGCACGCGCAGCGTATCGTCGCTGCCAGTCTCAATATGCGACATCGACAGTCACTCCGTTGCTCTCGAGCACGTCGCGCACGGCGCGCGCCACCTGGCTGGCATTCGGCGTATCGCCGTGAATGCACAATGTGTCTGCGGCTACCTCGACTACCTCACCATCCTCGGCAGTGACTTTGCCGTCGATAGCAAGCATCAGCGCCTGCGTCGTGATCGTATTGATATCCGCATGTACAGCGTTCGGCTCCGAGCGCGGCACGAGCCTGCCGTCTGGCCGGTAAGCGCGATCGACAAACGCCTCCGCGATGTACGTTACCCGGTTTGCAGTTGCCGCCTGCAGCAACTCACTCGCCGGCGGCCCGACGAGGGCCGCGCCCGACGTTGCATTCAGCAACGCGTCCACGACGATGTCGGCACACTCGCGACTCCGGGCCGCATCGTTATACAGCGCGCCGTGCGGCTTGACATGCCTGATCTCCGCGCCGGCGAGGCCCGCGATATCCCGCAATGTAACTAACTGTTCTATAAGTGATTGTTTGAGTTCCGCGCCGGTAATCGAACCGGCCTCACGACCGAATCCCGCGCGGTCCGGATAGGACGGGTGCGCACCGATGGCAACATCGCTGTCGATGGCCAGGCGCACGGTCGCTGCCATGCTCGCCTCATCACCGGCATGCCCGCCGCAGGCAATATTGCAGCTGCTGACGATGCACATCAGTTCGGCATCGAACTCGAAGCCCTCACCGAGATCCGCGTTCAGGTCCACCGTCGGCATGGCGTTGACGTTTACAGCAGCAGGATCGAGAAGTAGTGGCAGGTACTGCCGGCAATCACGAACAGGTGCCAGATGCCGTGACACCACGGGTACCAGCTGTCCAGGGCAAAGAACACGACACCGCTGGTGTAGAAGATACCGCCGGCGATCATCCACGCGAGGCTCGCCGATGACAGGGCATTGGCAAAGTCGTCGTAAACGAAAACGCACATCCAGCCCATGACCAGGTACAGCAGCACGGACACGATCCGCGGTCCGTGCCGACGAATTGCATCCAGCACCATGCCGATGAGCGCAAGCCCCCAGATCGTGCCAAGCAGCCACCAGCGCAGGCTGTTGCCGAGTGCGACCACGGCATACGGTGTATAGGTGCCGGCGATCAGCAGGTAGATCGCCTGGTGATCGAAGACGCGGAACAGCTTCTTGGCACGGCCCGGGATGCTGTGATACAGCGTCGAGGCAAGGTACAGCAGGAACAGCGTCGTCGCATAGACGCTATAGCTGACGATCTTTGCCACTTCACCGTCAACAGCGGCCAGGGTGACAAGCACAACGCCGCCAATCAGCGCAAAGGTTGCGCCGACCAGGTGGGTAATGCTGTTGAATCGTTCGCCGCGGTACATGAGACTCAATCTAACCGATCGGCGTCATGAAATCTCGGCTTCTTTTGCTCGCGTGCGTGCATCGCGGCGGCGCTCGCCTTCCGACAGCAGCTTTTTGCGGATGCGAATACTTTCCGGCGTGATCTCGACGAGTTCGTCATCGTCAATGAATTCGAGCGCCTGCTCAAGGGAATAGTGCAATGGCGGCGTCAGCACCAGGTTTTCGTCCGAGCCGGCTGCCCGGATATTCGTCAGCTGTTTGCCCTTGGTCGGGTTCACCGGCAAGTCGTTGCTGCGCTTGTGAATGCCGACGATCATGCCCTCGTAGACCTCGACGCCGTGGCCGATGAACAGGCTGCCACTGTTCTGCAGGTTGAACAGTGCAAAAGCGAGCGCCTTGCCGGCCACATTCGAGACCAGCACGCCGTTGTTGCGCTGGCCGATGTCGCCTTTCACTCTTGGCGCGTATTTCTCGAACACCGAGTACAGCAGGCCGGTGCCGGCCGTGATCGTCAGGTACTGGGTGCGAAAGCCGATCAGGCCGCGTGCCGGGATGCGGTACTCGAGCCGCATCCGGCCTTTGCCGTCCGGCACCATGTTCAGGATTTCACCCTTGCGCTCGGCCAGTTGCTGCATGACAGCACCCTGGTAATCCTCGGCAAAGTCCAGCGTGACCAGTTCCCAGGGCTCGTGCAGGGCGCCGTCCACCTCGCGTTCAATGACCGTCGGTCGCGACACGGCAAGCTCGTAGCCCTCGCGGCGCATCGTCTCGATCAGGACCGCGAGGTGCAGTTCGCCGCGGCCGGAAACGCGAAACTTGTCCGGGTCGTCGGTCTGTTCGACACGCAGCGCGACATTGTGTTTCAACTCCTGCTCGAGGCGCCCCTGGATCTGCCGGCTGGTCAGGAACTTGCCTTCCCGTCCGGCAAACGGCGACTTGTTCACCTGGAAGGTCATGCTGATCGTGGGCTCGTCGACTTTCAGTGCCGGCAACGGATCGGCTTCGCCCCGGTCGCACACCGTGTCCGAAATCTGCAGATCGTCAATGCCGCTGAACACGACGATGTCCCCGGCGCCCGCCGCTTCCACCGTGACGCGCTCGAGTCCGTTGAAGCCATAGAGGTGCATCAGCTGCGCGTTCTTCGAGGAGCCGTCCGGTTTCACGACAGTGATGCGCGAGTTGGCGCGGGCAACGCCGCGGCTGATACGGCCGATGCCAAGCACGCCGACATAGGAGTTGTAATCGAGGCTGGACACCTGCATCTGCAACGTGCCGTCAGCCTGCACGTCGGGCGGCGGCACATGCTCGACGACGGCCTGCAACAACGGCAGCGTGTCG
>JAUIDP010000020.1 GCA_030429005.1 Gammaproteobacteria bacterium | reverse complement strand
GTCGGCCCCATAGTGCATGCGCTGCAACAGGAACGCCTGCCGCACTTCCTGCATCAGGTTGCTGCTGTCGTTTGAAGCGGAACCGTCCACTCCAAGGCCGATGGCAACGCCGGCCGCTTCGAGTTCCCGCGTCCTGCAAATGCCCGACGACAGCAGCATGTTCGAATGCGGGCAGTGCGAAACACCAACTCCGGCCGCACCCAGCCGGGCGATCTCGTCGTCATTAAAGTGGATTCCGTGTGCGAGCCAGACGTCATCGGCCAGCCAGTCGAGATCGGCGAGGAAGTCAACCGGGCGCTTGCCGAAGTGCGATTCGCAATAACGATTCTCGTCTTCGGTTTCACCGAGATGCGTGTGCAGCAGGACATTGTGCCGGCGTGCCAGGGCTGCCGTGTCCCGCATCAGTTCGGCTGACACCGAGAACGGCGAACACGGTGCGAGCGCGACCTGTGTCATCGAGCCGGCCCCCGCATCATGGTACTTGCGGATTAACCGCTCACTGTCGGCGAGTATCGTCGCGGCGTCCTGCACGACATGGTCCGGCGGCAGGCCGCCGTCCGATTTGCCGACGCTCATCGAGCCACGTGTCAGGACCACTCGCACGCCCAGTCGCTCGGCAATGGTCATCTGTATATCGATGGCATCGGCAATTGCATCGGTGAACAGGTAGTGGTGATCGGTCGTCGTCGTGCAGCCGGAGAGCATCAACTCCGCCAGTGCCAGCTCGGTAGACGCTGCGATGTCGTCGGTGTCGAGTCCGGCCCAGACCGGGTATAGCGAAACCAGCCACGGAAACAGTTCTTTATCCAGCGCGGCAGGGAACGCGCGCGTCAGCGTCTGGTAGAAATGATGATGGCAGTTGACCAGCCCGGGCACGACGACCAGGCCGCTGGCGTCAAACTCGCGGTCGACGCGGCCGTCCGGTGTTTCGCCCGCCGCCAGCACTGCCTCGATCGTGCTGTCGCGAATAACAATACCGGCCGCGACGGGCGAATCCTCGCCCGTCCAGACTGCCTCTGCATTTTGTATCCAGGTTCGCAATTCAGGGGTTCCAGTAGCCGCCGGTACTTATGCCTGTGGGCCGCTGGCAGGTCAAGATTTCGGGCGATGGGCCGCAATACCTGGCGGCAACGCATTTTTTGAGGTTCCGGATTTCGACGATGATGGAGACATGGACGTGCTGCGGAGCCCCTGACTATCGCCGGGCTCCTTCCAGCACGTCCTGGGTCAGCAGCGTATGTGGATGCCCCTCGCCGAGGCTACTCTGGCGAATAGCCAATGCTTCTTCGAGTACATCGACAGCCGGTCGCTGCATCGCGAGTCGAGCTACGCCGATGCCGTGCAGCGTGGTCGCGAGATTCGGATGGTTCTCCGGCAATGCACGCCGCTGCACCGCCAGGACCTCAGTGTAAATTTCCTCCGACGCGCGAAACTGGTCAACCGTGTACAGTGCTGACGCCAGCTGCGTCTTCGCCGCGATGAGGCGAAGATTGCTTTCCTCTTCGCCGTTCATAATATCAACGGCACGCTGCGCTGCAGCAACCGCCTCATCGTTGCGATCCAGCCTGGCGAGAATGCCGCTCAGGTTCAGCCACGCACCCGCCGTTTCCGGGTGTTCGGGACCGAGAATACGGATGCGGCCATCCAGCGAGCGCCGCTGGAAAACTTCAGCCTCTACAAACTTGTCCTGATTCTTGAGGGCAACCGCGATTTGCTCGAGATCCGAGAATATGAACGGATGGTCCTCACCCAGGTTCGCAATGTCGACTTCCAGCACATTCCTGAATCCCGCCTCGGCTTCTGCGTACTGCCCGGCAACGGATAGCGCTGCCGACAACTCGTAGTAGGCTGTGGCCTTGTTCGGATGAGGACCTTCGAATATCGATTCGTGCAGCGCGACTGACTCGCGTGCGGTGCTGATCGCCTCGTCCAGCCTGCCGCCACGCGCGTAAGCACTGCCAAGATTGATCAGTGCGGTCGCGAGATACGGATGCTCGTCTCCCAGAATATTCCGGTACAGCGCGACCACTTCTTCCTGGCTGGCAATTGCCGCGTCCAGCTCGCCCGATTCCCGCTGAAAAATGCCGTAACCCGAGAGCACGACGGCGAGTTCCATCGTCGCGTCGGGCAACAGTTTACGCAGAATTGCGATGGACTCTTCGAATAACGGTCGGGCCGACGCGTTGTCGCCCTGCTGGTAATGCGCATGCGCCAGTACGCCCAGGCTGGTGCCGAGCAACACGTGGTCCACCGGGAGCTTCACGCGGGCAACGTCCACGGCCGCTCGCAATTCGATGGTTGCCCGCGGATAGTCGCCGGAGTCGATGAACAGTGATCCGTAATCTTTCATTGCACGAACGAGATTCTCGTGCCCGGAATCCAGCGACTGCTGCAATGCGATCGCGTTCTCGTAGTGCAAGCCAGCCGTTTCGTAGTCGCCCTTGTCGTGAAACGTATTTGCGGCCACCTGCTCGTACTCGACAACAGTCGACGGGTCTTCGACCGGACTGGCTTGCAGCGCTTCGCTTGCACGATTCAGGAGCTCTTCGGCATTGTCGTAGTCGCCGAGTTCGCGATAGATCTCGGCCATCTGAATGAGGATCGCCGCCCGCGTCGCAGGCTCTTCATCAAGTTCCGTTTTCAGTCGCTCCGCGCCACGCTCGAGGGCCTCCAGTACCGTGACATCGTCGCCCTGCGCATTGTTTGGCTCTGACTCCGCCAGCATTTCCAGCAGGAACCGGGTGACGCGCTCAGCTTTCGCCTGTTCAATCCGCGCCTCACCCAGCGCGACCTCCAGCTGCCGCGCCTGCCAGAGCGAGAACACCGAGAACGCGATCACGGCCGCGACTGCCGTTGACGTCACCGCAACGCCCCAGCGGTGCCGGCCGATGAATTTTCTGGCCCGGTAGGCGGCGCCAGGCGGCCGGGCCAGCACCGGCATGCCGTCGAGGAAGCGACCGATATCTGCAGCGAATTCGCTCGCCGACCCGTAGCGCCGCGCCGGGTCCTTGTCGAGGCCTTTCATGACGATCCAGTCGAGATCGCCCTCAATCTCGCGCCGCAGTGCACGACCCGTGCTGCGGCGCGCAGTCGCCGACAGCGCCAGCGTTTCGCCATCAATTGTCGTTAGCCTGCGGCTTGGCGGTTGTGGATCCTGTTCTCGAATGATGCGCTGGATCTCAGCGTAACCGGCACTCATCAGTGTCTCGTTCTCGAACGGCACGGTACCGGTGAGCAGTTCGTAGAGCAGGACGGATGTCGAGTAGACGTCTGTGCGCGTATCGATTCCCGAAACGCCCGGCGCCGCCTGTTCCGGACTCATGTACGCCGGTGTACCGACCAGGCGGCCGACCACGGTGAACATTGTCTTCTCCGAGGCGCGCTGGTCCGTCGCCCTGGCGATGCCGAAATCGATGATCTTTACCGCAGGTCGACCGGACTCCGTATGCTCAATGAGTACGTTCGTCGGCTTGATATCGCGATGGATTTGCCCCTTTTGATGCGCATGCTGAATTCCCTCGAGTACCTCGATACAGAGTTGCAGCCTCGAACGCATATCGAGCCGGTGCTCGTCACAGTATTCGGTGATCGGCACGCCGTCGACGAACTCCATGGCGAAGTAGGGGCGGCCCTCGGTTGTCGCGCCGGCGTCGTAGACCCGGGCGATGTTCGGGTGACTCATCATGGCAAGGGCCTGTTGCTCCTGCCGGAAACGGCTGACGACCTCGCGCGTGTTCATGCCGAACTTGATGACTTTGAGAGCGACACGGCGTTCAACCGGTTCCGCCTGCCAGGCTTCATAGACGATGCCCATGCCACCCTCGCCCATGACAGAACGAATGACGTAGCCGTCAATCGACTGGCCGACCAGGCTTTCCGGGTCGAGGTCGTCGGACACGTCGAGTACCGACAGCAGCGGTTCGTTCAGGATCGGGTCAGCCTCTTCGTGCCCGGCGAGCAACTTGAGCACTGCGGCCTCGAGTTCATCGTCACCGGCACACTGTGACGCGACGAATGCCTGACGTTCAGCGGCCGGCCGATCGGCAGCCGCGTGGAAAATCTCCCATTGTTTTTGCCAGCGTTCGTCAGCCATTGTCGTCCCTGTGCTGCCCGAGCTCGCTCGAGAGCCAGGCGCGCGCCGCGGTCCACTGCCGGTTGACGGACCGCGCCGAGATATCCAGCGCAGCCGCTGTCTCGTCAACCGTGAGCCCGGCGAAGTAACGCAATTTCACGACGTCGGACATCGCCTCGTCAATCTGCTCGAGCCTGGAAAGCGCGGCGTCAAGATCAAGCACGTCCGCACCGTGATTGTCCTCGTTGCCAAGTTGCTCGAGTGGCGTCGCCGTGCGCCGCTGCTCGCCGCCGTGGCGCAGGCGCGCCTTGCGGCGTGCCTGCTCGATGAGAATGCGGCGCATCGCTTCGGCAGCGGCTGCAAAAAAATGCCGGCGGTTCTCGAAGTCTGCGGAATCGCCAAGCAACCTGAGAAAGGCCTCGTGCACCAGCGCAGTCGCCTGCAACGTCTGCCCCGGCTTCTCGGACTGCATCTTCCGCCGCGCAATTGTGCGTAGCTCCGCATAGACGAGCGGCAACAGTTCATCGACTGCATCGTCTCCTGACTCGTTGAGGATCCGTGTGATTTCCTGTCTGCGTTTGTCCGGCATGCCGCACTCCCTGGCCCGCCAAAATTATACCCACCAGATGCATCGAAGCGCTGGGCAATTCGGAACTGCATCAGTATCCCGCCGGGCCAGGCGCCGGCACGAACCAGCTTTCCAGCGCCCGCTCTACCCTGACAGACGTGGCTTTCATAACTAACCCGGCCTCCCGTAATCGTTCGCCCGATAGAAAATTCCACAGCTCCCCCAATTGCGAACCAAGCATTTCGCCGCCGACAAAGCCTACAACTTTCGGCAGGAAACCCTCTTTCTTAAGCACATGCCGCCCGTGATGATCCAGCGCGAAACCCGCCGAGCCTGGCCTCTCGTCCATCCACATGACGACGACATCGGTCAACGCGCCCGGCACCTCGCCAACACGATTCACGCCGAGGTTGGTCGCCCCGAGATCGACCCCGAAAAGGCGCTGCGCCGCGTAGTCCAAAACATTGAGTCCGAAGACAAACCCGCCGCTTACCGGGTGAGCGCCATAGAGGCCATTGACCAGCCCGACGGAAACTGACCCGACCACGCGACCCTCATCGGTCAGATAAAGACCGTCGGCATTCTGCTGCGCTTTGCGATACGCGGTATAACCCGACAGGCCTGCCGTCAACCCGCCCAGGCTCTTGAACAAGGCGGAGCCTGCCGCGCCCCAGTTGCGGATACCACCACCCATGCTGCCGAACCAGTTCTGGGCCACGTCGGGGTTCCGCCGCAGGTACCTGACGACCAATTCGCCAGTGCTAAAAAGTACGCCTTGCCCGTTCAACAGGAGGTCCTTCTCCAGTGAGGACAACGAGCTCGTACTGTCATTCTGCGGCGATTCATCCTGGCTTGCCTCGTTCACGACATTCTTGTTGTCAGCCGGTCCGTCGGAACCATCGGTTGGCTTCTTGTTCTTTGTGGACACCCCGATTTTCGGAATTCCGGTATCACCTTTTTGGTAGATGATGTCATCGCCGGTGAGGTCTTTTGCGCCCTGTTGAGCATGTTTTTTCCAGGCGTTGTCGACGTTGCCGCTCGAATCCAGCACCTCACCCAGCGGGCTGTAGAAGTATGTCTGGATGATCTGGCCCGCGTCGTTCGTGATGAACACCGTGTTGCCGTCTTCATCGAAGTGATAGTGCTGGCGAACGCCATCGGCGCTGATCCGGTACAATAGCCGACCCGAGGTCGTGTAGACGTAGTACCAGGAATCGACGCCGTTCTCGCGTTCAACCGCGATGCGCTCATCGCTCAACGCGTAGTTCCAGACCAGCTCTTTTCGGCTGCCCGGCCTGATCTCGGCGGTTGGCCTGCCAAAGGCATCCCATTCGAGTTCGACGCGGCCTGTGTTCCCGTCGACCGCGGTTAGCTGCGATGCCAGGTTGAACTCGTAGCGCGTTTCGTCATCCTGCAACAGGTTGCCGAGAACATCGTATTGGAAAGCCTCGATCCGGGACGCCGTGTCGAAATCGAAGTTGCGTTCCAGGTTCTCGACGGTCTGCGGTCCGGGCAGGTCTCGAGTTGCCTGCTCAACATTGCCGTCCCAGCGGCGCGCCAGCGAGATATACCCGTTGGCGCCGAAGTCGATAATAATCACCCGGCCGGCACGATCGTACCCGTAGCCGTTTGTAAGGCCGTTGGGCAAGGCAAAGGATGTCGCCTGGCCGCGCGCATTGCGCTCGATCAAGGTTTCACCACCCAGCCAGTCGACAATTCGGACCAGGTAGCCGCGCTCGTAGAAGTAGTCGATGTACCGGCCGTCAGCCATCGTTATCCGGCGGATCCGGTCGAGGTCGTCGTAACTGATGCGGACGCCGTTGCTGTCGTCCAGGTTGCCGCGCGTATTGTGACCGATAACCAGGTTGGTACCGCTGACCGGCCGACCCTGCGTGTCACGATCCAGTTCGATCGATGTCCCATCAGAGTAGTTCTCGCGGGTCAACTGCCCTGCCGCGTTCGTGTCCAGGGTCACGTTGCCGGCACCGTCCGGAAACTCGATCTGGTTCGGGCGATTACCGACGCCGTAGCGAATTTTTGTCACCTTGTCGAGCGGGTCCACGATCTCCGATATACGACCCATCGCGTCCCGTCGATTCTCCCATTCCCCGCCTTCGGGATCCGTTATTTTGGTCGTGTTGCCGAGCGCATCGTGCTCGAAAGCGGTTCTGACAGCGACACCCGGCTCAGGCTCCGGACGCGCGACGCCGGTTACCAGGCCGCGTTTGTCCCGCTCGATAACCGTCCGTTGCTCAAGCGCATTCGACGTGGCGACGACGCGGTTCATGCTGTCGAGTTCGACTGCTACCTGCTCATTGCCGGCAGTCGCCCGCGTGTTGATCAATTGGGCGTTGGAGCTGTTGTCGAATACCAGGATGTCTTCGCCGGGCGGATCGATGCTCTTCAGCGTGTTTTCTGCATCGCGGTTGATCGTCCACGTCTGCGATGACTGGTCAACGACGTTCTCCAGCTGCCCGATCGCGTTGTAGTCGAGCTGCATGGCAGGTTCGCCAGGCCGGGTCACCGTGGCCAGCCGGGCCATCGCATCGTAGGTCGCATCGGTGTATGCCTCGCCGTTTTCGCCGGGGCGAATGAACCGGGTGATTTTGCCCTGCCCATCCCGCTCCACCCGGCGATACGCACCGGACGACGACATCAGCTGGCTGAGCAGGCCGTTTTCGTCGTAGCTGTACTCGTAGACCTCACCGAGGACCGACGTGACCTGCGAAATATCACCGCGGTCGTTGAGCTCGAAGAGGCGACGACTGCCGTCTGGAAATTCGATCGTCGTCAGGCGCCGGTAGCCGTCGTAGAGCAGTCGTGTCCTGTTGTTGAAATGGTCGGTAACATCCTGAAGCGCACCATGCGACCAGTATTCAAACGTCGTCGTTCCGCCCTCGGGGTTCGTTGCCGTCTTGACCTGTCCCTCGGTGTTGTAAGTCCAGCTCCAGCTGTTCTCGGCTTCGTCGGACCAGGTCAGCCGGTTGCCGAACTCATCGAATGTGGCCGCGACGACCGTAGCATCGGGTTTTTCGACTCGAGTGAGGTCGTAAAAGGTCACGCCGGCCGACGAACTGTTCGGCTCGTAGTGGTAGACAAACTCGGCGTCATCCGGGCGCGTCGCGGTTCCAACCTTGAAACTTCCGCCCGCGTAGGTCCACCGGAATTCCCGGCCGAGCCTGTCGGTCATGCGGGTGCGGCGACCGTCACTGTCATACTCGTAAGAGGTTATGCCGCCTGCTCCATCATCGAAACGACGCAATGTGCCATCGTCATCGTGATCGTAGCTGCGGGTAACATCATCCGGAGTGGTCACTTCGGTTGCCGTATTCGCATACTCGATTTCGATGTCACCACCGCCGACGACGGTTTCTGTTACGACGCGACGCTCGTCGTTCCACGCCCAGACGCGATTGCTGAGCGACGGCAGGGACAGCGACTCGAGCAGCGCCTCCGTCTCTCGACCTGCCACATACGACAGCGTCGTGACGCGCCCCATCGGGTCCTGAACGCGCGTAAGGTTGCCATCGGCATAGGTGTATTGAACCTCGAGCTCGGCTGACTGGCTGCCGACTGTGTAAATTCGACCCAGCTCGTTCGTGTTGCTGTATTCGAGAACGATCTCGTTGCCCTTGCGGTCGTCGACTGACACGAGCGAACCCTGGATATAGGACAGGTAGAGGCGATTGCCATTGCGGTCCTCGATCGTCGCCAGCTGGTTGCTGATGAATCGGTAGATCAGCTCGGTGTCAGGGTCGGCAAACGTAAAGTGACCATTTTCTTCGAGCAGCGTATAGGGCCGCTCCAGCAACGACTCCTGTTGCCAGCTCCCGCCCACATCCAGGAAGTCGACAACGCGGCCGCGCGGGCTGATGACAGTGGCCGTTCGCACATTGTTCTGCATCCGGGTAATCAGGCGCCATTCGAAACTGTGTGTCCAGTTGCGGCCCAACGCACCGCCTACACGCGTATCCGACTGCAGGCCGGACGCGTAGTAGCGCTCGAAAGTAACCGGCATCAGGTGACCAACGGACAAGTCAACCTCGGCATGAATCAACTCACCTGTGAAAGCGTTGACGGAATCCGTTGCCATTCCTGAGAACCGGTAATTGTCGGCCGTCCGCAGGGTCGGTCCGTCGTTGTAACGCAAGATTGTGCCGCCGGTACCCACCGCGAAAACGTCAGCCGGTCCGAATCCGTATACAGCCTCGAGGCTGACCGAATCTTGTGTATGGGTGACAGTCCATTGATTCGAGGCATTGCCGTCGTACTGGAAGATTCGTCCCTGCGTCGAGAACTGGCCAACCGCGAACATATTGTCCGGCGACGATCCCCAGACGGCGTTGGCATTCACCCGGAGTATTTGCCAGTTGCCGGTGTTCGGGTTCGTTGCGTCGCCATCGTTCAGGCGCCGGGCGTCGACACCCACCGCATACATGTCCCTGTCGGAAAACGCGTAAATGTCGTTGGTGTCGAACGAGGCAATCTGTCGAAAATTCACGAATAGTCGGCCGCGCGTGCTGCTGCCCTCCTGCGTTGCGGTAACGATGATGAAATTCGCAGTACCGCCGATCGAGGTCAGCTTGGCCGCCGGTGTTAGCGACACTCCGTCCAGGCCCATGTTGAAACTGCGGCCCGTCCAGGTACTGCCATCAAAAAACCAGGCGCGGTTCGTTCCGATCAACCACAGGTCTTCCCCGGGCCCTGCAGACCATATGTCGACGAAGTCGCTGGCCTCGACGCCAATGTCCTGTGCCGTCCAGTTGTTGCCATCGTAGTGCAGGAATGTGTTGTCATCGCCGACCGCGTAGACATCATCGGCGCTCCTGCCCCAGACCCCGTTCAGACTCGCGGTAACACCGGAGTCGACCGTTGACCACGTATCGCCGTCGTAGAACAGGATGGTGCCGGAATGCCCTACCGCCCAGACGGCGTCCGGGGACGTGCCCCAGACGGCATTGAGGCTTTGCGTGGTCGGCGAACTCATCGGCGCCCAGTCTGCGGCCAGCGCGGTCCCGGCGACCAGGCATAACAAAACAGAGGAAGCTGCCAGGCGTCGGACGATGATCAGCGCCAGGAGCAAGGGCATCCACAGCACACTGCCGCCGCCGCGCGATCTACCGTTGCCGCCGCCCCCTGCTGGTGGCGCAGACGAGACCGTGACAGTGACCGTGTCCGGCGTCGGGTCCGCCAATCCGGTCGCATCCGTTACATTGAACGTGACGGTGTAGGTCCCTGCCGTATTGAATGTGGTCGGACCCGGGTCTTCCTCGGTCGAGTCCGTAGCGCCACCGTCGAAGTCCCACAGGAATGTCAGTGGAATCGCCCCGTCCGGGTCGCCGGCGGTTGCCGTGAAATCGACGCTTTCGCCCGTTTCGATACTGATGTCATCAACCGGCGTATCAATGACACCATCGGGCGGCAGCAAGGCGGTCGCCCCCTCGTGCAAAATACGCGTAATGTTGCTGTTGCGGTCGTAATCGTAGGAAATTCGGGCGCCGCTCGGGTACGTCACCTCCGTCAGGCGGCCCATACCATCGTATTTATAGATCTGCGCGGACGCCGAATGGCCGGCGACAAGACTAACGACAAGAATCAGGATTTGAACGCATACGGACTTGAGTGGTGACATGACAGGTTCCTCGTCAAAACGACTGCTTACCTGTACATGCGCCGAAACGCCGGAACCCGCGCCAGCTATTGATCTGGAAAGCCAGCGGACGCCGCTTCAGACCGGACTTATGCCCACCTTGCCGTCGGCGATTGCCAGGGCATCCAGGGTGGAGACCGTACTGTCTTCGACTTCGATGTCCCTGACGACGCGCAAGCTTACGGTCACCTGGTCCGCAGCAAACTCCAGTAACGTGTAGCCCCGGTAGCGGTTGTCGAAATAGGCCAGCTCGGGATTCTCGTCGCGGCGGCCGTTGACGTCGTTGTAGCGTTTCTCGCCACCGCCCGATGCGCTGACCGATGTCGTCACAATCTCGGTCATGACAGAATCGACCGTGCCGGCATAGTAGGCGTGGATGTTGCCGCCAAGAACGACACTGTTCTGCATCCCGTTGCGCCGGACGTGGTCGACGATCCGGTCCCGGTTGGCGGCGTAGTTGTCCCAGCCATCCGTCTCATAGTCGACCTCCAGCCCTGCCTTGCGATCGAACGGGGCCATGACCGTGGTCTGCACCAGGCAGTTCCAGCGACAGTTGCCGGAGCCGAAGTTATCGAACAGCCACTGCTCCTGGGATGCTCCGAGCATGGAGCGTGACGGGTCATGTGCAGCTGCGCAGTCCTGGAAACCCAGGTTGCCGCCTTCATTGCATACCGGCGTGTCGCGGTACGAACGCACATCGAGGTAGTTCAGCTCCAACAGGTCGCCGATGACGCTGCGCGCATGGAACTCGGGCGCATTGCCGCGCTTGCTGGCGAGAGCTGCCCGCGTCGGCATGTGCTCGAGGAAGGCCTTGGTCGCGGCACGGCGGCGTAACTGGTAGGCATCGTCGTCGAGAACGGCGTTGCGGCTCGACGGCAGGTAGTGTCCTGGCCCGGAGTCATTGACGACTTCATGATCGTCCCACAGGACAACCCAGGGAAACTGTTCGTGCGCGCGGCGCAGTGCGGCGTCCTGCCGATACCGGGCGTACAGGCTGCGGTAGTCTGCCAGCGTCATCGCTTCATGCGCTATCGGGTACGGACGCAGGCTGCCTGATGGTGCTTCGTAGATGTAGTCGCCGTTGTGAATCACGAGATTCGGTTGCTGAATATCCAGGTCGCGCAAAGCCACGAAGTAACCCAGCGAATATTCCATGCAGGACGTGAGCGCGATGCTGAAGCTGTCGACCCTGGCTCCCGGCGATGGCAGGGTTCGCGTGCGTCCCGTCGGACTCAACGCACCCAGCGCCTCGAATCGATAGTAGTAGACCGTGTCGGGCTGCAGGCCGGCCGGTTCGACATGGACAGAGTGTGCATCTTCCGGCAATGCCAGCACGCTGCCCTTTGCTACCACGCTCGTCAGCCCGGGGTCGCTGGCGACCAGCCACCTGACCTCGACGGCAGCCGGAAGCGGATTGCCGGACAGCAGCTCCGGAGCGAGGCGCGTCCACAGGACAACGCTGCTTGCCGCCGGGTCCCCGGAAGCGACGCCGAGCGTAAACAGCTTGTCACCGGCCGCGGACGTAGCAGCTCCGTCCTGCCCGGGCTTGCTCGTGGCGCAGCCGGCAAGCGCCGCGAGCGTGGCGTTGCAAACGAACTGCCTGCGCGTGATCACTGGTGCGTATATGTCAGGTTGATGCCGTATGCGCGCGGCGGACCGTAATACTCCGCGATGGCTCCGGACGTGCCGCGAATCCTGACAAAGTCCTCGTCGGACAGGTTCTTGCCCCAGAGCATGACCCGCCACCGCTCATCCGACCACGTATAGCCGATGCGCGCGTTCAGGAGACCGTAGCTGTCGATCAGGAATTCAGGAATGTTGCTGGCGCCGGTGAAATACTTGTCCTGCCACGTATAGCTCAGCCCGGCCAGGACCGACCCGCGTTCGACGTCGTTGCGATAGTCCAGCGACAGCGAGTAGCTGCTTTCCGGCGCAGTCTGCAGCTTGTTGCCGCTGAAGTCGTCGCCGCCCGGAATGACGAACTTGTCATACTCGGCGTCCAGGCTCGAGTAGGTCGCCGAGACGGTCAGCGCGTCCGTTGCCAGCCAGCTGAATTCGAACTCCGCGCCGGTCATCGTCGCTCGCGCGGCGTTGAAAATACTGAAGTACGAACCCGGCAACAGGTATCCCTCCTGCTTGTCCTTGTATTCCTGGTCGAACAGCGTGAGGTTTGCGATCAGGCGCCCGTCCTGCCAGGCAGTTTTCGCGCCGAGCTCATAGGCGATGATGGTTTCGGGCTTGAAGCCCAGCTCGATCGCATCGATGTTGTTGGTTTCCGTATTGAACCCGCCCGCGGTAAATCCTTCTGTCCGGCTCGCAAAAATCGTCACGTTGTCATTCGGGAAATACGAAAGCGTAATGCGTGGCGTAAACTCCGAGAAACTCGAACCCGGGCTCGTCATGAAATTGTTGGCATTGTTATTGTTGTCGACGTAGTCCACCGACACATCCTTGTCTTCCGACGTATACCGGCCGCCGATGCCGATGTCGAATTTGTCACTGATGTGAATCGTTGCACTCACGTATGCGGCGATACTTTGCGTTTTCGCATTGACGAAAAAGTCCCGGTTGACGAATTCTGCATTGCCGTCCGCGCCGAGCAGCACGTCGCCGAGATAGCGGTCCGTGTCTTCGTCGTAGTAGTAAATGCCGGCGACATAGTCGAAGCCGTCATACTCCCGGCTGACGAAGCGAAACTCCTGCGAGAACGAGTCCGGGTCGTCATTGTCATCCTTCAGGAACTGCGTCGAGACCGAGGGCAGCGTGACATCTGCTGCACCAAGGCTGTAGTACTCGCGCGAGTCAGAACTCCGGTAGGCTGTTATGGATTGCAACGTCCCTGCGCCCAGCGTCCGGTCGACATGCGCGGACACGCCGAAAATATCGCGGTCGTAAGACTGCGGTACCCGCAACTCGGTCGTGCGAATTTTGCCGTCGTTGCCGGTCAGGTCCTGGCCATCGCTGCTCGAAACAAAGGTATAGCCTTTGCCGCCATTCTCATCGGTCGCGTAGTCCGCCATCAGCCGCAGTTCAAGATCATCGTTTGGCGCGAACAGGAGCGCGGCACGCAAGTTGAAGGAATCGAGATCCTCGACATCGCGGCCATTAAAGCGATCGACCGAGTAGCCGTCCCGGTTTTTCTGCGAAACGCTGAGCTTGGCGGCTACCCGTTCCGACAATGGCCCGGACGCAAACGCCGAGATCTCCTGGAGATCGTAATTGCCCGCCCCGACCTGGACCTTGAACTGTGATTCGTCCAGCGACGGCACCGAGGTATACACCTGGATGGCACCGGCGGTTACATTGCGTCCGAACAGCGTGCCCTGCGGGCCGCGCAAGACCGATACCTGGCGCACGTCAAACAGTTCGAAAGCCGCCGCCGAATAGCGCGGCACGAATACGTCATCGATGAAGATGCCGACGGGCTTGCTTGCACCCGCCTGGCTGAAGGTGTTCATCGCGCCGCGCACCGAGTAGCTGGGTGAGGAATTGTTGAAGTAGGATGACGCGAATCCCGGCGTCATCCTGGCAATATCGTCGATCTCGAGCAGCCTGTTGTTCTCCAGCGTTGCTGCGTCGAATATCGAGCCTGTTACCGGAATATCCTGGAAGTTCTCCTCGCGTATCTGCGCCGTAACGACGACTTCCTCGATAACGATATCCTCTTGCGCGTGCGCCAGCGGCGCACCGAATATTGCGGCCATTGTCGCGCCGATACCTGCCTTACCTGCCTTGCCTGTTGCGTTCATTTGACTGTCCCCGATCGATGCATCACGTTTTCTGATTGCAGTGAGTGCGCCCTGATCGTTGAACACCGGTTGCAGCTGCGTTCCCGCGAGTAACAGTTTCACAGCGGCATCAACCGGGTAGCGGCCAACCAGCCTACTGGTCGTTTCCGTACGCACATCGTCGTATGGAAAAATCAGCGTCTGGTCCGCCTGTTCAGCAAACCGGGTGAGCGAGATATCCGCTCGCTGCCGGGGTATGTCGAAATCGAACTCCTGCTGCACCGACGGTTGCTGTGCAACGGCACTGGCTGATAGCAGGATCAGTGAAGCGGTAACCAGGCTGCACCGAGTCGCTCGACAAACATCCGCGACAACACGCACTACATGCACGTATTGCCTGGACGATCCAGCGACCAGTTTCCCCCAGTCGTGCTGATTCATAGTGAAAAAATTCCGGCGGAAGTTAGCGACCACTCAACGTGATCTTGTTGTCGGCAACCCATTCGTAGGAAATGTTGAAATTCTGCCGCAGTGCTGCAAGCAGGCCTTCGACGTCGCCGGCCTTGAACCAACCGGCAACCCGCACCTGCTTGGACTCCTCGTCCAGGAAAACGAACTGTACCTCGGTATAACGGCCAACTTCTGCGACAGCTTCTTCGAGAGATTCTCCGCGAAAAATCAGGTTACCTTCGCGCCATGACAGCTTTACGGCAACTTCGTCACTGTCAATTTCCTCGGTGGCAACGGGTTCGTCCGGATCATCGCCAGCGTTAATGCGGACTTCCTGGCCCGCCGCTACCGGCGTCGCCGATTGTGTCAGCAACAGCGGCGTTGCCGGGTTTTCCGCCTGCTCGGCGGCTGCCAGGATGCCAACGACAACCACGCCTTCGGTGACCACCAGTTCGATCTGCTGTTCGCCCGAGATTTCGACATTGAATTCGGTACCGACCGCCTGGACGACCCGGTCGCCGACGAGCACGCTGAGCGGCCGTGCCTTGTCCTGGGCCACGACGACATGCATTTCACCGCGTTCCAGCCGCAACAGCCGATTGCTGGCCGAGTAGCTTACTGTCACGCGGCTGTTGGTATTCAGTGTAATCCGGGTACCGTCTGCAAGCCGGTAGCTGGACTGCTCGCCGATGGCTGTCTCGTAGAATTCTGCCACGTTGGCAACGATTTCGTCAGGCTCGACCGGCGCGGTCGTGACGGACATCCAGTTCGCGAGCGCGATCGCGACAAGAACCGTGGCCGCAATCGCCGTGAGTGGCAGCGCGAAGCGCAGTGACTGGCGCGGCCGTGTGTCAGCCGGCGGGCAGATTTCAGCCAGCCGGGCCAGCGCATCCATCTTGTCCCAGAGCTGCGCCATCTTCATCAGTGTCGTGTAGTTCTCATCGCCGGAGACGAGCCATTCCTGCAGGTCCCGCTGTTCCTGCGCCGACAGGCCCTTGTCGATCCTGGCTATCCATGCGCTGGCTTCGTCGCGGCAGGTGTTGTTGTTCGGCAGTTCGTAAATGTTGCTCATCGGCGTTGGCCTTGTTGCGGTTTGCGGTTGTGCTGCAAGCCCGCATCCTGTTGTTCAATGTAGTTCAGGCAGCGCTTGATCCCTTCCGCGATATGTTTCTCGACGGTGCTCTCGCTGATGTTCATCGCCTTGGCAATTTCGCGTTGCGAATAGCCGTACACTTTGCGCAACACGAAGGCGCGGCGGCACTGCACGGGCAGGTAACGAACACTGTCGCAGAACTGTACGAACTCCTCGTCGGAGCAAGCCGTGTTGACGGTACTGTCAACAGGCTGACGCTCAGTCGCCATGCCATCCTCTTCCATTTGGTCGAAGCTGTCGGCGAGGCGCGATTCCGCCCTTTTCACATGGTCGAGCGCCAGGTTGCGGGCAGTCCTGAACATGAAAGCCTGTGGCGACTGGATCCGGGTTTTGCTGCCGGCCCGGCAGACGCGCAGGTAGGTCTCCTGGACGATATCCTCGATTTCCCTGGGCGGCACGATACTCTGGACGGCCCTGGCCAGCCGGCCACGTATCGACATGAAAATGTTCGCAATACGATCGTCGTCGCGCATTCAATTTACCCCATCGGCTTTATAGACGATTCACATGACAGTTTCCCCCGGCACGCACGACAAAAAGCGGACAGGGCCAGCCTCTGCCGCTTCCATCGCGCAGAAAAGCGGATATTTCTTGACATGCAACCTTTTGGTTGCCTATTCTTTGTGCATGGATGAGGTGTTCAAAGCGTTGGCCGACCCGCACCGCCGGCAGATCCTGGACCGCCTGTACGTGCAGGACGGGCAGGCGCTGCAGGCTTTGTGCCGCGACGTCGACATGTCCAGGCAGGGCCTGTCCAAGCACCTCGCGATACTGGAAGCGGCCGGCCTGATCGTCACCGTGTTCGAAGGCCGCGAGAAGCTGCACTACCTGAACCCGGTTCCGATACAGGCCGTGGCCGAACGCTGGATAGAAAAGTATTCGACCGCGCAACTCACTGCCGTGAGTTCGTTAAAGAAAGCACTGGAGGAGAAAGACTGATGGCCAGCCCCGATTTTGTATACGAAACTTACATACGTGCAACTGCAGCGGATGTCTGGAAGGCGCTGACGTCACCGGAGTTTACCGCGCAGTATTTTCATGCAACGCGGGTCGACTCGACATGGCGTCCCGGCGAACCGGTGTACTACCGTTACGCGGATAGTGGCGATGTGGCCGTGGAAGGAGAAGTTATCGAAGCAGACCCGCCGAACACACTCATCATGTCCTGGCACGTACTCTACGACGAACAGGCAAAGCAGGAAGCCGCATCGCGGGTGGCATTTCACATCGAAGCGCTGAACGAACAGACCCGGCTTCGCATCGTGCACGACCAGTTCCCGGACGCTTCGGTCGTCTATGACGGCATCCGCAGTGGCTGGCCATGGATTATCGCCGGCCTGAAGTCGCTGCTGGAAACCGGCGAAGCACTGCCGCAGGCTGTGGCGTAGCGCAGGAATACCCGGCATATGCTAGTTTCTTATAACCAGCCATCTGTCGTGGAGAACAAGAATGACAAAGTTCGATGGAGGAGTTTCTCGCCGTGACCTGATCAAGGGCACCATGGCGGCCGGGGGACTTGCCCTGCTCGGGTCACCGACCCTGGCCAGCGCAGCAAACACCGGCAGCGCCGCTGCCGAGGCTGTCCCGTTTGCCGATCTCGCCAGGCAGTTGCGCGGTGGTGTAATTGCACCCGGCCACGCGCACTACGACGCCTCGCGGAAAGTCTTCAATGACATGATCGACCGGCGGCCGCTCGCCATCGCGCAATGCTCGGGCGCGGCCGACGTCATGCATGTCGTCCGGTATGCGCGCGAACATGACCTGCCGATTTCGGTGCGGGGCGGCGGGCACAACGTTGCCGGCAAGGCAGTTCGGGACGGCGCACTGCTGATCGACCTCGGGGCAATGCGCGGTGTGCGCGTCGACCCGGTCCGGCGGCGGTCGCGCGCCATGGCCGGCGCCAGGTTGCGCGATCTCGACCACGAATCACTCGCCGTTGGTGTCGTAACTCCGAGCGGCACGGTCAGCGACACCGGCATTGCCGGACTGACGCTGGGAGGCGGTTTCGGCTGGCTGCAGCGCAAGCACGGTTTGACGATCGACAACCTCGTTTCCGCCGATGTCGTCATGGCAAACGGTGAATTCCTGGTAGCGAGCGAGGACGACAATGCTGACCTGTTCTGGGCGCTGCGTGGCGGCGGCGGCAACTTCGGCGTTGTTACGTCGTTCGAGTACAAAGCGTACGACGTTGAACCCGCGATAGCCGGTATGGCGATCCACACCGGCGACAGGCTGCAGGACCTGCTGCAGTTCTATCGCGACTTTACGGCCACTGCGCCGGACTCTGTCATGACCATGGCCGGCGCCCTGCCGGGCATACCGGATACGCCATCTGCAGGCGGCATCGCTGCGTGGATCGCTGTCTGCTACACCGGCGACGCGGCCGAGGGGGAGAAGCTCCTGCGGCCGGTCAGGGACTTCGGCACCCCGTTTATCAACTCCATCGGACCGATGCCGTTCAGCGCCGTGCAACAGATGTTCGATGCCGGTTCGCCACCGGGCATGCGGCATTACTGGCGCTCCAGCCTGGTCGCGGAACTCAGTGATGATCTGATCGACCTGGTGGTCGCAAAGGCGGCGGAACTGCCACCGCCAGGGTCGATGCTGCTGATCGAGCACATGGGCGGCGCAATCGGCCGGGTCGGTCCGACAGACACGGCATTCTCGGGCCGCAATGCGCAGTACAACGTCTCAATGCTGAGTGCCTGGCTGGATGCTTCGGCCGACGATGCCAACATCGCCTGGACCCGCAATACCGGCAACGCGCTGAAGGAGTACGGCACCGGTGGCGCTTACGTGAACTACATGGCGGACGAAGGCGAAGCGGCGGTTCGGGCTGCCTACGAGGTCAACCTGGAGCGGCTGATCGAGGTGAAACGCAAGTACGACCCCGACAACGTGTTCAGCGCGAACCACAATATCGCCCCCTGACAAAAAAAACCAACAAAAAGGGGTCAGAGCCCTTTTCGGAGAAAAATGCCGGAGCTCGGCGGCGCGTAACAATTCCTTACAAGGATGGTGGCGGTCCGGGGTTAATATTGGGCTATTCAAACTACCGGTCCTTGTGGCCTGTCGCCCGTTTTGCCAACCCAACCGCACATACTCGTCGTCGATGACGACCGCGAAATCCTCGAACTCCTGAGCAGCTATCTGGAGACGAACGGCTATTCTGTTGCGATTGCCGTCAATACCGACATCGCCCGGCAGGCGCTGCGGAAGAAGGCTGCGGACCTGATCGTGCTGGACCTGATGTTGCCGAACGAGAGCGGGCTGGACTTCTGTCGCAGCCTGCGACAGCAGTCGAACACACCGGTCATCATGCTGACGGCACTGGGTGACACCGTCGACCGGATTGTCGGCCTCGAGGTCGGCGCCGACGACTACCTGGCAAAGCCATTCGACCCGCGCGAGCTCGTCAGCCGGATCCGGGCCGTGCTGCGCAGGGCCGGCAGTGGCGACGACAGTGCGAGTCTCGCGGCCAGGACCTACCGTTTCGATGGCTGGTGCCTCGACCGGGTCGCTCGCTCGCTGACGGACAAGAGTGGCAATACTGTTGAAATCGGGGGCGCCGAATTCCGCTTGCTGGAAACGCTGCTGTCCAGCCCGGGCAATATTTTTTCACGCACGGAGCTGATCGAGGAATTGCGTGGCCGAACGGCAGACCCCTTCGACCGCAGCATCGACGTACGAGTCAGCCAGTTGCGACGCCTGCTTGGCGACGACGCGCGCAAGCCGGCGATCATCAAGACGGTTTATGGCGAGGGCTATACCGTCGGCGTGCCGGTGGAAGCTTCCTGAGATGCGGCTGTACCCGGATACCTTGTTTGGCCGACTGATGACAGCCTTGCTGGTTGTCGTATTGATCACCGGCTCGGTCGTCGCCTGGCTGGTGATGCGCGAACGCGAGGAAGTGGTGTTCTGGGGTGGCGAAAGCGCCGACCTCGTCGAGATCCTCGCCAGCGTGTCGCAGGAAATAGCCGCGCTGCCGCCGGAGGCACGCCCTGCCCGCGTACAGGAACTGCGGCAAACACCGATAGCATTCGGCGAGGACAGCGACCGCCAGCGGAAACGCCGGCAATTCGACATTGCTGCCGCCGTGCGCTCCTACGAAAAACAGCTTCAGCGTGAGCTCGGACGTGACTACCAGGTCGACGTACGCCCGGCTGCACGTGGCAGCCAGGTTGCGATCCAGGTTGGCATGCGTTGGCGGGGCGACGATGGCCGTTCCTCGCATCGATCCGGTGGAAGCCTGCGGCGTGTAGATCCGCTGCGCCAGCTCGATGTTGTCGTGGGACTTCCCGACGGCGGCCAGGTGGCTTACCGCGTGCCGGCGCCATTGCCCGGACAACCGTTGCCGCGTGGCATTTTCGTACAGCTCGCCATACTGACGCTGGTGCTCGCAGTCGTACTGTTCCTGATGGCGCGCGGCATCACGCGGCCGTTGTCGGCACTGGCCAGCTCGGCGGAGGCCATGAGCCGCGGCGAGACGACCCCGCCGCTACCCGAGACCGGCGCCTCCGAACTGAAAGACGCGACCCGGGCATTCAACACGATGCACGAGCGCCTGCAGCGCTATATGAACAGCCGTAACTCACTGCTCGCCGCGATCTCGCATGACCTGCGTACACCGCTGACGCGTTTGCGCCTGCGTTCGGAGAAGATCCATGATCCTGAGCTTCGCGAACGCTTCCAGCACGACGTCGACGAGATGAACGACATGCTGAAGGCAACCCTGGACCTGTTTCGTGGCATGAATGACGACGAGCCGATGCAGCCGGTGGACATCATGGCGCTGTTGCGGAGTATCTGTGTCGAATTTGCCGAAATGGGGTCCGACATACCGCTGTCGGGCTCAGCAGTGGGCGTCATCGAGGCGAAACAGACTGCGCTGAAACGCTGCATCACCAATCTTGTTGCAAACGCCATCGCCTATGGCGGCAGTGCGGCCATCGAGGTTTGCGACGGCGACACGCTCGAGATTCGCGTCATTGACCAGGGGCCAGGCATCCCGGAAGCGCAACTCGAAAAGGTATTGGAACCGTTTTATCGACTGGACAGCTCGCGCAATCCCGAAACCGGCGGCAGCGGGCTGGGGCTGTCGATTGCCCGCGATATCGCGCAGGCTCATGGGGGCAGCCTGGTCCTCGAAAATGGCAATCCCGAAGGGCTTGTCGCGGTTCTGTCGCTGCCAAGACGCTAGCCACAAAAGGCGTTAACAATTCCTCACAATTGTTTACGTCTTTTCACACCGAACCCCGGCAGACTGTTTTCCGTACCCACCCGTTAAGGAGAACACGACATGAATTACCGCACACTGGCAACCATTGCCTTCCTGTTCATCATGGGCACGGCACTCGCCGAAGGCCCGCGTCCCCCTGGCGGGCCGAACATCGACCAGCTGACAACACTGCTCGACCTCGACGCTTACCAGGCACAGGAAGTCGAACGCATCATGACTGAACACCGCGAAGCCGCCGAAGCACAGCGCGAGGCCTTCCGCACGGCGGACGAACGCCCCGACCGGGAGACCGTGCAGGCACAGCGCAAAGAACTGAAGGCGAGCCTGCGCAGTGAACTCGAGACCGTGCTGACGGCCGACCAGCTGAAGAAGCTGGACGTGCTACATGAAATGCGCGGCAAACACCATCCCCGTAAGAACCGGTCGCACCCCCCCGCCGCGGCCGTTGAAGAGGCCGCGTAACGCATCCTGACAGTGCGCGAGCGCGGCCAGCCTGGCTCTGGCTCCTGCAAGGGAGTCAGAGCCTTTTTTTACCCTCCAACAAAAACCCGTGACAGTTACTACTTACACCTTTTTTCGTGATGGCAAAAAAAGGTGTAAGTAGTAACTGTCACGGCTTTTTTCTGTGCACCAAAATGATGCATTTCATGCACCGTTTGATCACTCCCGTAAACGACATCGGAATTCGCTTTTCGGTTTGCTAGTATCGATCGGGATTCCAACAAGAATGCTGATCGGGAGCATCGCGTGACATTAAGAACTTGTATTGCATTGCTGTTGCCAGCAGCACCCCTTGCCACTGCTTCAGCGCATGACGGCGACCACTCCGGCATGACAGAAGCTGCTGTGCAACTCCACCACCTGGCGCTGCCAATCGCGCTCGTGATCGTCACGGTTGCAGCGATTGCATTCGCCCAGCTGAGACGAAGTGTACGGCGCGGTGCGAAGCATGGCGCAGACCGCCGCTGAGCTACAACGCTCGCAGGGCAACCTGCGTGTCCGCCTCGGCAAACTTGGCGAGCGCACCATGCTTGGTGACCTTTACCAGCAGGGATGCCTGAAAGCCCGTATTCCCCGGCACACATCCCGGCAGCCGCTCGAGATCATCACGATCAATACAGCCGGTGGCTTGACCGACGGCGATGAAGTCACGTCGGCTGTGCACTGGGATTCAAGCACGCGCGGTATCGTGACAACGCAAGCGGCGGAACGCATTTACCACTGCCGCCAGGGTCCCGCCGCCATCAACACAACGTTAACTGTTGGTGACGACGCCATCGCCTGCTGGCTGCCGCAGGAAACCATCCTGTTCGACCGCAGCCGGCTGGAGCGGAACACCCGCATCAACCTCGGCGAAAATGCCGTTCTGTTTGCCGTGGAGAGTCTTGTATTCGGTCGCATTGCCATGCGGGAAGTCGTCCGTACCGGGCAGGTCTTCGACCGGATGGAAGTTCGCCGGGATGGCCGGCTAATCCTGGCCGACGCATTCGCATTGGGCCAGGACGGGCAATCAATCGACGAGTCGCTTGGCAGGACCAGCGCCTTTGGCACAGCCCGGTGCTGCGCAACCGTCGTGATCGCCGGCAATAACAACGACGCACTGCTCGGCGAGATTCGCGCGACCATCGTCGACAGCGACGCTGTTGGCGGCGCGTCCAATCCCGGACCGGTCATCACCTGTCGCCTGCTGGCGCACGATAGCAAGACGCTGCGCGAACTGATCGTCAACTTGTACGAGGCCTGCCTCGGACCCTTCGAATTTTCCGTGCCGCGCTCGTGGCACTGCTAGAGAGTTACAACGATGAACCTGACACCCCGCGAAAAAGACAAGCTGCTGGTATCCATGGCAGCAATGGTTGCAAGGCGACGCCTCGAACGTGGCGTCAAGCTGAATCACCCGGAAGTCATCGCCCTGGTTAGCGACTTCGTCATCGAGGGCGCACGCGATGGCCGCTCCGTTGCTGACCTGATGGCAGACGGTGCAACCGTCGTCACGCGAGAGCAGGTCATGGAAGGCGTTGCCGAAATGATTCATGACATCCAGGTGGAAGCCACGTTTCCGGACGGCACCAAGCTAGTCACGGTGCATCAACCCGTTCGATGAGAGTACTGCAATGATTCCAGGCGAAGTTCTGACCCGCGGCGAAGCGATTGAAATCAATGCGTCGAGCAAGGTGGTGACGCTGACGGTCGCAAACACCGGCGACCGGCCAATACAGGTCGGCTCGCACTATCACTTTTTCGAAACCAATCCGGCGCTCGATTTCGATCGCGACGGCGCCCACGGTATGCGCCTGAACATCCCCGCCGGCACGGCGATCCGGTTCGAGCCGGGCCAGACTCGCGATATCGAACTCGTGCCGTTCGGCGGCTCGCGCCGCGTATTCGGCTTCAACCAGAAAGTCATGGGAGCGCTCTGATGGCGAAGATCAGCCGCGACGCCTACGCCTCGATGTACGGCCCGACGGTCGGCGACCGGGTGCGCCTGGCCGATACCGAACTGTTCATCGAAGTCGAACACGACTACACGCGTTACGGCGACGAGGTGAAATTCGGCGGTGGCAAGGTCATTCGCGATGGCATGGGGCAGGCGCAGCTCGGCCGGGCCGACGGCGCTGTCGATACTGTCATCACGAATGCGCTGATCGTCGATGTCACCGGCATCTACAAGGCAGACGTTGGCATTCGCGACGGGCGCATCCATGCCATTGGCAAAGCCGGCAACCCGGACACGCAGGATGGTGTCGACATTATCGTTGGGCCGACGACAGAGGCCATCGCCGGCGAGGGCAAGATCCTGACCGCCGGTGGCTTTGACGCGCATATTCATTTCATCTGTCCGCAACAGATCGACGACGCACTGATGTCCGGCGTAACGACGATGCTCGGCGGCGGTACCGGGCCCGCGACCGGCACGAATGCAACCACCTGCACACCAGGCGCCTGGCATATCGGCCGCATGCTGCAGGCGGCGGATGCGTTCCCTATGAACCTCGCCTTTGCCGGCAAGGGCAACGCATCGCTGCCTGGCGCACTGGAAGAACAGATTCTCGCCGGTGCCGCCGCGATGAAGCTGCACGAAGACTGGGGCACGACGCCGGCGACGATCGACTGCTGCCTGGCTGTCGCAGACGAGTTCGATGTGCAGACGATGATCCATACAGACACGCTGAACGAGTCGGGCTTTGTCGAAAACACGATCGCGGCATTCAAGGGACGTACTATCCATGCGTTTCACACGGAGGGTGCTGGCGGCGGCCACGCACCGGACATCATCAAGGTCTGCGGTCTGCCGAATGTAATTCCATCGTCGACCAACCCGACCCGGCCTTACACGGTCAACACGGTCGACGAGCATCTCGACATGCTGATGGTGTGCCATCACCTCGACCCGACGATTGCTGAAGACATCGCGTTCGCTGAAAGCCGTATCCGCAAGGAGACGATTGCCGCAGAAGACATCCTGCATGACATGGGCGCCTTTTCCATCATCGCCTCGGACAGCCAGGCGATGGGCCGTGTGGGCGAAGTGCTGATCCGCACCTGGCAGACAGCCGACAAGATGAAGAAACAGCGCGGCCGCCTGGCAGAAGAAGCCGGCGACAATGATAACTTCCGCGTCAAGCGCTACATCGCCAAGTACACGATCAATCCTGCCATCGCCCACGGTATCTCCGATTACATCGGCACGGTCGAGACCGGCAAGCTGGCCGATCTCGTGCTTTGGAGCCCGGCTTTCTTTGGTGTGAAACCTGACCTCGTGTTGAAGATGGGCAGCATTGCTGCTGCCGCCATGGGTGACCCGAACGCATCGATTCCAACGCCGCAGCCGGTACATTACCGGCCGATGTTTGCCAGCTTTGGCCGGTCACTCACCGAGAGCGCGGTGTCTTTCGTATCGCAGTCCGCCGCCGATGCCGGCATCGGCAACACACTGGGGCTCGCGAAAGCGGTGCTATCGGTCAGCAATACGCGCGCCGGCATCGGCAAGAAGAGCATGCGGCTGAACGACTATTGCCCGGAAATCGATGTCAACCCGGAAACCTACGAAGTGCGAGCCGACGGTGAATTGCTGACCTGCGAACCGGCGACCGAGCTGCCAATGGCGCAGCGCTACTTCCTGTACTAGCTCGCATTATGATTCGTGCAATCCGTATCGTCCCGGCAGACGGTTCCGAAGCCGACACGATCGAACTCGATTTCGACCAGCGCCACCGGCGACGCATCACAATGACCAGCGAGTCCGGCCGCGAATTCCTGCTCGACCTGCCGCGCGCAACCGCCATTCAGCATGGCGACGGGCTCGAACTCGAAGACGGCTCGGTGATCGTTGTATATGCGCGGCCCGAGGCGGTCGCTGATATTACGGCCGCCGATGCGCGCCTGCTGAATCGAATCGCCTGGCACCTCGGCAATCGTCACCTGCCAACGGAAATTATCGACGGCTGCCTGCGTATCAGGGAAGACCACGTCATCGTCGATATGGTCCGCAAACTGGGTGGCGAAGTAACGCTGAAACATGAACCCTTCCAGCCGGAAGGCGGTGCGTATGCAGATCATAGCCATGAACACCATTAGCGCGTTGTACAAGCTGCAGTCGTGGCTGTCGCCTTCGTATCCGGTAGGCGCCTATGCTTTCTCGCATGGCCTCGAAAACGCTGTCGACACGTTGCTGGTAACAGACGTCAACAACGTTACGGAATGGGTGGGTGACACCGTTTCGGTCGGCAACGGCTTTGCCGACCTGGTGTTCCTGGCTGCCGCCTGGGAGGCTGCGGCCGCCGGCAGTGAACTGTCCGATATTGCCGAACTCGCCTATGCCTTCCAGGTTACGAGCGAGCTGCGTACCGAGTCGGTCTCACAGGGCAACGCATTCCTGCGCGCAACGAGAAAGGCCTGGCCCTGCGACGCGCTGCAGATATTACCTGTTGACACGCCGGCCACCTATCCCGTTGCCGTCGGCGTCACCGCTGCAGGACACGGCATAAACAAGGAACTGGCAATGCATGCCTATGGCCACGCATTTGTTGCCAACCTGGTGTCGGCAGCAATTCGCCTGATCCCGTTGGGACAAACCGAGGGGCAGGAATCGATCGCCGCACTCGAACCAGTGGTAGCGGCCGCAGTGAACCGGGCGCGAACGACACCGCTCGCACGCGTCGCCACGTCGACGATGATGGTAGATATCGTTTCGATGCACCACGAAACGCAACATACGAGGTTATTTCGATCATGAGTACAAACGGACCGTTACGGGTCGGCATTGGTGGCCCGGTAGGTTCCGGCAAGACCGCGCTAACCGAAGCACTTTGCCGCAGCATGCGCGGAGACTACTCCATCGCCGCAATCACCAACGACATCTACACCCGTGAAGATGCCGAGTTCCTGCTGCGCGCTGAGGCGTTGCCAGCCGAGCGCATCATCGGTGTCGAAACCGGTGGCTGCCCGCACACGGCAATTCGCGAGGACGCCTCGATGAACCTCGCTGCCATCGACGAGATGTACGAATTATTTCCGGACCTGGACGTGATCTTCATCGAATCGGGCGGCGACAACCTCGCGGCCACATTCTCGCCGGAACTCGCCGATATCACGATCTACGTGATCGACGTTTCGGCTGGCGACAAGATCCCGCGCAAGGGCGGCCCGGGCATCACCAAGTCGGACTTGCTGGTCATCAACAAGACCGACCTCGCACCTCTCGTCGGTGCGGACCTCAACGTGATGGACCGAGATGCGAAAAAAATGCGTGGCGAGAAGCCGTTCCTGTTCACCAACCTGAAAGCCGGCGAAGGCGTCGCAGAGATTCGCGCAGAAATCGAGCGCAACGGCGGCCTGTAACCAAAAAAAGTCGAAAAAAGTCGTGACAGTTACTACTTACACCTTTTTTATTCTGGAAAAAAAGGTGTAAGTAGTAACTGTCACGGCTTTTTTGTCGGCACTAGTGCCACGACTCTTACCGGCCCGCCCGACCCGCCTTCGATCTTCATCGGCAGCGCGATCAGCGTTGTTCCGGTTGGCGGCAGCGTATCCAGGTTGGCCAGGTTTTCGAGACCGGCGACGTTGCGGGCCGCGGCAACGCGATGTACCGGGAAGTCAGTGGACTTGCCGTAGTCTATCGATGCCGTATCGATACCCAGCATTACGACACCGCGCTCCTCAACCAGCAATTCCGTCGCACCTTTGCCATAGCCTGGAAACGACAGCTTGCTCGCATCGCCGGGTGTGTCATCACCGAGGTAGGATTTCGCATTCGGCCAGCGGCTGCTCCAGCCAGTACGCAGCAGTACGATCGTGCCGGCTTCGATCCTGCCATGCTCCATTTCGAAATCGAGCACCGCCTGCCGGGTCAGCCGGTAATCGCGGTCCACTGCCGCTGCTGTCGACGCGTCGATCACCACGGCGGGCGCAACGAGGTTCTCGAGCGGCAATGCCTCGGTGGATCGGCCGCCCTCGGCGAAATGCACGGGCGCATCCAGGTGTGTGCCGCCATGCTCGGGCGTACAGACGGAATAGGCCGAGTAGAAATAGCCACCGGGCGCCTGGCCCTCGAACAACGTTTGCTTTTCGAAATGCGTCGGAGACGTCGGCCAGTACACCGTCTCGTCGTTGTACGCGTGCGTCAGGTCGACGAGCTTGTAGGCGGACAGGTCGAGTTCGCCGGCTGTAACCGTGTGAATGGCGAACAACAGAATAGTGCTAACCAGCGGAGTGCGAACCCTGCTGGCTGGCCTGCTTTGTCGAATGGCTGGCATGCGCGGACACCCCGCTTGTCGGTTTTGCTTCGGCTAATGGTCGAACCCGGCACAGCAAAAGGCAAGCCTGGTTTCAGCAGTTCAGCCCCGGGACACTACCTACTCGCCGTCCGCGTCAAAACTGATAACAACCTTGCCAAGGACCCGCCGCCCGGAAATTGCCGCGAAAGCATCAACAAAGTCCCGGAGCGCGAACGACGACGCCTGCGGTACCAGCTTGCCGGCACTACACAGCTCGCCCAACTCGGCCATGTTTTGCTGTTGCAGCCCCGGATTCCGGGTGGCCCATGGCCCCCACCAGACGCCAATGATGCTCGCCTCTTTCAGCAAGGCAAGGTTTGCCGGCAACGCCGGAATCTCCCCGCTAGCAAACCCGACAACCAGGTAACGCCCGTGCCACGCGGTCGCCCGCAAGGCCAGCTCGGCCAGGTTGCCGCCCACCGGGTCATAGATGACGTCAGCACCCTCTCCGTCCGTCAAATCCCTGATCGACTCTTTCAACGGCTGTTCCGAGTAATTGAGCAGTTCGTCGGCCCCGCATTGCCGCGCGAATTCAAGTTTGTCGGCACTGCTCGCCGCCGCGATGACACGCGCGCCCATCGCGCTGGCAATCTCTACTGCGGCGCTGCCGACACCGCCTGCCGCACCGAGCACGACAACCGATTCCCCGGCCTGCAGCCCTGCACCCTGCTTCAGCGCATGGTAGCTGGTGCCGTAAGTGATACTGAAACCGGCTGCCTGTTCGAAACTCAGCCCCGGCGGAATTCGGGTGACACAATCCTCCCGTGCCAGGCATTGGCTCGCGAAGGCACCGCCGCGCGTATTGACCAGAACCCGGTCCCCCGGACGGCAGCATGACACGTCACCACCCACCCGCGCGACGACGCCCGCTGCCTCATTCCCCGGCACAAACGGTGGCGGCGTTTTCACCTGGTACTTGCCGGCAATTGCCAGGATGTCCGGGAAGTTGACGCCGGCGGCTACGACATCAATCACAACATCGCGGTCTGAAGGCTCGGGATCGTCCAGTTCGAGAATCCGCAGCCTTTCAGGTGGCCCGTATTGTTCACATACCAGGGCTTGCATGCTCCACTCCTGCAGTCAGCGCCGGCGCAATCGATTTCCGATTGGACGGGGTACTACAGCGCCATCTCGCGCAGCAAATTACGCGCAATGATGAGTTGCTGAATCTGCGACGTCCCTTCATACAGTCGGAATAGCCGCACGTCTCGATAGGTTCTCTCGATTCCGTATTCCGCCATGTAGCCATAGCCGCCAAATATCTGCACGGCCCGGTCGGCAATACGCCCGACGGCCTCGGTCGCGAACAGCTTGCAACAGGATGCCTCGGTACTGACTTCGCGGCCGTCGTCTTTGCTCCTGGCAGCATCGATAACCATGCACCGGGCTGCGTAGGCTTCCGTTCTCGAGTCCGCCAGCATCGCCTGGATCAGCTGGTGCTCTGCGATCGGTTTGCCAAACTGTTTGCGCTGCAGGGCGTACTCGGCTGATTCACGAATGAGTCGTTCCGAAATACCGGTCGCAAACGCAGCGATGTGCAGCCTGCCGCGGTCGAGCACTTTCATGGCTGTTATGAAACCTTCGCCTTCACGGCCACCGATGAGATTGCCGCGCGGCACGCGGACATTGTCGAAGACGACGTCACAGGTCTGGCTGCCCTGCTGGCCCATCTTGTGGTCAGCGGGACCCAGCGTGATGCCGTCGCTGTCCACGATGAAAGCTGAAATGCCGCGTGCTCCGGCGATCGCGGCGTCCGTCCTCGCCAGCACGGTGAATGTCCCTGCGCGCGGTGCGTTGGTAATGAATCGCTTGGTCCCGTTGAGCACATAGTGCTCGCCGTCGACATCGGCACTCGTTGTCAGGCTCGCGCTATCGGAACCGGCGTCCGGCTCGGTGAGGCAGAATGAACCGATGATTTCACCACTCGCGTAGCGTGGCAGGTACTGTCGCTTTTGCTCATGGGTTCCGTCAAACACAATCGCAGCCGAGCCAATACCATTGTTCGTGCCGATCAGCGAACGAAACGCCGGCGATGTCTGGCCCAGTTCGAAAGCGACCAGCACCTCTTCTTCCATTGTCAGGCCAAGGCCACCGTATTCTTCCGGGATGGTCAGACCGAACAAGCCGAGCTCGCGCATTTCATCGACGATCGCATCGGGGATCCGGTCCTGTTCGGCGACCTGCTGCTCAAGCGGCACCAGGCGCTCGCGGACAAATCGTGCGATCGCGTCGAGCAAGACCTGCAGAGACTCAGCGTCCCTGATCACGTTCGATCCCCGCGCACGACCTGCGGTCTAGAATCCAAATGCCCTGTCCTGGCTGCTGTCAGGGAGAATGACATTGTTTTGCCGCACATACTCGTCCCAGAACTCCTCGAGCTCCGCCACTTTTTGCGGGTACTCCGCGGCGAGGTCCTGTGTTTCACCAGGATCCGTTGCCAGGTTGTACAACTGCCATTCGCCAACCCCCTGGTCGCCGGCGAGCCAGAGTATCTTCCAGTCGCCTGCGCGCAGCGCACGATGACCGAACAGCTCCCAGCCATGCCGGTAGTTTCGGTCATGGATCGCTATTGCAGTGCCATTTAGAACCGGCAACAGGGAACGGCCACGGGTGGCGGAAGAACCCGCGGGCTGAGTTCCGTCATCCAGCCCTGCGAGTTGACGCAGTGTCGGGGCGACATCCAGTACCGTGGCGAACGAGCGCTCGACGTCACCGCCGCGCCCACTACCGGGCAACGACACGATCATCGGCACGCGCGTGCCGCCTTCGCTGGCGTAGGATTTGAACAGCCGGAACGGTGCTGCACTTGCCTGTGCCCAGCCGGCACCGTAGTAGACATAGGAGTCCCGCTTGCCCATGTTTTGATAGCTGAGGTCCCAGGTGCGCGGCAGCCACTCGGCATTGGTCGCGACGCGCGAACGGTCATTGCCCTCCGGGCCGTTGTCGGACAGTACGAAAATGGCTGTGTTCTGCAGCAAACCGGCTTGTTGCAGGACTGAAAAAATCCTCCCGATTTGCATGTCGAGGTGTTCGACTGATGCTGCGTACAACTCCATTTTTCGCGCCTCCCGGCGCTGCTCGTCGGCTGACAGGCTGTTCCATGCCGCCACGCCGTCCAGCCGCGGGAAGGATTCCGGGTAGTTTGAGAGCAGCGCCTTCTTTCGCACCGCCGCAAAGCGCCGTTCTCGCAACGCGTCGTAGCCGTCATCGTAGGCACCCGCGTACAGATCAAGATAGACGTCCGGCAACTGGTACGGCCAGTGCGGCAGCGTCGGTGCGAAGTACGCGAAGAACGGCGCGTCGGAACCGCTGTCTGCGTCGATGAACTCGATCAGCTTGCTGGCAAAGAATTCCGATGAGTGAAAATCGTCGGGCAACTGCTCGACGACTTTGCCATCGTCAACATAGGTCGCTTTGGGCTGATACTCGACAAGACCGCGCATGTCCGAGAAATGGCTTGCGCCGGCATTTAGCACTGCGAAGCTCCGATCGAAGCCCCGACTGTGCGGCTGGTATTCCTCGCCATAGCCGAGATGCCATTTGCCGCTCATGTAAGTCCTGTAACCACTCCGACCGAGCTGGCTGGCAACCGTTTCCAGCGAGCCGACCAGGTAGCCTTCGTACCCGGGCTGTCCCTTCTGGTTATTGCTGGCCATGCCGGCCATGTTGCCGAGCCCGGCAAGATGGTGCTCTACGCCGGAAAGCAGCATGGCTCGCGTTGGCGAGCAGGTCATCCCGACATGAAAGTCGCTGAACGCGATGCCGTCTTGCGCTACCCGGTCAATATTCGGTGTCCTGATTTCGCCGCCATAGGCACCGAGATCGGAGAACCCGACATCGTCGAGAAGGATAACCAGCATGTTCGGCCGGCCGTCTGATCCAGGTCGCGCTCTAGGCTCGTCCGCCGCCCGTGAACAGCCGGCGACGGCAAGCAGGGCTACGATCAGCCACAGGGATGCGCTCCTGCACCGCCCCGTCATTCGTCGACGATACCGTTCCGCAGAGTCCCCAGCCCGGAGATTTCGACTTCGATGACATCGCCGGCCTTCATCCAGAGTTTCGGGTCCCTGAACGCACCGACGCCTCCCGTCGTTCCGGTCGCAATTACGTCACCTGGCTGCAGCGGAAGAATCGACGACAGGTAAACGACCAGGTCCTCGACACCGAACAGCAAGTCATTGACCATCGTGTCCTGCATGACTTCGCCGTTAAGCCGCGTTTGCAGGTGCAGGGCACCGACATCGGGAACCTCGTCGCGAGTTACGAGCCAGGGACCGAAAGCGCCGCTGCGCCAGAAGGTTTTGCCGGGCATGAACTGGCTTGTGTGTCGCTGGTATGCGCGGATCGAGCCATCGTTGAAACACGCGTAGCCGGCAACATGCTGCAAAGCGTCCGCCGCGCTGATATGCCGGCCCGGCTTGCCAACAACGAATGCCAGCTCACCCTCGAAATCGAAAGTTTCGGAGACCTTGGGTGCAACCAGGTCCTCGCCGCTGCCGACCAGCGAGTCGGGATAGCGCGAAAACAGGATCGGGTATTGCGGCGCGTCCCTGCCGGTTTCCGCAATATGCGATTTGTAGTTCAGTCCGACGCAGATAATTCGCCCTGCATCGGGTATCGGTGGCAGGAATGTCACGTCGGCGGCGCTGACTGCACTGGCGTCGGGCACCGCGGCGGTTACAGCATCGAGATCGGTCAACGCGGTGCGCAGTGCCGGATAACGGTCCTCCAGCACAGCACCGACATCGAGCAGCTCGTCGCCGTTGGCAACACCCCAGGTCTGTTTCCCCGCATACTCGAAACTCGATAACTTCATCCGATTCCTCCGTGGTCTCGTTGGTTACTCAGCCGACTCAAGGCGCTGCCGCAGCTCCGCGCTCCATTCTGCAAAGGGCTTGAAACCCGGCATGTCCCTGAGCATTTCCTCTGTCGCTGCCAGGATCTCGTCGTCGGAATTTGCAAAGTCGAACGGTTCAAGGACCGGCTGCTCGACATACCACGGGCTGTCGGTAAACAACTCCAGCTTGTTGCCTTCCGGATCCCGGAAATACACCGAGAAGGCATTGCCATGCGTGATGCAGCGAATGTCTGATGCATCCTGGGTGCCCGTCACACGCTCGTATGCCGCGCGCAGGTCCTTGAGCGAGTCCAGCCGAAACGACAGCTGGTTCAACAGGATGCTGTCGGCCGGCGCGGTTCGTCCGCCGGCGATGACGACCTGGTGGTGATCGCGGGCGCTGCGGCTCAGGAAAACGACCGGAATGCTGCCATGCACGGTGCCACGATCGGTTTCAATAAAGCCAAAAACATCCTTGTAGAAGCGGATCATCCGGTCCGGGTCGAATGCGTGCAATCCAGTGTGGCTGAATTCAAAGTCCGGGAATTTGCTCATCGTTTTACATGTCCTGAGTTGATCAAGCCGCCGGGAGTTAGCCGGCGGCCTGCGCCAAAGGCGCGATTGAAGATACGGCGTTCCGGCAACCTAGAAGCGGAAGTTTGCCTCCAGGCTGACCAGCCGCGGCATCTTGGTGTTTGCAAAAAACGCTCCCGGGAAAAACGGCAGGTTGCCTGCGAAATTGAAAATCCGCTCGTCCGTCAGGTTTGTACCCACGACAGCCAGTTCCCATTTGCCATTCTGGCTGCCAACCCCGGCGCGCGCATTCAAAATGAAGTACGAGTCGGCTTCTGTTTCCGGCGACTTGTCGATCTGCGTGTAATAATCGTCCGAGAAACTGCCAGTGAGGCGCAGGTTGAACGCCAGGTTGCTGCCAACAGGTTGTGACAGGTCGCCGTAGACCGAACCACTGTAGCGCGGCGCGTAGGTAATGCGTTCACCACTGGCGTCCCGGTAGTCGCCGTTGACGCAATCCGGCTGGTTTATCGGCGCACAGGGTGCATTCGGAAAGTCGTCATAGTAGGCATCGAGGTAGGCGAGCGAACCGCCAATCGTCAGGTGCTCGCCGGCCGCCCAGTCCAGCTCCATCTCTGCGCCACGTGTAATTGTCGTTGCTGCATTGTTTACAGTCTGGGCTACGCCGTCATACGAGGAGACCTGGTAGTCGTCGAACTTGGTCGAGAACAGGGCCAGGTTCAAGCGAACGGATCCGCCGCTCGACAGCATCTTTGCACCAACCTCGAAGCCGGCCGCCGTCTCGGACTCGTATTCGATGCCGGTCGGAATCGCGCTGTTCGAGTTGAATCCACCGGATTTCTCCGCTTCGTTGTACGCTGCATACAACATCACTTCGTCACTGACAGACCATTGCAGGTTGATCGACGGCGTCAGCGAGTCTTCATTCCGGCTGCCGGTAAATTCGTAGTTCGGGAACACCGGGATACCTCCGGGAATCGGCATGCCAGGATCGCCCATGACCGACGTGTATTGCAGGCTGTCAGCATCTTTCGACTCATCGACGTAGCGAAGGCCGACTGCCAGGCTCAGGTCCTCCGAGAAGTGATAGGTACCCTGCACGAACGCAGACAGCGTGGTCGTGTCTTCGTCGTAATTTCGATTTCGCGTGAACGGCGGCAGCGGCGGCGGCAGCTCCGCAAAGTTGGCGTGGAATTGCCAGTCCGGAATCTTGTAGTTGCGATCCAGGTAGAACAGCCCGGCGATGTACTCGAACGCACCATCACTGTTCGACGTCAGGCGCAGTTCATGCGATGTCTGGCTGAAGTCGTCACCGCCTTCACTGTAGGTTGCAGGAAATCCGCCGAAGTCGGTATCGATGCCGAGAATCGAATCGTACTCGGCGTAAGCACCGATATAGGTCAGGATCGAGTTCGCCAGGGTCCAGTCGACCTGCAACGCATAGGTATTGGCATCATTGCCATTGTTCGTGTCCTTGCCGGAAACGAAGTTGCCGTCCGCTTGCTGGCGCAGGTCAAATCGGTCTTCCGCATTCGGGTCCTTGCCCTGGTAGAAACCCTCGGCCGGTCCGGCTCCGAACTCCAGCACCTGGAAGTTTGTACCGATCCAGTCGACCTCCGAGTGTTCCACTTTGAGGAATACATCGACCGATTCGCTCGGACTCCACAAAAGCGAGGCACGGATCGCATCCAGCGTCTTCTCCGGACCGTCGGCGCCCGCCGAGTTATCCATGTAAGCGCCTTGTTCGTTACTCAGCGCTGCAAACCTCGCGGCGACATTCTCTGAGATCGGCAGGTTCAGGACGCCCTCGAAGCCCCATCCCTGGTACTCGGTTTCGTAATTGGCCCGAATTCTTGCGCTGAATTCATCGGCCGGGCGCGCTGTCGTAATGTTTACAGCGCCGGCATTGCTGTTCTTGCCGAACAAAACGCCTTGTGGACCGCGGACCACTTCCACACGTTCGACATCGAGAAACGGCGCAAGGAACTGTTGCGGGCGTCCGGTGTAGACGCCGTCGACATACAGGCCAACGGATTGTTCGAAAGCCCGGTTCGACGTTGCTGAACCTATACCGCGGATATTGACCGTGTACTCACCCGGTGAATCGCCAATATTGAAATTGGGCACGAGAATGGCGAAATCCTCGATCTGGGCCATATTGTTCTGCTCGATGGTGGCGCCCCCGATCGCGCTCACTGACAACGGTACATCCTGCAGCGACTCCACGCGTTTTTGCGCGGTCACGACGATCTCTTCCAGCTGGGCGCTGGCAGGTGCTGCCGCGACCAGCAGGACGGTCGCAATGCCAACCGATAAACCGTCAGTCCGCGTGATCCTTCTGTTGAACTCATAACTGGCCATTTGGTACCCCCCGGCAAACCACAAAGTGACACGTGTCAATAAGTACATTGCACTACAATATATGACATGATGTCAATATCCGATTAGTATACGGTTTTGGTACACACTGTTACCAGCCAGGCCGGCCGACGCCGGCACTTGCCGGTCAGCCAGACGGAGACACCGAATCATGCAACGCTCTGATACACCCGTCGTTCGCGTTGTTGCGACGCCAACAGACATGAATATCAACGATGGCGCATTCGGTGGCTGGGTCCTCAGCCTGATGGACCAGGCCGGAGCGGTTACCGGTGTATCCGTCTGCGCCGGCCCCGTTGCAACGATTGCCGTGAACAACGTGTCCTTCGAACAACGCATTGAGCTTGGCGACATCGTCAGTGTCTTCGCAGACGACGTCGAGTTCGGGACAACGTCGGTCACCGTGTCACTGCAGGTCACCGCCGAGAACCCGACGACCGGGGAAACCCGGCGAGCGGCGGCAGGCACGTTTGTCGTTGTTGCCGTCGATGCAAACGGCGAACCCAGGAAAATTGACGGCGACTATGCCCGCTCGCGCGACGCACGCCCGAGAGAGCGGTAGTCTCTGCGCATCGTCACGAAAACCGTCGCTGCTGCAATTGCCGCGACCAGCATCACCCAGGTCATGGCGTCGCCGATTGCTCCCGCACCCTCGAAATAGCGGTCACTGAGTAGCGCTGGTAGCAATGGCCCCAGCGTCATGCCAATAAAGTTGATCGAAAACAGGAAGACAGCAGAGAGCTGCGCGCGCAGTCGCTGTGGCGCCACGAGCTGAATTGCGGCCGGCGCGGGTCCTGCGACGAGTGCCAGGAAAAAGAAAGAGGTGCCAACGAGAACCGTCCTTGCGCCCGGCGTAACGTCGACGAGGTTCAGCAGGATGAACGGCAACGTGGCGCCGATGGTACTGATCAGCCCGATAGTCAATGGTGCATCGAAGCGGCCCGACCGCAACCAGCGATCACAGACGAAACCGCCAAACAGAACGCCGGCACAGCCGGGCAGCAGCAAGGCAAAGCCCATCAGGTTGCCAGCTTCGCGTACGCTGAAGCCGAACTCCCGGATCAGCTGCGTTGGCAGCCACGCCAGCGCCGCGGCGACGATGATCGCGTGCAGCGAGAAGCCCAGGTAAATCGGCAGATAGGCACGCCGGTTTTGCGCAAGGTATGCGACCGCATCCCGGAACGTCAGGTGCCTGTCGTCGTTACCGGCCGCATGCGCGTAGACGCGGCGCTCCGGTTCGCGAACCAGGAAATAAACCGCTGCAGCCACGAGAATGCCCGGCAACCCGGCACAAATGAAAGCCAGCTGCCAGCTGGCAAGGCCACCCACGACGGGCAGGTTGCCGAGATCCAGCTCTGCCAGCCTGACGATCAGCAGACCGCCAACGGTAAAAGCGATGCCGCCGCCGATGTAGACGCCCATCGCGTAAGTCGACAGGGCCTTCGACAAATGCTTGCGGGGGAAGTAGTCGGTAATTATCGAGTAGGCGGCAGGCGACAGAGCGGCTTCCCCGACGCCGACTCCCATGCGTGCAGCAAACAGGTGCAGGAAGTTCCGTGCAAACCCGCACAGAACGGTCATCAGGCTCCACAGCATCACGCCGAGAGCAATGAGATTGCGCCGGTTCCGGTAGTCAGCAATTCTCGCGATCGGAATACCGAGCGTCGTATAGAAGATCGTAAATGCCAGTCCCTGCAACAGCCCGATCTTGGTGTCGCTGATACCGAGGTCGGCCTGAATGTCCGTTACCAGCAGTGCGAGTATTTGTCGGTCGAGGAATGACAGCGTGTACGCAATCATCAACAGGGCGACAACGAGCCAGGCATAGACCAGGCCCGAACTCGCACGACTGCTGGCAGTCATCACTCGAACTCGGGCTTACGGCATGCGACGGGGCGCGGCTCAGGTGCCATCTGCAAGCTGTGCCAGCACACTTTCGATGCGTTCGCTTGCGACCCCGAGCAGGCGCAGGTAGATACGCGTCATGTCATCCACCATTTCGTCAGCATCCGCAGGATTGCGCAGCGCTTCCTGCAGCAGTCCGGTGAAGCCCCAGGTGCAGAATGTAGCGAGGTGAGGACGCCGCGTAATCGGGTCGAATTCTCCTTTCTCAATCCCGATTCGATTGTGTGCCTTGGCATCGTCAACGAGGCACAATGTCAATGCCTCGACCATGATGACGGGCCGCTCCGACAGCCAGCGCAGCGTCGGGTCTGAAACCACTTTCTTGGCGAATTCGCGCACACTGATGGCAACGATAAGCGCGATGTCCTCGATGCCCTCCTGCATCTTGTTGACCTGGTCCACGTGCTCGCGGATTTTTGCATTGATGACCTGTGGAGCCAGGTCTTCAATCGACGTGAAATAGTTATAAAACGTGCCGTACGCCACATCCGCACCTTCGGTGATGTCATGCACCGTGGTGTCGTTGATGCCTTTCTCGTTAAAGACCCGGATCGCAGTAGTGACCAGTTTCTCGCGGGTTGCCCGTTTACGCCGTGCCTGGCGATCCGGCTTCTTGACGGTTGTGCTCGTTTGGGTCTTTGCCATGTTCTTATCGTTGTTCCAAAGTTCAAAAATCAATATAGATTCAATGCTGACTATCTGTCAAAGCAGTATCGCCCGGCGCGCCGGCGAAGCATTCGGCCAGGTCGAATTCATCGAGCAAACCGATGGCCTGCTGCCGTTCGCTGTCATCGAGCTGGTAGTGCAGACGATCAACCAGCATTTGGCGTGCGTTCTCGGGGTAGTTGCGCGCAAGAAAGCTGACCTCATGACCGTAAATCGTTGCCAGGAACGACTTGTCACCTTGCGCAAGCGCGACCTTGTTGCCCAGCAAGAACGCTTTGTAGGCCGGCGCAACACGCTCGAGGAATTGTCGCGCAAAGGTCGTGGCCTCGTATTGCGGCGCCTCATCCACCGGGAACTTCGCCGCGTCTTGCTGGTTGTCGGCAGCCCATTGGCTGACGACTTTGTAGCTGCGCATCAGGACAGCCGGGTCATGGTCATTCAACATGTGCGCATGCAGCCCGCCCAGCGCCGCGCAATCCAGCGCCGTGGGAGTCGGGCCGAGCAGGTAACGGGTCTCCTGCAACTGCGACTCCATCAATTGCAGGATGAATTCGTACTCGCGCTCTGCGTCGGCCCCCGCCTCCGCCGTTTCGGTACCGGTTGCCCTGCAGGCTCGCGGACCCCACGCCCGGATCCTGGCCGCCATCTCGGGGTCGCCATTGGCCAGTTGCTCGGCGGCAGGACCTGCGGTATCCGGATACCGCCAGCGATAGTGCACCATCACGCGCGATATCCACTCATCGAAAATATCTTCCAGAAGATGCACGAGGAATCCATCGACGCCACGCGGAAAAAGGCGGAATGCCGGATAGCGCGCATCGAGCAAGGCAATGATCGGCGTCGTGTCAGCCAGCAACCAGTTTTCCGGCGTTTGCAATACCGGCATCTGGTGCGTACCGGATCGTAGCTCCAGTTGTTCCTCGATACCGGATCCGCGCTTTTGCCTGAACCTGTAGTGCAGCGGATAGAACTCCAGCGCGGTCTGCAGCTTGCGTGTGAACAGGCTTTGCGGCGATCCGTACAGGAGGTAAGTCATGACGGCAGGTCAGCTCATCGCCAGCGGGGTCAGGTTCAGGTGCGAGCCCGCGTCGACGAGCAAGGTCTCTCCGGTGATGTGACGAGCGGCCGGTGAGGCGAGGAACACGGCCGGGCCAGCGATGTCCTCGGCGGTCGATGCCACTTTTAGCGGCGTTTTCGCTGCTATAGCCTCGCGTTTTTGCACCGCGGCTTCGCCGGACAGGTGACCCGAATACCACGGCGTATCGATGAAACCGGGACAGATTGCATTGACCCGGATCTTTGGCGCAAGTGCACGCGCAAGTGCCAGCGTCATCGTCAGCAAGGCCCCCTTGGAACTGGCGTACGGCACGGATGAACCGATACCGGCAACGCCGGCCAGCGATGCCGTGTTCACGACAGCGGCGATGTCGGTCGCCTTTTCCATCAGCGCACGGCCCGCGGCGATCATCTGGTAGGCGCCAATTACGTTGGTCCGGTAGATGGTGGCGAAGTCTTCCGCGCGCACGGCGTCGAGGTCACCGTGATTCTCGGCAAACGTTGTGACACCGGCATTATTGAACAGCGCGTCCAATCGTCCGTAGGATGCTACCGTGTCGACGATGCTGCGGCAGTCATCCCGGTCGCCGACATCGCCCTGTACGATCAGCGCCTCACTGCCAAGTGCGTTGACGAGATCTGCCGTTTCCGTCGCACCCGCAGAATTCGACGCATAATTGATAACCACAACCGCAGCACCGCGCGACGCGAGTTCGACGCATATTGCCCGACCCAGCCCGCTGGAGGCGCCGGTTACGATCGCGATTTTTTCTGCGAAATCCTTGGCAGGCATCAGTTCAACCTGACCAGCTGTTTGCCCGTGTTCTGCCCCCTGATCATCCGGAAGAACGCCTCCGGCGCACGCTCGATTCCGTCGACGATATCCTCGCGGAACACCAGGTCACCATTTTCGACGGCCGCGACCAGTTCCGCCACCGCGGCCGGGCGCGCCGCCGCATGATCATGCACGACAAAGCCCTGCTTTTTCACGCGTTTGACGAGGATCGTGTTGCCGTCGCGGCGCCCGATGTCGGCATGTGTATCTTTCAGGTGGGCAACTGCGATCCGGCCGACGACGATATGCCGCGCAAACAGGTTGAAATGATCGATAACCGCCTCCGATATGTCGCCGCCGGTATTGTCGAAGTAAACGTCAACACCCTCCGGACAGGTTTCGGCGATCGAGGCCGACATCTCGTCGACGCTGCGGCCGCGGTAGGAAAATGCCGCGTCGTAACCCCAGTCTGTACAGATCTGCCGTGCTTTCTCGTCGGTGCTGACGATCCCGACGGTGCGGCAACCGATACTTTTCGCAAGTTGCGCCGCGATCGAACCAACGGAGCTGCCGCCAGAGGAGATGAGGACCGTTTCGCCCGCTTTCGGCTCACCGACGGTTTGCAGCGCGAGCTTGGCCGTAAGGCCGGTAGTCCCGAGTACGCCCAGGTGCCAGCGTGGCTCACCGAGGTCCGGGTCCACGACACGCGTCGTCCCCGGATCTGACTGCAGCAAGAACTGCTGCATCCCGACAGGGCCGACCCGGATCTCGCCGACGGCGACATCGCTGTTGCGACTTTCCACGACGACACCGACGCCATTGGCCCAGACCAGATCGCCCGGCGCCACGCCTGCCGTGTAGTTGTCCTCGTCGCGCATGCGGCTCAGCAACGCCGGATCGATCGCGATGTAACTGACTTCGAGCAGGAACTCGCCGTCACCCGGGCCGCCAAGTTCTTCTGCCGCCACCTCGAAGATATCCTCGGCGAGGTTGCCCTCCGGCCGGCGCACCAGGCGGATAAATTGATTTGTACGGGCCATAACTACCTTCCTGCTGCATTGCGGTTAAGAAATTCGATGTCCCTACTTTATTGACACCATATCATTTATGAACATAGTATCAGAATTGTTTGCGGGTTTTGGAATTTCATTTACCAGCCCGGGCGGAGAGGCAAAGGGACGGTATGAACTACGCAGAATGCGACGTCGCCATCGTCGGCGCCGGTCCCGTTGGACTGACACTGGCGCTGCAACTCGCACAGGCGGGCATCGATACGATCGTGCTCGAACGCAACCGCGAGATCATTCGTGAACCCCGGGCTGTCGGCATCGACGGCGAATCCATCCGCACCTGGCAGGCCATCGGGCTGACCGACCAGGTACTGCCACACATCCATTTCCTGCTGGGCGGACGCTATTTCAACGCGGCCGGCACGGAACTGTTTCGATTCAGCTACGAGGGCCAGGAGCCCTGCGGCTACCCGATGAAACAGTCTTTCGACCAGGGGGAAATAGACCAGGTCCTCGCACGAGCCCTGATTGACGATGATCAAGGCCGGCTCTGGTTCGGCCACGAGGTCATTGGCTACGAACAGCATGCCAGCGGCGTTTCGATCCGGGTCAGTGACGCGAATGATCAGCCCATGACGATAGCGGCGCGCTGCCTCGTCGGCTGTGACGGCGGCCGGTCAACCGTGCGGCGACTGATGGGCGCATCGCTGATCGGCGAGTCGAACGAGTTGCCCTGGCTGGTACTGGATACGTTCGACCCGTATTTCCAGCCCGAACACAACGCAATGTTCTTTTGCGACCCGGCCAGACCCGGCATGACGCTGCGCGTTACACCGGAACATCGACGCTGGGAGTGGATGCTGTTGCCAGGCGAACGGCCCGAAGAGCTGCTGGCCGAAAGCAAGATCAGGGAGCTGTTGTCACCGTTTACGGACATGAACAAGGTGAAGATCTTTCGCAAGCGGGTCTACAACTTCAGCGCCGTGATTGCCGACAAGTGGCGCGACGGCCGGGTCCTGATTGCCGGCGATGCCGCACACATGACGCCGCCGTTTGCCGGCCAGGGACTGAACGCCGGCATTCGCGACACCCGCAACCTCTACTGGAAAATCCGGCTGCTGCTTGACGGCATATCGGGCCTGGAAATTCTCGACAGCTATGAACTGGAACGCCGCGAGCATACCCGGCAACTGATCGATTTCGCGGTGCAGCTCGGCAAGAAGATTCAACCCCTCGACGAAGACAAGGCGCGCGAACGCGACGAGTTCTTCGCCGAATTGTCCGCGGACCCCGAGAAAAAACTTGCCTACATCGACGACCTGGCGAAGTCGCAGAGCATCCGGCGCATCGAAGCCGGTGTAGTCGTGTCGCCCGACAAACATCCGGTTAACGGACGCTACGTATTGCAACCGCGGGTGCCGGGGAACGGCCAGGACGGCAAGTTACTGGATGAATTGCTGGGCGACGGTTTCACGCTGGCCGGCTACGGTTGCAACCCGCGCCTGGCGCTCGGCGCAAAGACTCTGGCGCTGCTCGATCAACTGGGCGCACGCGCGGTTGAACTTGCCCCCGGCTCCGACAACGACGGCGTGCTGGACGCTTTGTTTGACGGAACCACCGGGACGATTGCACTGATCCGGCCCGACCGCTTCGTGCTGGCGGCATTTACCGCCGAAACGGTGGCAGAGGCGCACGAAGATATTCGGCGTGCACTACTGATGCCGGCCTGACACACCCCGGAGGTGAACCATGGGTAAAATCCTTGAAAACAACGGCGATGCGCTGTCTGCAGACAATGTCGAGCACCTGGTGCTCTACGACTCGCCGCCGTCGCCGTGTTCGCGCCGCTGTCGCATCACGATGCTCGAAAAAGGTCTGGACTGGGATACAGTGAACGTCAACCTGGCGCTGATGGAGCAGCGTCATCCGGACTACCTGGCGATCAATCCCAACGGTTTCGTACCCACGCTTGCACATGGCGATCTCGTGATCATCGAGTCGGGCGTCATCAACAGCTACCTCGAAGACCAGTTTCCCGAAGTACCGTTGATACCGGCGACTGCGATCGACGCCGCCGCGGTCCGCATGTGGCAGGCCTCTGAACTGGCGATGGCCAAGGTGTTCCGGCCGGTCATGTATGCGTTGAACGGCGGACCGATCAAACACATTTCGCGCACCGAGGAGGAAGCGGAACAGATTGCCAGGCTGGCCACGACCGACCCGTACGACCTCGACTGGGAGCGGCGTGTCTGGCGCCTTGAAGTGCTGAGTCGTGAACAGATTCAACAAAATCTGGCATGGCTCAGGGCGTGGCTTCAACCGATCGAACTGGCGCTGCGGGATGCCGACTTCCTCGTCGGTAACCAGTTCAGCCAGGCGGATATCGCTGTCTATCCACGTCTTTGCATGTATGCAAATGTGGACCTCGACATCAGCGCCGATGAGTTCCCCAATGTGACCCGCTGGATGGCCACCCTCGCTGACCGGCCGTCGTTTGTCGACTCCGAAACGGAAGCCGCCAGGGGTTATTCGGCACTGGTGCGCTCAGACATGATGAAAAAGGTCCGGGCACAGTTTCAACTGGACGAATGCGAACGCGACCCCGGACTGGTCGAGGAGATACGCGAATACGGCCGGCAACTGCGCGACAAGTTCGGCGTGGACAAGCTGCTGAACGCCACCGCAAGCACCCGCGCACTGCCGCAGCCTGCTGCCGAATTCAGAGTTGAAGCGCGGCAACGACAGTCGCCACGGTCGTCGAAGCCGCAGAAGATATCGCTGTACGGCTGGCAACGTTCACCACATGCACGGCGTATCGAGATGCTGTTGCGCGCGCTAGATGTTGACTTCGATACAGTCGAAGTCGATGTAGCGCGTGAGGAGAATCGTTTACCGGAATTCCTGGCGCTGAATCCGCTGGGCGAGGTTCCCGTGCTGCTGGTCGACGATACGCCGATCTTCGATTCGCTGGCGATTGCCGAATACCTGGGCAACACTTATTCATCGCCGAGCCTGTATGTGCCGCAGAGCAGCGTCGAAGTCGCGACACACAACACCTGGCTGGCGCTGGAGTCCGGTACACACAAGGAGTTCTCACCGTTGCTTGCTCCGCTCCAGTTTGCCGGCAGCGCCCGAGAACCCGCAGCACTCGGTGACGAACGACACCGCTACCTGGCATCGCGCATGCTGCAAAAACTGCAGTTCATTGAAGACGCACTTGCCGAAAGCGTTTTCCTCTGCGATACGAAACCCGCTTATGCCGATATCGCCTGGTACAGCAGAATTGCATTCATGTTGCAGACATCCGTCGCCGACGAACTCCGCAGGCTGGCGAATATTGAACGCTGGCTGCAGGACATGCGACGGTTTACGGGCGATACGCTCGATGTCGGCTGACACCTGGTATCGCGAACCCGGCGCCGCCACGCTTGCTGCACAGACGTCGGTCGGCCACCAGTTTGCAACGACAGCAAGGCAATTTCGGTCGGCAACAGCCGTCACGGACGGCAACAATGCGCTGAGCTACGGCGAACTGGACCGGCGCGTCAACCGACTGTGCCATGTGCTGCACAAAGCCGGGGTACGTCCCGG
>JAUIDP010000109.1 GCA_030429005.1 Gammaproteobacteria bacterium | reverse complement strand
AGCTGCACGTGACCTTGGTTATATGCAGTATTCGAATCGCGTCACCAACAAGGCCGAGGCCGACCGCATGTTCAGGAAGTGGAGTCACCTGCTGATCAAGGCGCTGGACGAGGCGCACAAAAAGGACGACTAGTCCGGCAGCCCAGGCCAGCCGATGAATGCCAACAGCCTGTGGCGCGAGCCGCTGCTGCACTTTCTTGTCATCGGAGTGCTGCTGTTCATGGTTTATGGGCTTGTCGCCGGCCCGGCAGGCCCCGATGAAGATGAAGTCGTCGTCGACCAGGCTCGGATTGCGAGCCTGGTCGCGAATTTCGAGAAAACCTGGCGGCGTGTACCGACCGATGCGGAGCTGCAGTCGCTTATCGATGCGTGGGTGCGCGAGGAAATCCTCTACCGTGAAGGCGTCGATGCCGGATTCGACCAGAACGATCCGGTTATCCGCCGGCGCGTCGCGCAGAAAATGTCATTCATTGCGGACGGTATCGTTCCCGATGCGCCGAGCGACGCAGAACTCGAGGCCTGGCTGAGGGACAACATTGCCGACTACCGGGTGCCGGCAGCCTACACGCTGCGCCAGGTCTATATCGATCCACAGCGCCATCCGGACGACCTCGACAACTTCATCGCCGCTACACGAGCTGCATTGCTCGACGGCGATAACCCCGAAACGCTGGGTGATTCGAGCATGCTGCTGGCTTCGGTCGACGGGGCGAGCAGCCGCGACGTCGCCCGCATCTTCGGCTCGGTATTTGTCGACGGCCTGGCCAATGTTGAAACCGGTGCCTGGGTTGGCCCGCTGCAGTCGGGCTATGGCCTGCACTTTGTCTTTATCGACGAGCGAGTTGCGGAACGCGACCCGGCGCTCGACGAAGTGCGCTCTGCCGTCGAGCGCGACCTGCTGAGCGCCAGGGCAGAACAGCTCAGCGAAACTTTCTACGCTTCGCTGCGTGAACGCTACACGGTCCGAATCGACACGCCCGGCGCCAATGAATAAGCGGCGATGAAAAAATTACACGTCGCTGTGCTCACGGTGCTGTTGCTCGCTGCCACGGCAGCCAACGCAGATGTGTTTCGTCCCGCCTACCTGGAATTGCGGGAACTCGGTGACGACCGTTACGAGGTGTTGTGGAAGGTGCCGGCGCTGGGGGCCACGCAACGATTGTCATTGTATGTGCTGTTCCCGGAGGGCACCGAGGCGCTGACCGAATCGCAGCCGTTCATCACCGGCGGAGCCTGGCTGGAACGTTGGCAGGTTCGTTATCCGGGCGGACTCGTCGGGCAGACGATCCGGATCGAAGGCAAGGCGACAGGCGTGTCCGATGTCATCGCACGCGTCGAGCGTCTCGACGGCACCAGCCAGGTCGAGCGGCTCGAAGCGGGCGCACCGCGGTTCACGGTTCGCGCGCCGGCCGGCACCGGTGAAATCGCCTGGTCGTATACGGTGCTTGGCTTCGAGCACATTCTCGGCGGCATCGATCACCTGTTGTTCGTGCTGGCGCTGCTATTGATCGTCAGTGGCGGCATGCGAATCGTCGCGACGATCACGGCATTCACCGTCGCGCACAGCATCACGCTGGTCGTGGCGACACTGGGCTGGGTGTCGGTGCCTGGCCCGCCGGTGGAGGCCATCATCGCGCTGAGCATCGTGTTCGTTGCGGCAGAAATTCTGCACACCCGCGCCGGCAAACCCGGCCTGACCGCGCGCGCGCCGTGGATCGTCGCTTTCAGTTTCGGTTTGCTCCACGGTTTCGGCTTTGCCGGTGCGCTGGCGGAAACGGGCCTGCCGCAAACGTCGATCCCGGTTGCATTGTTAATGTTCAATGTCGGCGTGGAACTGGGCCAGTTGTTCTTCGTCGCTGTCGTGCTGTTACTGTGGGCGATCGGTCGCAGGTTGATCAGGCGTGAGCCACATTGGGCCTTGCCGCTGGCTGCCTATGCTATCGGATCGGTCGCCGCATTCTGGACAGTTGAGCGCGTGGCTTCGTTCTGGAGCGGATGAGCCAATTCATCGTTTGTTGCCGGGCATTCATCGAAACCTGCTGACTCTCGGGTTAGTATAGGTTCAACCATAAGAAAAACTGTCCAGAGGGCCTTTTCATGTTCAGGAAACTTCTTGCTGTCGTCGCCTTGTTGTCTGTGGCGTTGCCGGCCGTCGCGCTCGACTGGCCGCAGGAAGTGACTGCACCGGAAGGCACGATTGTCGTCTATCAACCGCAACCCGAAAGCCTGCAGGGTAACGTCCTCAATGGGCGTGCCGCGATGTCCCTGGAGCTCAAGAACACTGACGAGCCGATATTCGGCGCATTCTGGTTTGAAGCCCGCGTCGACAACGACTCCGACGCCGGCCAGGCAACGATACGGGATCTCAAAGTGACCAACGTGCGCTGGCCGGAATCCAGGGATGCCGAAGAACAGCGTTTCACAGCCATTGTCGAAGGCACGATCCCTGAGAACGGTTTCCAGATTTCGACGGAGAACCTGTCGGCAAGCCTGGCCAGTGCCGAGGTTGTACAAAAGAGCCTGGATGACCTGAAAAATGATCCGCCCGAAATCATATTCGCCGAAGAGCTTGCCGTGTTGCTGTTGTATGACGGGGAGCCACGTTATTCGGACATCGACAACAGTCCTTATGAGCGGGTACTGAACACGTCATTTGCCGTCATTCGCAAGAAAGGCAGCAAACAGCACTGGCTGAGCAGCGGCAAGTTCTGGTACTCGGCGAATGCCGCGATGGGCCCCTGGACGTATACGACGTCGCCACCCCGGGACCTTGAAAAAATGCTCGAGGAGGCGATGCAGGATGCGGACGGGCCCGCAGAGCCACCGGCAATCGTGGCAGCCAACAAACCGACCGAACTGATCGTAACGAGCGGCAAACCGGACTGGCAGTCACTCCCGGGTGGCGACCTGTTGTATGTACAGAACACCGAAACCGCCTGGTTGCGAGAGCTTTCGACCACAAATATGTACGTCCTGCTTTCGGGGCGCTGGTTCCGCAGCAAATCGAAAGCCGGCCCGTGGACTTTCGTGCGCGCGGATGAATTACCGGAAAGCTTTGCCGACATACCGCCGGAATCAGATATCGGCGGTCTGCGGGTAGCCGTTGCCGGTACCGACGAAGCCAACGACGCCATGCTGGACGCGCAGATTCCGGAGACGGCGGCGATCGAGCGCGACAAGGCCAGTCTGGAGGTGGAATACGACGGCAAGCCGAAGTTTGAGAAAATCAGTGGCACCTCGGTCAGCTATGCGACCAATACTGCCGCGCAGGTCCTGCAGATCGACGGCCATTTCTACGCTGTCGATGCCGGCGTCTGGTTTACGTCGAAGAGCGCGACGGGTCCATGGGTCGTTGCGGATTCCATCCCCAGCGACGAGATCCAGAAGATCCCGCCGAGTTCGCCCGTGTACAACACGACGCACGTGCATGTCTATGACTCCACGCCGGAGGTCGTCTACGTTGGCTACACGCCGGGCTACATGTGGTCGTATCCGTATTACGGGGTGCCGGTTTACGGGACGGGCTGGTACTACCCGCCGTACTACGGCCGCTACTACTACCCGCGGCCGCCGACCTGGGGATTCAATATCGGCTACAACCCGTGGACCGGCTGGAACTTTGGCCTGAGCTGGTCGAATGGCTTTTTCAGCATGGGCGTAAGCTGGGGCGGGGGCTACCACGGTGGTTACTACCCGGGCCGATGCTGCGGTGGCTACTATGGAGGCGGCTACCATGGTGGCCCGACGATTATCAATACGGGCGATATCAACATTGGCAACAACGTCAACATCGGCAACCGCAACAACATAAAGAACAATTTCGATCGCAGCAATAACGCCAATTTCAATAATGCGCGCCAGAATATCTACAACCGGGATGGCAACCGGTCGCGCAATGCCAGTCCGGCAACGGCAAAACGCAATCTGAAAGAAGCCCGGCCGGCAAGCAACAGGCAAAACAATGTCTATGCGGATCGCGATGGCAATGTCGCACGTCGCAGCAACGACAAGTGGGAGACGCGTGACCAGGGGCAGTGGAAAGAAAACCGGTCGCTCGACAGGAGCGCCCCTGCGGATACTCGGCAACGTGCCGGCAACACCGTCAACAATCGCAATATCGATCGCAGTGCGGTGAACCGGAACAGCCTGGACCGCTCCTACCAGTCGCGCCAGCGCGGCGCGTCACGCCAGGCTGCGCGGCCCGCAGCGACACGCCGTGCGCCAATGCGCCGTCGCTAGAGTAATCAGATTTTTCCAGGGAACCAGCCTATGAAATACAGCAAATACCTGGCAGCAATCGCGCTGGTCGCGGTTTCCGCCTGCACAACCGCCAGCCGGCCCGACCTGGCTGGCATGTCGTTTACGTCGGAGCCCTTGCTCGGCAAGGTGATCTGGCATGACCTGATTACCGAAGACATCGGCAAGGCGCAGAGCTTTTACAGCGGACTTTTCGGCTGGACCTTCGAGAAGTCCACCGGCGCGCGCGGCGAGGAATACCTGCTGGCACGCAATGGCGACGTGCTGGTCGCCGGCCTACTCGCCTACAAAACGCCCGATGACGGCAAACGCTATTCACGCTGGTTGCCGTACCTGTCGGTAGACGACGTCGACGCGGCGATCGAGCGCGCATCATCGGCCGGCGGGCGAGTGGTTGCCAGCGCACGCAACGTCAGTCTCGGTCGCGTTGCCGCGATCGTGGATCCGCAGGGCGCGGTCGTCGGCTTGGCACGCAGCAGCATCGGCGACCCTGATGACACAACGACTGCGGCGGCTCCCGGGCGGGCGGTCTGGACCGAATTACTGGCCGACGACCCCGAAGTTGCGGCGACCTTTTATCGAACGATCGCGGGCTACGACGTGCGCAGTATCCAGCGCCGTGGCGGCGAATACATTCTGCTGGTCAGCGATGGCACCAACCGGGCCGGTATCCAGCAAAATCCGGCGGATGGCGACTATATGCCGGTCTGGCTGACGATATTCGGCGTGGCAGATGCCGCGAGCGCGGCGGCCAAAGTGGAGTCGCTGGGTGGCGAAATCATTCTGCCGGTATCCGAGGATCTTCGTGACGGCTCGACCGCCGTTGTGACCGATCCGTCCGGTGCGATACTGGTGTTGCAGGACTGGAATGTGGCGGGAGATCAAGCATGAACAAGGCAAGACGCGTCGGGCTGCTGGCGGGGCTGTTGCTCGCAACATTGTCACTGGCAGGTTGTAGCGGCAATGTCGGTATTGGCATGAGCGTTGGTGTGCCGATCGGCAACCACGGCTACATGAGCGTAGGCGGCAGCCGCTGGATGTAGCGCCGCGGACTTGCAACGGAACTGGTCCGCAGAGCATTATGCTCAATCCGGCATAAGTAGAATTAGTATCATATGAAACTAATCGAACGCCTGCTCTGGATTGTGGGTACAGCGCTGATCGCGGTGTACTGCACACACCTGCTTGCCAGTGAAAATGCCCGCGGCAGCGATATCGCAGCGTTCAGGGCGGCAACGGCGGCGCCGGACCAGTCGCTGTGGTCCGAAGGTCGCATCGCGGCCTACAACGACAGTCTTGCCGCAGCCGTCAGCGATGTCCTCGGCATTCTCGAGATCCCGCGCCTGAGCCTGGAGGTGCCGATTTACGACGGTTCCACCGACCTGCACATGGATCGCGGTGCCGCACGAATCGACGGCACGGCGATGCCGGGCGAGGCCGGCAATCTTGGTGTCGCCGGTCACCGCGACGGTTTTTTCCGCGTCCTGAAGGACATCGCACTCGGCGACGAAATCACGATTACCAGTAGTGCGGGCCCGGAGACTTACGTCGTGTCCGAGCTCAGCATCGTGCCGCCGACCGCCGTCGAGGTGCTGGACCCGACGGACACACCTTCCGTAACACTCGTGACATGTTACCCGTTTTACTATGTTGGCCATGCGCCAGAGAGGTTTATTGTCCGCGCAACACGAAAAGACCTTGGCAATAAAAACGAAAACACCTAGGGAGAAAGAGCGATGAAGAAAATCTTGTTATGTTTGTCTGCCTTGCCGCTGTTGGCATTG
>JAUIDP010000108.1 GCA_030429005.1 Gammaproteobacteria bacterium | reverse complement strand
GATCAGCCCCGCGGCCACCCGTAGTGAACCTGAACCGCCCGGCGTCTGGATAGTGACCAGGCGATCCGTACCGGCAGCATCGGCGAAGACCAGGTCCTGCATTGCCGCGTTAAATTCGGGATCGCCCGCCGTACCGATGTAGGCCTTGCTCTTTTGCGTCCCGACCAGGTGGTGCTCTGCTTTCTTGACCGCTTGCAGCACTGGCGTTTCGCCCTCGGCAGTGCGAAAGACGCCGACACCCAGGTCAACTTTTTCAGGACGCGGGTCGGCTTTATGCTCGCCGATGAGGCCGAGAATGGCATCGGCGGCAACCGGTTGCAGAGTTTCAAACACGGTGATCTCCGGAATCAATACGCAAACCCGGCCGGACCAGCGATGGCCCAGCCGGATGAATAATACTGGCGTAGCTTAACTTAGTCGGTCAGGCTTTTGGTGCCCAGACAGAACACCAGCCGGCCGCATTGACAGCCTTGCCCGGGAATATCTGGCACGGACGCCACTCGTCACCATCGTTGCCCTGTACCAGGGCGCAGTTGGCGCAGGTTTGTTCCGCAGCCGGGTTGGCTCGCGACGACGGGTCGACAGTGCTGGCATCGTGCGTGTACTTCATCGCACTTGCCATCGGATCATCTTCGGCGAGGTGCGGCAGGTCTTCGGCTCGTGCCTTCCTGGCGGGTTGAACGAGTACGCCCGCGGCAGCGGCGGCGGACAGTTGAATGAATCGGCGACGGGCAATTTTGCTCAAGGGACTCTCCTGGTCTGCAGTCGTAAACGGCTAACTCTGATGCGCACCGGAACCTATCCGGAAGCGTGTATTCTAAATTCTATGGCATCAGGATGAACGACAGCATAACGGGAAATGCGTAGCGAAAAAACCGCCAACTTTGAGAACGATTATCATTAACAATCAGAGAGTTAGGCGACAGGCTCCCGCTTGCATCCTGCTGCTGTTGCTGGCTGCCACGGCACCGGCTGCACACCGCTACGACATCGCGGTTGCCGATGATTTCGCGAGCATGACAGTACGAGCGCAATTCGATCGGCCGGTTACCTCTGTCTACGCGCGCTCGCGGGATGCCGGCCAGTACTTGCTCGATGCAGAAGATTGCGACTCGGGCCAGCCGCTGTCCGCGCGCACGCGTCGACTGTCCTTGCCGGAAACCGGCATCCGCTGCCTGCGTTATCGCGTCGACCTCGACCAGGCTGCCAGGGATGAGCGCCTGTACACGATCCTCGGCAACGACAATATCGCGGTTTCACCAACCGTCTGGATGTGGCGCCCAAGGCTCGGGGACAACGACGAAATCATCGCGACTTTCGACCTTGCGGGCAGCGCCAGCGTCTTCCTGCCGTGGCAACCGCTCGACGCAGCAGGCAAGCGCTACCGACTGGCCGCGTCGCCACAGAGCGGCTCCGCCATCGCACTGTTTGGCCATTTCCAGCAGGCACTTGTCGACGTGCCCGGCGCGACATTGCGCGTCGCATTGCCGACGACCACTGGTCACGTTGACCTGGAACCCTTCCTCCCCTGGGTCTCGGCAACCGCCGCGAGTATCGCCGGCGCCTATGGCCGGTTTCCGAACCCCGATGCAAACGTGTTGCTGCTTCCCGTCGGCAACCGGGGCTGCGACAGCGACAGCGCCGTGTCTTTCGGTCGAGTCGTGCGCGACGGCGGCGAAACCATCGAACTGATGATCAACCAGAACCAGCCGGTGACCAACTACTATGCCGAATGGACGCCGGTGCACGAGTTCTCGCACCTGCTCCTGCCATACCTCGATCGGGAACAACGCTGGATATCCGAAGGGTTCGCACAGTATTACCAGAACGTTTTCCTCGCCCGGGCCGGGCAGCATTCCACGGCGGATGCCTGGCAGAAAATTTTCGAAGGCCTGGAACGTGGCCGCGAGTCGGCGCCCGGCATGTCGCCCAACGCGGCGGCGCGTGCGCCAATGCGGGACACACGGATGAAAGTCTACTGGAGCGGTGCAGCACTTGCGCTGATGGCCGACGTGCAACTGCGCCGGCAGAGTGGCGGCCGCGAGTCGCTGGATACCGTGCTGGGACAGCTGCAGGCCTGTTGCCTGCCCAGTGCCTATAGCTGGAGTGGCATAGAACTCTTTCGCAAACTGGATGAGTTCGTCGATGCGCCGCTGTTCGCTGCACTGTATCGACAATATGCCGATGCGGCGTCGTTTCCGGATGCCAGGCCGTTGCTCTCGGACCTCGGTATCTCGCTGGTCGACGGCAGCGTGCAACTCGACCCGGCCGCAGCCCTGGCTGACGTTCGCGATGCGATTACCGCACCGGTCGACGTGGACCAGTAGGCTATAATTGCAGGCCCGGCATAACCCGCGGTCGAGGCCGATTCGCATGGCATCCAGTAGTTTCGCAGTAGAAATCAGCAAGGTGCGCGATGGCGCGGCGAAGTCGCTTGCCGACGATGTTGCCGTTGAGGAACCGCTGGAGATCCGCCTCGGCTATGCCACGCCGGACGGGCGCGCAACCCGCAGTATTTCGATCACGATGCGCACACCTGGCAATGACCGGGAACTGGCGGCCGGCTTCCTGTATACCGAGGCCATTATCCGGCACAGCACCGACATCGCATCGATAGAGACCTGCGGCCCGCCGGCGCCGGATTCCGGCAATCACAATGTCATCCGGGTCGATCTCGCCGCCGGTGTTGAAGTCGACCTCGGGCGTTTGCAACGGCACTTCTATACGACGTCGAGCTGCGGCGTTTGCGGCAAAACGTCGCTGGACGCACTCAGGGTTGGCGGCGCCAGGCCCTTCAATGACACAAGTGCCCGCTTCAGCCGCGCGACGCTGACGGCTGTGCCGGCAGCCTTGCGCGCTGCGCAGCACACGTTTGCGACGACCGGCGGCTTGCACGCAGCCGCCGCATTTGATTCCGGGGGCGACCTCATCGCGGTTATGGAAGACGTTGGACGCCACAATGCCGTCGACAAGGTCATCGGATCTCTGCTATTAGACAACGGCTTGCCTGCAAATGAGCTCGGGCTGATGGTGTCCGGACGGGCGAGTTTCGAGCTCATGCAAAAAACGCTGGTAGCCGGCATTCCGCTGCTTGCTGCGGTCAGCGCTCCGTCGAGCCTGGCCGTGCAGCTTGCAAAGGAATTCAACATGACGCTGGTCGGCTTCCTGCGTGGTGAGACCTTCAACATATATTCAGGTGAAGAGCGAATAGGCGAATGACACGCGAAGAATTCAGCGAGGACACGGCCAGCGAGATCACGGCGGGTTTCGGCAACCGGCCGGAGATGCTGGTGCAGATCCTGCACGCTTTCATGGATCGTTTCGGTTACATCGGTGAAGAAGCCGTTCGCCTGCTCGCCGCAAACCTCAATCTTTCCCGAGCCGACGTACATGGCGTGGTGAGTTTCTACCACGACTTTCGCACGGCACCCGCCGCCACGCATGTCGTAAAAATTTGTGCCGCGGAGGCCTGCCAGGCGATGGGCAGCCGCTCGCTGGCTGATCATGCCAGCAAATCGCTCGGGCTGGCCATGCACGAGAGCAATGACCGCATTACGCTGGAGCCGGTGTATTGTCTCGGCAACTGTGCCTGTTCGCCTGCCATCATGGTTGACGGCAAGACGATCGGCCGGGTCAGTCCGGAACGGTTTGACCGCATCGTGGCTGGACTGGATGGCAGATCATGAGAACCCGAATCTATGTTCCGCGCGAAACCGCGGCGATCTCTGTCGGCGCTGACGACGTCGCCATCGCGATTGCGCGTTATGCGAAAGAACACGATCACAGCATCGAACTGGTCCGCAATGGCTCCTGGGGAGCCACCTGGCTCGAGCCACTGGTCGAAGTGGTTGTCGGCGAGCAACGCATCGCCTATGGCAACGTAGCAGCCGGCGACGTCGCCGGCCTGTTCGAATCGGGCCTGCTCGACGGTGGCCAACACGACAAGCGCGTCGGGCCGGTGAATGAAATTCCGTACCTGATCAACCAGGACCGCTGGACGTTCTGGCGTTGCGGCCTGATCAACCCGTTGTCGGTGGACGATTTCCTGGCACACCAGGGCTTCAAGGCCATCAGCAGAGCTTTCGATGCGGGCCCACAGGCAGTCATCGACATGATCAAGGCATCGGGGTTGCGCGGCCGCGGCGGCGCCGGCTTCCCGGCCGGCATCAAGTGGCAGACAGTGGCCGACACCCCAGGCCAACAAAAGTACGTCGCCTGCAATGCCGACGAAGGCGACAGTGGCACGTTCTCGGACCGCATCATGATGGAAAGCGATCCGCTGGGGCTCGTCGAGGGCATGATGATCGCCGGTTTTGCCGTCGGTGCCAGCAAGGGCTACATCTACCTGCGCTCGGAATACCCGCTGACCTACTCCGTGCTGAACCGCGCCATTGTTGCCGCACGCGAGTCCGGCTGGCTGGGCGAGAACATCCAGGGCAGCGGCTTCGACTTTGATATTGACGTACACCTTGGCGCCGGCTCCTATGTCTGCGGCGAAGAAACCGCGATGCTCGAGAGCCTGGAGGGCAAGGCGGGCGTGATCCGCTACAAACCACCCCTGCCCGCCATCGAAGGCCTGTTTGGCAAACCGACCGTCGTCAACAATGTCGTGACCCTGTCGTCGGTGCCTAACATCGTCAATCTTGGTGGCGAAAAATATGCGGCCTACGGCGTGAATCGGTCGACCGGCACGCTGGCCTTCCAGCTCGCGGGCAACATCAAGCGCGGCGGCCTGGTCGAGAAAGCTTTCGGGCTGACGCTGCGCGAACTGATCGAAGACTGGGGTGGCGGCACGGCCAGCGGCCGGCCCGTCAAGGCCGTGCAGGTGGGCGGTCCGCTGGGTGCCTACATACCGGCAGCGCAGCTCGATACGCCGATGGATTACGAGGCCTTCATCACGATCGGCGCCATGATCGGCCACGGCGGCATCGTCGTTTTCGACGACACGGCCGACATGGCCCAGCAGGCTCGCTTCGCCATGGAGTTCTGCGCGCTGGAGTCCTGTGGCAAATGCACCCCGTGCAGAATCGGCGCCGTACGGGGCGTTGAGGTGATCGACCGCCTGATTGCGGACGAAAACCGGGAAGAAAACTACGAATTACTGGTCGAACTCTGTGACACGATGGAAAACGCTTCATTATGTGCAATGGGCGGAATGACCCCCTATCCGGTCCAGAGTGTTCTAAAATACTTTCCTGAGGACTTTGCGCCTCAGAAGGAGTTGGCAAGTGAATAAGGTGCGACAAGCCGACCACGGTACACCGGAGGCCCGCGGCAGCGGGACGGTCAGGGTCGAGATCGACGGCCTGCCAACCACGGTCAGATCCGGCACCAGCATCCTGCGTGCCGCGCGCGAGTCTGGCGTCGACATCCCCAAACTGTGCGCCACCGATAGCCTGAAGCCGTTCGGTTCCTGCCGCATGTGCCTGGTCGAGATCGAGGGCCGCAAGGGCTATCCCGCTTCGTGCACAACGCCGGTCGAAGACGGCATGCAGATCCGCACGCAGACCAAGGCTTTGGCGGACCTGCGGCGCAATGTCATGGAGCTGTATATCTCCGACCACCCGCTCGACTGCCTGACCTGCTCGGCCAATGGTGACTGCGAACTGCAGGACGTCGCCGGCCAGGTCGGCCTGCGCGACGTACGCTACGGTTTTGACGGCGAGAACCATCTCGACGCGCCGACCGACAGCAGCAACCCGTATTTCTCTTTCGATGCGAGCAAGTGCATCGTCTGTTCACGCTGCGTGCGCGCCTGCGACGAGGTGCAAGGCACGTTCGCACTCACCATCGAGGGCCGCGGTTTCGAGTCGAAAGTGTCGGCCGGCATCAGCGAGGACTTTCTCGATTCCGAATGTGTGTCCTGTGGTGCCTGCGTGCAGGCCTGCCCGACTGCCACGCTGATGGAAAAATCCATCATTGACCACGGCCAGCCGGACCACAGCGTCAAGACGACCTGTGCCTACTGCGGCGTGGGTTGCTCGTTTGTCGCGGAGATGAAAGGCGACCAGGTCGTCCGCATGACGCCCGACAAGGACGGCCAGGCCAACCACGGCCATAGCTGCGTCAAGGGGCGTTTTGCCTGGGGCTATTCCACACACCCGGACCGCGTCCTGCAACCGATGATCCGCGACAGCATCAACGAA
>JAUIDP010000019.1 GCA_030429005.1 Gammaproteobacteria bacterium | reverse complement strand
TATGACCAAAGATTCACGTACCAGCGTACTTTTCGTGTGCATGGGCAATATCTGCAGATCACCAACAGCGGAAGGCGTCTTCAGGCACCTGGTCGAACAGGCGGGGCTGACAGAGTCGGTCCGGATCGATTCGGCAGGAACACACGCGTATCACACCGGTGAACCGCCGGACCGGCGTGCCAGCGAGGCGGCGCTGCGGCGCGGGTTTTCAATGACAGACATCCGCGCGCGCCGCGTCGCAGACGCGGACTTCGACGAGTTTGATTACATTCTCGCAATGGATAACGCCAACCTCAGGGATCTGCAGGCGCGAGCCCCTGAGCAGCATCGTGCGCGGATTCAGTTGTTGCTGGAGTTCAGTGGCCGGACCGGCGCGGACGTGCCCGACCCATACTATGGCGGCGCCGCCGGGTTCGAGAGAGTGCTCGATCTCGTCGAAGAGGCTGCAGAGGGGCTGCTGGACACGATCAGCAAGACCGCGCGTTAAGAAATTCGTCAATTCTTCGTGAAAATTTCATGACCGTCAGGAGCTGCCGACCTATCGTCCCGACTCCGTCCCCCCGGCCGGGGACAAATACCGGGAGAGAAGATCGTCATGAAGAAGGCAGCTATACCTGTTCTCGTATCCAGCATTGTCATTGGTTCGCTCTGTGCCTGCGGTGGAGGTGGTGGAGGTGGCGGCGGCAACAGAGGCAATGCCAATCCTCCGGCAACGCCGCCCGTAGTCAACGCCAGTCCGGGTGGAATCTTTCATGGGACGGTCACCGGATGTAGTACCGTTTGCCCGGTGGCCACGATCATGCTCGTTACAGAGAGCGGAGAATGGATTGGTATGGATCCTGTCTATGTTGGCGGCGCCAATGTCGGCCGGATTACGATGAGTGGGTCGCACTTCAACGATCCGCGCCTGTTATACGGTGGCAGCCCGGTTTCGTTCGGATTTCGACCGACCTTGCCCGCGACGCTTGACAGACCAGGTGACTTTCGCGCGTTCGAGGGTGACGTCGTCGAGCGTGTATCCATCGAAGGCGACCTCATCCATAATTCGTCTCGTGGAACCAAGCTTGCAGTCACTTATGACCCGATCTACGAAAACGACTCGAGCCTGGCGACCATAGCCGGAACGTACTCGGCGTCCGATCCGAGCGGGTATACACTGACTTACCTGATCGACATCAATGGTGCACTGTCGGGATCCGATACAGAAGGTTGTATGGCGCTCGGCGATGTCCGGGTCATCGACAGCAACTACAACATGTACCGTTTCGATATTGACTTCTCAAGTTGCGGAACACTTGGCGCCCAGGGTCAATACGATGGTATCGGCGCGCTGCTCGATGCCGGAGGCGGAGCCGAATCGCTGCTGTTCCACGTTGTCGCGGATGATGACTCCCGCCTGGTCGTCCTGAACCTGCCGAAGCTGTAAGAGGCCAGTCTTGCCTATTGCAAGTGCTTCTCTAAGAACTTCAGCGCTTCTTCCATGTACTCGACCTGGTTCTCGATGTCATAAAAGCCGTGCGCTTCGCCACTGCGAATAAACGTTTCGTAGTCCTTGTCGTGGTCGTCAAGCGCTTTCATCAGGCGCTGTGCATGCTCGTACGGCGCCCGATCATCCGCACGACCATGCGCAATGAACACCGGGTTTTCGATCTCAGCGACGTTGTAGACAGGCGAAAACTTCCGCAATTGCTCTGCGTCGCGACCAATCGCGCTTTCGAGGTAAGCCACACCACCGTAGTAGTCTTCGATATCGCCTTCCTTGTACATCAACTCCAGGTCGTAGATGCCGGCATTGCCAACGGCGCAGGCAAAAAGCCCGGGTTCCAGGATTGAGCTCTGCAGGGCAGAGTAGGCGCCAAAGCTGGTTCCCATGATGCAGACCTTGCCATCCTCGGCCTTGCCCTCAGCAATTGCCCAGCGAGTAGCGGCGATGATGTCCTGCTGGATGTGGTCGCCCCAATGCAGGTTACCGGCGCGCAGAAAGCCAGAACCGAATCCCGAGGACCCGCGGTAATTGACCTGGAGAACCGAAAACCCCCGGGTTGCCAGCGCCTGTACATCCGGGTCGTACTGCCAGTAGTCCCGCAGTCGCGGGCCACCGTGTACGAGTACGACCATCGGCGCGATGTCAGCTTTCGAGTTCCTTGCAGGCGTGAAGTAGCCGCTGACATTCAGCCCGTCAAAAGACTCGAAAGCGATGGCTTCGACTGGGGAAAGGTCCTCGGCATCGATGTCCGGGAGCGTGCGAAAGAGCGGGCGCATTGAGTTTTCTTCGCGATCCAGCAGGTAGTACGTGCCGGGATCAACATCCGAACTGGTATTAACAATCCAGAAGCGACCGTCGTCGCTGTCACTCGTGATTGTGACGGCCTTGCCCGGAAAAAGCTGCAGCAGCTGCTTGAAGACCGTTGCTTCTTCGTGTGTGCTGGACATCACCAGGTAGCTCGGGAAGTCCTTGTCGATACGCATGGCGTAGACGCTTCTTCCATCGGGCGTCAGTTTGACGTCAGTAATGTCTACTGCTTCATTGGCATAGATGCGCTTGCTTTCAGTGCCGTCCAGCGAAATCTTGTGCAGTCCGCGTTTGTCGCCGTCCGCATTGCTCAGTATGTATGCAGACAGGCCGTCGTCGCTGATCGCCACCGGGTCGAAGCTGGAACCAAACTTCGTCGCATCCAGTTCGATCCACTCTTCAGCGCCGGACGGAAGCGCCTCGACGTGCAATCTCAGGCCATCATCGACGCCGGAGACCAGCCGGACTTGTCCGGCCTTGTCGGTCAGAAACGCGCCGCCGGCATACTTCGCCGAATGCATGCGCTTGCCGCTGCGACCCGAATAGACATCCAGCAAAACGGCGGCCGGAGGGCGGCCGGATGAAGAGGACATGGACTGTGACGAAATAAGAATGTTGTCCTTGTCCTCGGGCAGCGGATCGATCACGCTGCCCCAGGCATATTCGACTTCCTTTTTCTTGATGATTGAAGCCGTTCGGCGTTCGCCGGCGCGGTAACCGAAAATGGCTTCGGCATTGCTGCCGTCATAGTTGCCGGCGATGAGCTCTCCGTAGTTTACCGGCGCTTTCTGGCCTTCGCCGAGCTCGTACACGTGCGAGACAACGCGCTCCGGGTTGGCCCAGAAGAAAGTTCCGACTTCGCTTTCACCGTGATACTGCAGGCTGCCGAGCGCCTCATGCGAAGCCCTGTCGAGGAACAGGATGGAGTGCTTGCCATCCCCGAATACGCGCAGCGCCAGGTACTCGCCGGTCGGCGAGATCTTGATTTCCGTGATTTTCGGGCGTTCGTACAGCTGTTCCAGCGTCGCCGCGCCGGCAGGACCCGCAAGCAGCAGGACGAGTGGGATAATCGCTAGTCGTCGGTTGATTCCAGGCACTGGTATTCCCCCAATTTAATTATTCTGAGTCGTAGTGACAGGTACACCAATTATATGAAATCGGGTATTCGCCTGTCTGCTCAATAATTGGAGTTATGTACAGACCTGTCCTGCCTGCGGGGGCGGACGGTAGTAGAGGCGCATCTCGAGCATGACTCGAGATGCGCTCAACATGCGCAGCTTAGTCGTTGTCCCAGGGTAGCAGGCGGCCTTCCGGTTTTTCGGCGGGCCTTGCTGCCGGCTCGGGAACCGGTTTTGGTTGCGCTGGCGCTGGCGCTTTCGCGGCAGGCTCCGGGCCATTGCCCGATTTCGGGGCAGCGCCTGTCCCGGGCTTCGTGTCGGATGCAGGCCTGGTCGCGGGTTTGGGCTCGCTCGCGGGCTTTGCGTCCGGCTCAGGCCGGTTTTCGGTTTTTGGTTTGGCCGCCGGCATGCGCTTGGTTTCTGCCTTTGCCTCGGGTTTCGATCCGGTATCCGGCCCGGAACCGGCTTCGGGTTTTGCACTCGCGTCGGCTGCCGGCCTGGGCTCCCTTTTCGCCCGGGCCTTGGGATTCGCGCCGGACTTGGGGTCGGCTATCGCATCAGCCGCGGGTCCGGACTGTTGCCCCGCAGCCTGGTTTGCCTCCTGCCCGGATCCTTTGCCATTGCTCTTGCGCGTATCCGCCGCAGCGTTGGCCGCGCCGTTCGACTTGTCGTTGTTGCCGCTGCGCCGCCGACGCCGACCGCCACGACTGCGCCTGCGCTGTGCTGGCTTTTTCTCGGTGTTTTCTGTTGCGTCGCCTTGTTTCGCGGATTGCGTACCGTCCGATGACTTGTTGGGCTTGCCAGTGTCTTTCTTGCGACGACTGTCTGCCGAACCAGCCGACTTCTTGGCTGACTTCTTGGCGGGCTTTTGCGGCCGTTTGCGATTCTGGCTCCGTTTGCGTTGATTGCCTTTGCTTTGATCGTCACTACTGCGCTGCGAAGTGCGTCGGCTGCGCGCCGGTTTTTTCTTCGCAGGCGCTGGTTCGCTGCCGCCGAAAAGTCCGGTCAGCCACGCCCAGAATCCCTGGCTTTCCGGTTTGGGTTTCGGTTGTGGCTTCGGCGCCTGCGTTGATGGTTTCAGTACGGAAATCGCGGCGGGCTCGATCGCCTTGCGCGCCAGGATTTCCTGTGGCGATTCCGGCTCCATGTCCGCCTGCTTCAACTCGTAGCTGGCGCCGGCATTCTCCGGCAGTTCGGTCTGGTCGTCACGTACGCGTCGAACATCGTAGTGGGGCGTTTCGAGGTTGGAATTGGCGACCAGCACAACCTGCATCTCGTTGCGGGACTCGAGGCTCTGCACCCAGTCACGCTTTTCATTCAGCAGGTAGGTCGCAACTTCGACCGGTAACTGGGCAATGACTTTCGCCGTGCGTTCCTTGCGGGCTTCCTCGCCAATGATGCGCAGGATAGCCAATGCCAGCGACTCGATGCTGCGAATCGTGCCGATACCGGAGCAACGCGGGCAGGTGAGATAGCTTGATTCACCCAGCGACGGACGCAGCCGTTGCCGCGACATCTCGAGCAAACCGAAGCGTGAGATCTTGCCGATTTGCACCCGGGCCCGGTCCTGCCGAACGGCTTCGCGCAGTCGGTTTTCCACGGCCCGCTGATTTTTCTGCGGCCCCATGTCGATGAAATCGATCACGACCAGGCCGCCGAGGTCGCGAATACGCAATTGCCGCGCAATTTCGTCGGCTGCTTCCAGGTTGGTGTTCAGCGCAGTCGCCTCGATGTCGCTGCCCTTGGTCGCGCGCGCGGAGTTGATATCGATGGAAACGAGAGCCTCGGTATGGTCAATGACGATGCTGCCGCCCGATGGCAGCGATACCGAGTGGGTAAATGCCGACTCGATCTGTGTTTCGATCTGGAAGCGCGTAAACAGCGGCACCGGGTCCGTGTAGTGCTTCAGTTTTTTGGCGTTCTGCGGCATCACCTGTTCGACAAACTCGGCAGCTTCCTTATAGGTCGCCTCGTCGTCGATCAGGATTTCGCCGAGGTCGCTGGTCAGGTAGTCGCGCAGCGCGCGAATTACCGAGTTGCTCTCCCGGTAGATCAGGAACGGCGATTTGCGTTCCAGCACGACGTTCAGGATGGCCGTCCAGATGGTCAGCAGGTTTTCGAGGTCCCAGGCCAGTTCTTCGGGGCTGCGATCGATTCCCGCGGTACGCAGGATGACACTCATGCCCTTGGGCACTTCGATGCTGTTCAGCGACTCCCTGGCGGAATCGCGATCGTCACCGACAATACGGCGCGAGACGCCGCCGGAACGGGCCTTGTTGGGTTTGAGGACGATAAAGCGGCCCGCCAGGCTGACAAAAGTCGTCAGCGCGGCGCCCTTGTTGCCGCGCTCTTCCTTGTCAATCTGCACGACAATGTCCTGGCCTTCTTTCAGGACTTCACGAATATTAGGCTTGCCGGAGTCGACCGGCTTGACAAAGTATTCGCTGGAAATTTCCTTGAGGGGCAGGAATCCGTGGCGCTCGGCACCGTAGTCGACAAAGGCGGCTTCGAGGCTCGGCTCGATGCGGGTGATTTTGCCCTTGTATATGTTTGCTTTTTTTCGTTCGCCTGCGGGTAGTTCTATATTCAGATCATAGAGGCGTTGGCCATCGACCAATGCCATGCGCAACTCTTCTTCCTGAGTTGCATTGATTAACATTCTTTTCATAATGCCCTGCTTGATAGGTTAGGGAAGGCAAGGCGTTGTAACGAGTGGCCAGGGGGCGTGCGCAGGGAGGCTCGCACAGCGAGACGTCGCGTAGAAACGCGCCTGCGGTGTCGATGAGCCAATTGTGCTGAGCCTGAAACTTGTCCTTCAGTGCTCGTAGGAAATTCAACATGTAGTCCCTGCGGCTGGGCCGCGCTGGCGGTCGCTTTGTTACAAGCTGTTTGCCATCCAGGTAGGCTTCGCTGCGCGAAGCCGAAAATAAATCTTCAAATAGTGTCTAATACCGACGCGGACATTCCAGAGGGGATGGCCGCAGCGGCCGGGTAGATGCCGGATCCAGCGGACCGGGCCTCAACGGCGGCTAATATAACACACCCCCGGACTCCATCAACTTATTGATCATGCAGCAAAATCCGAAGCAGCACCAGGGCCCGCTCAGCAAGGTCCGCAAGGTCCGCATCGACGCGGATCTGGCCGGGCAGCGGATCGACAATTTCCTGCGCCGGGAATTGCCGGGCGTGCCCAAGGGCAGGGTCTACCGGCTGTTGCGCCGCGGTGAGGTCCGTGTCAACGGCGGTCGCGTACGGGCGGAGTACAAGCTGGTGGAAGGTGACGAGGTGCGCGTTCCGCCAGTGCGGCTGCGGCCCGACGGCGATGCGCCCGACCCGAAACACGGCCGGGATCTTCTCGAAAGAGTCTTGTATGAGGACAAGCGGCTACTGGTGCTCGACAAGCCTTCGGGCCTTGCCGTTCACGGCGGCAGCGGCGTCAGCCACGGTGTTATCGAAATTCTCCGCAGCGCGCGCCCGGACCTGAAGGATCTGTCCCTCGTGCACCGGCTCGATCGCGAAACCTCGGGTTGTCTTGTTCTCGCGAAGCGCCGCAGTGCGTTGCGCGAATTGCACGAGCGCTTTCGCGAGGGTCAGGTCGAGAAAAACTACCTGGGCCTGGCGGTTGGCGACTGGCAGCTGGGCGAGCAATTGATTGACGAACCATTGTTGGTGCAGAACCGGAAGGGCGGCGAGCGTCATGTCATCGTCAGCCACGAAGGCAAGCCGGCCCGGACCCGCGTGCAGCTATCGCGCAAGCATGGCAAATACAGCCTGTTGTTGTGTGCGCCGCTGACGGGTCGTACGCACCAGATCCGGGTGCATCTCGAGCATTATGAACATCCGCTGCTGGGCGATGAGCGTTACGGCGATTCAGAAGAAAATCGTGTGGCGCGCAGGCTGGGACTGAAGCGGCTGTTTCTGCACGCCCAGTCCATTGCATTCCCGGATCAAAGCGGCAACGAGCTGCATTTCACGGCACCGCTGGCAGACGACCTCGAGCGCTTCCTGCAGCGGGTCGCCGACGAACGACAAAAAACCAGGAGAGGTCAGGACTGAAGGTAGCCGAGCTCGAGCAGCCGGCCGGCGACCCAGATCATCGGCAAGCCGATCAGGGCGGTCGGATCGTCGGTTGCGACAGACTCGAACAGCACGAAGCCGGAACCTTCGATCTTGAAGCTGCCCGCACAGTCGTACGGCTCGTCATGCCGCAGGTAGCTTTCGGCCAGGCGGCGGTCGAAACGGCGAAAACGGACCGTGGTCTGGTCGATGTGCTCGTGGCGGGTGCGCTCCAGCGGGTCGAGAATGCAGACCGCAGTCAGAAAGGTCACCGACTTGCCGGATGCCGCCAGCAACTGCTCGACAGCGCGCTGGTGGTCGCCGGGCTTGCCAAGCACCTGGTCGTCCAGGACGGCGAGCTGGTCCGCGCCGATGATCAGGGCGTTGCGCGCGTTCACCGATACGGCCTCGGCCTTGCGCCGCGCCAACTGGCTCGCCAGGTCACGCGGCGCCAGGTTTTCCGGGTTGCCTTCGTCGACGTTTGGAGAAACGGCCTCGTACTCGTCCAGGAACCGGTCGAGAAGACCGCGCCGGTACTGTGACGACGATGCCAGGACGATCGGTGGTGCGGAAGGATTCTGCATAAAATCAAAAACTTGACTGTGAACGGCGGCAGTTTACCCGCTCTTTCGTGGCTTGCCGATGAAATACATCGCCAGGACTTTGACAGCGGCGGCCGGGGTCCTTATCATGCGCGCGCCATGGGCAATCCGCTGCATGTACGACGAACGCCCCTCGAACTGGCAGAGAACTCTCAACTATTTGAAATATCAGGGAAAATTTCTGACTTCAAACGGTTGTTGAGCATCGCGGGGAGCGCCCTGGCGGCGGTGGATCCCGAGGATATGCCGCAAAACTGGCGCAACCGGCCGGTGCGTGGCGAGTTACGGTTTGGCTTTGTTGACGCGCAGGCGCGCATTCCGGCGTTGACCGGGCACCTGGCGGCAGAGATCGATGCCGTCTGCCAGCGTTGCCTGGCGCCGTTCGTATTGCCGCTGGAGTCCGAATTGCGGCTGGTGTTTGGCAGTGGGCAGAGTCTCGAGCACGCTGGCGAGACCTACGAGAGTTGGGAACTGGACGACGACCGACTGGAGGTTGCGGCGCTGGTGGAGGAAGCATTGATCATGACGATGCCTTTCGTGACAATGCATGCCGACGCGGCCGATTGTGTCGACGTGCCTGTGGCCAGCGATGCACAGGAAAATATGACGTTGCCTTTTGCGAACCTGAAATCGCAGATGCAACAGGAAGACTAGATTTAATGGTGGCGCTGCGGCGTCACCGTGCAAGGAGATAGAAATGGCTGTTCAAAAAAGTCGCAGGACGCCCGCAACTCGCGGTGCACGTCGAGCACATGACAAGCTGAAAAAACCATCGGTGTCTGTCGACCCGACGTCGGGTGAAACACACCTGCGGCATCGCGTTACCGCGGATGGTTTTTATCGCGGTGTGCAGGTTGTTGCGCAACCAGAAGTCATCGACGACGACGAATAGCCCTCCCGGCTGATCGGGCTGTCGCCAGACAGCCGGATACTTGTGGCGGCTACCTTGACCATATCCCTGGATGCAATGAGCGGCGACCTCGGCGCCGAGGTTGTCGTGCGCGCGGCCGCTGCATCGCTGGAGAAACACGCAGGCCTGGAGTTGTTGCTGGTTGGCGACGAGGTGACATTGCGGGAACTTGTCACGCGAATCGCTGCTGACCACTCGCGATTGTCCATCGTGCATGCCAGCGAAGTGGTCGGCATGTCCGAAGCGCCGGTCGACGCGCTGCGCAAGAAAAAAGACTCATCGATGCGCGTCGCGCTGAATGCGGTCAGGGACGGCGCGGCAGAGGCCTGCGTCAGCGCCGGTAACACGGGTGCGCTGATGGCGACCGCCAAGTATGTTCTGAAGATGCTGCCCGGTATCGACCGCCCCGCGATAATCACCGAGCTGCCGGCCATCGGCGGCTCGCTGCACATGCTCGATCTCGGTGCCAACGCACAATGCACGGCGGAACACCTGTTCCAGTTTGCCGTCATGGGCTCGATCGTCACGACGGACATTACCGGTATCGAAGCGCCACGCGTGGCATTGCTGAATATCGGCGCCGAGGACACGAAAGGGCACGATACAGTGAAGGAAGCGGCAGCCATGCTGCATGCCAGCAGCCTCAACTACGTCGGCTTCATAGAAGGCAATTCACTGTTTTCGGGAAAAACAGACGTCGTCGTGACCGACGGGTTCACCGGCAACGTGGCGCTGAAGACCATGGAAGGAACAGTCGGGCTGGCGTCACACTACCTGCGACGCGCTTTTACGAGCGGCTGGTTCGCGAAACTGCAGGCTGTACTGGCACGCCCGGTCCTCAGAAACCTGGCCGCTGAAATGGATTCGCGCAAATACAACGGTGCGACTCTGGTGGGTCTTAATGGTATTGTAATCAAGAGCCATGGCGACGCGGATGCGTTTGCATTTCAACACGCGATCGATACGGCGGTTGTCGAAGTCCGGAACCAGGTGCCGCAACAGATCGGCCGTTTATTGCAGCAGGAGACAGCGTGAACTACACCAAGATTGCCGGGACTGGCCGCTACCTGCCCGAGAAAATTCTCACCAACTTTGACCTCGAGAAAATGGTCGATACCTCGGACGAGTGGATCCGGACCCGGACGGGTGTCGAGCGCCGGCATTGTGTTGCGCCGGAGCAGACAACCTCGGATATGTGTGTCGAGGCTGCCAGGATTGCCATGGAAGAAGCCGGTGTCGGACCCGCGGATATCGACATGGTATTCGTTGGCACCACGTCACCGGACCTGATCTTTCCGAATTGCGCGACGCTGGTGCAACACCGCCTGGGCATCCCGGCCTGCCCGGCGATCGGCATGGAAGCGGCCTGCACGAGCTTTATCTATGCGCTGGCGACTGCCGACAAGTACATCAAGGCAGGCGAGTCGAAGTGCGCCCTGGTTATCGGCGCCGAGTGCATCACCAAGCTGGTGGACTGGAGTGACCGCAACACCTGCGTGTTGTTCGGTGACGGTGCCGGCGCGGTTATCGTCAAGGCGTCGGACGAGCCCGGCATCATCGCGACACACCTCGGTGCCGACGGACAATACAAGGAACTCCTGTACTACCCGGTCGGAGCGTCCAAGGAACTGCACAAGGCAGGCACCGACGAAGCGTCGATAATGATGACCGGTAACGAGGTGTTCAAGGTTGCCGTGAAGACGCTCGGCAATGTTGCGCTCGAGGTGCTCGAGAAGGCCGGAGTTGCGCAGGAAGAGCTCGACTGGCTCATACCGCACCAGGCCAATATCCGTATCATCCAGGCGACTGCGAAGCGCCTGGGCCTGCCGATGGAGAAGGTCATTCTCACGGTCCAGGATCACGGCAACACGTCGGCTGCATCGGTACCGATGGCGCTTGACGTCGGTCGTCGTGACGGGCGCGTAAAGCCGGGTCAGCTGGTGCTGATGGAAGCCTTCGGCGGTGGCTTTACCTGGGGCTCAGTCCTGATGCGGGTCTAGTTCCACAGCCGCGTCGATTTCCGGCGCGCGGAGCGACGCTGCATGCGCTGGTGCAGTTGCTGGCGGCGCCGGTCGATACGGTCGCGCCGGACCGCGCTGTCGTACGAGTCACCATGCTCCTTGTCGAATCTGCGCCGAAAGCTGCGGAAATCGTCGTACGCCTCACGAACGTGAAACATCTCCTGCATGATGAGTTCGATGACGATGACATCGTCGAGGTAGCCGATGACCGGTATGTCGTCCGGCAGGATGTCTTCGGGGTCGGCAAAATAGATGAACATGGCCAGCAGGCGCTCGCGATCCGCGTCCGGCAATTGCCATTCGTCATCGGTCAGCATCAGCAGGAACGACTCGATTTCCGGGATTCGCCGTGATACGAAATCCGGCAGCGGTTCGCGACTGCGAATTTCTTCGAGCACGTCGCGAATGGCTTCGACGATCTCGCCTTCTTCGGCGTGCCGGACCGCGGCGCGGGAGTGCTCCAGTGCATCGCGAAAGTATTTGAGGTCGCGATCACTGAGTTCGAAAGAAATTTTCAGGCTCATAGTGAGATCATCTAGACTCGCAGGGAGCGCCAGGTACCGGGGCACAAAGGCTACCGGGCGTTCAGGACACGGTCAAACGGATTATTCGGTATGATGCAGGCGATGCTGCCCAGACTCATTATTGGAAACAAGAATTACTCGTCGTGGTCGCTGCGCGCCTGGCTGTTGCTGCGCGAAGCCGGCATCGAGTTCGAGGAATACCGGATTGCACTGGACGTCGAGACCACGGCGGCCGAGATGGCTGAGCATTGTCCCAGTGCAACGGTGCCGGTGCTCGAACTGGGTGGCCTGACGGTGTGGGATTCGCTCGCCATTGCGGAAACGGTGGCGGAGCGCTGGCCGGATGCCGGCTTGTGGCCGGCCGATGCCGATGCGCGGGCGTTTGCCCGGAGTATCTGTGCGGAGATGCATTCGGGCTTCCCGAACATCCGCGGCTGCATGCCAATGAACTGCCGGGCCATGGGCCGCAAAGTCCCGTTGCCGGACGAGTTGACCGATGAAATCGATCGCATAATTGCGATCTGGTCGATATGCCACAAGCGATATAGTGGCGAGAATGGGTGGCTGTTCGGCGACTTCAGTGTCGCCGATGCAATGTATGCGCCGGTCGTATTGCGTTTCCGGACCTACGGGATCAACCTGCCGGATTCCGCAATGCACTATCCGCGCCGGTTGCTGGAGAGTCCGGCGATGCAGGACTGGCTGGCGGCGGCAGAAACCGAGACCGAGGTCATAGAGGTCGACGAAAAAGGCAAATGATTAGCAGGCATTTCTTCATTCTGGCGGCGCTACTGTCGCTGCAGGCGGCACAGGCCGATATCTACGAGCTGCCGCCCCCCGGTTATGACGTGGTGGGCGCGGTGTCGACGATCTCGGCCCGTCACGACGATACGCTCGTGGATATTGCCAGGCGGCACGGCCTCGGCTACCAGGATATCGTGCGGGCGAATCCGCACCTGAATCCGTGGTTGCCGGGCGAAGGCGCCGAGGTTCTCCTGCCCACGCGATATGTCCTGCCGCCGGGGCCGCGCGAAGGGGTTGTTCTCAACCTGGCCGAATACCGGCTGTACTACTATCCGCCGGCCAGCAGCGGTGAACCGCGCTACGTGATGACCTATCCGATCAGTATCGGCCGGATGGACTGGGAAACGCCTCTGGGCATGACCGAGATTGTGTCCAAGGTCGTCGATCCGGCCTGGTACCCGCCGAAGTCCGTCCGCGAGGAACATGCCGCGGACGGCGACCCGTTGCCCGCAGTGGTACCGCCGGGCCCCGACAATCCGCTTGGCAGGTTCGCGATGCGCCTGAGCATGCCGGGATACCTGATTCACAGTACGAATCGGCCGGCCGGTGTCGGCATGCGGGTGTCGCATGGCTGCATTCGCATGTTCCCGGAAGACATCGAGTTCCTGTTTGGCCTGGTCGGCGTGAATACCAAGGTGCGTATCATCAATGCGCCGCTGAAATTCGGCTGGAACGGCGACGAGCTGGTGATGGAATCGCATCCGTTGCTGGAAGCCAGCGACAAGGACCGGTTAAACGATGTAACCGAGTTGTATATCAGCGCAACCGGTCAGCGGTCCGGGAAACTCGACTGGCACCTGGCAGAGGAAGTGGTAGGGCGCGCCGATGGCATTCCCGTGGCGGTCGGCCGCGGAAATAAAGACGCCGCGACAAGCGCGGCGTCTGAATAACATCCTGGTAGCTGGATACTACTTGGACATCGACTTCTGGAACATCCGTTCCATGCTCTCGCGGTTAGCTTCGCAGCAAGCCTGAGCTTCTGTCGCAGCCGACAGGGCCTGGTCTGCAGTGCTTTGCGCGCTGGCAGCAGCCTGAGAGGCACGATCAGCAGCGGCGCGAGCAGCTTCAGCAGCGGATACAGCAGCAGCTACATCAGCAGCAGCCTTGTCCGCTGTAGCTTTCGCTTCTTCAACGGCTGCCGTTGTGGCGCAGCCAGAAGCGAGGCCGAGAAAGAGCACGAGTGCGCTAACTTTTACAATCTTGTTCATTATCAAAAGTTCCTTTGTTGGAGTGCAATTGCAGGCGCATTATTTCCCAAACTGCACAAAGCTTCAACGTAAACAACGGTTTTTATTTGCGTTTGTCTCCGGATGGCGACAGCTTCGGTCGCTGTTTGCGACGTTTTCAGTCGCTCGTTGCCTGCTTTGTTAGCGTCGTCACTTGCGTTGCTCGAAGTACTGTATATAATCACATGAACTGTGAATACATACAGGACTGTTCAAATGCGCCCACTGACCCCCCGACAAAAGCAAATCCTTGAAATGATTCAGGACTTTATGGACGAAACCGGCATGCCGCCGACACGTGCGGAAATCGCCCGCCAGCTCGGTTTCAAGTCCGCCAATGCCGCCGAAGAACATTTGCGTGCCTTGCAGAAAAAGGGCGTGCTGGAATTGCTGCCGGGCGCCTCGCGCGGCATCCAGCTCAAGGACTCGCTGCGCGAGCAGATGGGCCTGCCGCTGGTTGGCCGGGTTGCCGCGGGCAGCCCGATTCTCGCCGAAGAACATATCGAAACCCACTACCGCATGGACCCGGCATTCTTCAACCCGAAACCGCACTACCTGCTCAGGGTCTATGGCATGAGCATGAAAAATGTTGGCATTCTCGATGGCGACCTGGTGGCCGTGCACCGCACACCGGAGGTTCGCAGCCGGCAGATCGTGGTGGCGCGCATCGATGATGAAGTCACCGTCAAGCGCTACCGACAGAATGGGTCGGTTGTTGAGCTGTTGCCGGAGAACGAGGAATTCGAACCGATCGTGGTCAATCTCGCTGAACAATCGATGGTGATTGAAGGGGTCGTGGTTGGTGTCATTCGCGACGGCATGCCGTTGCATTAGGTCGCTATGTCACACCATGCCGCACGCACCATCCTCCGTTGAAGAACTGCTTGAAAACCCCCGACTCTGGCGCGGCCGCAACCCGGCACAGGGAATGGCCGGGCTTGCCAGCGGCTACGAAAAACTCGATCGGCACCTGCCCGGTGGTGGCTGGCCACGCCATGCGCTGACGGAAATTCTGACCGAGCATTACGGTATCGGCGAATTGCGCCTGCTGATGCCGGCACTGGCTTTCCTGAGTACCGAGGAAAGCGCGGACTTTTCTGAACCGGGCTGGATTGCCTGGGTTGCACCGCCGTTCCAGCCGTATCCGCCGGCACTGCAACAGTGGGGCATCGATTTGTCGCGCATGCTGATCGTGCGGCCGAAAACGGACAAGGAAGTGCTGTGGTCGGCGGAGCAGGCCTTGTCGTCGGGTAGCTGTGCTGCGGTATTGTTGTGGCCCGAGCGGCTCGATGACCAGTGCAGCCGGCGTTTGCAGCTGGCGGCAGAGAAGGGCGGTAGCTGGGCCATCGCATTTCGGCCGCTGGCGGCACGTGCAGAACCCTCTGCGGCGGCCCTGCGCATCGAGATGCGGGCCAGCACATCCGGTACCCGTCTCAGTATCCTGAAAAGCCGTGGCGGCCGCCCGGCCGTATTGCATGACGTTTTGTAATGCAACAGGCCCTGGCATTCGATACGCCGCCTGCCGCGCCGCGGGCCCCAACTGCGACGGCCACTGCCGTGCAGCGCCTGTGGTTCTGTATCCACCTGCCGAATCTCGCGCTCGAAGCCTGCGGAGTTTCTAAAGAAGCCAGGGTGGTTGTCGAGGAGCAGCACGGCATCCACCGTGTGCTGCTGGCATGCCCTGAAGCCCGTGCAGCCGGCATACAGCCCGGCCAGTCGACCAATGCAGCACTGGCATTGTTGCCGACGTTACACGTCGAGGAGCGCAGTGACCTGCGCGAGCAACAGCTTGTCGAGCAACTGGCTACCTGGCTCGAACAATTCACATCAGTGGTATCGATCGCGGGGCGAGACGTATTGTTGCTGGAAGTGGCCGGCAGCTTGCGCTTGTATGGCGGTTTGCCCAGCCTGCGACAACAGCTCGCTGCCGGCTTGCAGCAGCAGGGGGTCGAGGCATCGCTGGCCATTGCGCCCACACCGCTGGCTGCGACCTGGATGGCGAGGGCGGGCCGTCGTGCCTGTGTGCGGGAACCAGCCAATATCAGCAGCGCGTTGCGTAGCCTGCCGCTGGATTGTCTCGACTGGCCTGGCGCAATTTGTGAGGCGATCAGTGCGATGGGAGTGACGAGCGTCGGTGATTGCCTGCGTTTACCTCGAGAAGGGTTTGCACGCCGGTTTGGTTCGCAGCGGCTGTTGCAACTCGACCGGGCCCTGGGGCGCTTGCCGGATCCACGATCTTCCTGGCGGGCGCCCGAACGGTTTTGTGCCGACTACGAGATGACTGAAGAGCAGAGCGATCGTGAAGCCCTGTTTGCTATCTGTCATCAGTTATTGCGCTCGCTGGAACGCTTCCTGTTGACGCGACAACTGGGGACACAACGTTTGCGCTTTACGTTTTTCCATTTACGTGCGCCGGCTACCCGGGTACTCCTGGGCGGTGCCGAGTTTGAGCGTCGCGCCGAACACTGGCTGGATTTATTGCGGATTCGCTTCGAGCGGGTGGCGTTGCCGGAACCCGTCATTGCCGTGCGCCTGCAGGGCGGCCGTAACCAGTCAATGCAGGCGAGTAGCGAATGCCTGGCGCTGCAGGGCAAACGCCGCGTGTCCGGCTCGCACTACACGATGGCGCAACTGGCGGAACGCCTGGCAGCACGTATCGGCGACCAGCTCGTGCACAGCGTGACGACGGTGGCCGAGCACCGGCCGCAAAGAGCCTGGCGGCTGCAGGGGCTGCCGGATGGCCTGGATGTCGTGTCGCTGGCCACCGCCCGGCAGCAGCTTTACCGGCCACTGTGGCTGTTACCGGAGCCTGCGTTGTTGCCGGATGAGCAGGGTTATCCGTTACACCAGGGGCGACTGACGTTGCTGGAGGGGCCGGAGCGGCTGGAAACCGGCTGGTGGGATGATGATGGCATTGCACGTGACTACTACACCGCGATGAATCCGCGAGGTTTGCACTTATGGGTGTTTCGCAATCGAAATCGTAGCCAGGAACGTGCGGCCGGCTGGTACCTGCATGGCATTTTTGGATGACCCGGGTTCGCTACGCGGAACTGCATGCGCTGAGTAATTTCACGTTTCTTCGCGGCGCATCGCACCCCGAAGAACTCGTGGAGACCGCCGCAGCGCTTGGCTACGAGGCGCTGGCCATCACCGATGAATGCACCGTGTCCGGTATCGTGCGGGCCCATATGGCGGCCCGGGAGTCCGGTCTGAAAAAACTTATCATCGGCACCGAACTCCGCTTGCCCAGCGGCCGCAAGCTGGTCGTACTGGCGCAGAATCGCAAGGGCTATGCTGCGCTATGCGAACTGGTCACCAGCGCTCGCCGCGCCGCCGACAAGGGACAGTACCTGCTGACCCGGGGCATGTTCGCCGACGGGCTGCCGGGTTGCATCGTGCTCTGGGTGCCGGATGCGAGCTATGACCTCGATGTCGAGGATCACTGGTTGCGTGAAACCTTCCGGGGCCGCCTGTGGATTGCTGTTGAATTGCTCGCGGACGGTAAACAGCACCGGCAGCTGGCGCAGTTGCAGGCGTTGGGACAGCGCCTGCAGATACCACTGGTCGCCTGTGGTGATGTGCACATGCACCGACGCTCACGACGCGTGTTACAGGACATGCTGACGGCGATTCGCGAAGGTGTGACGATCGAGAATGCGGGGTTTGCGTTGTATCCGAATGGCGAGCGTCACCTGCGGCCGCTGGAGGTCCTGCAACACTGCTACCCGGTCGAATTACTCGAGGAAACAGTCCGGGTGGCGGACAGTATCGAGTTTTCGCTCGATGAGCTGCGTTACGAGTACCCGGATGAAATCGTACCGCCGGGAGAAACGCCGGCCAGTTACCTGCGACGGTTGACCGAGGAGGGCATGCGCAAACGCTGGCCCGCAGGCGTACCGCAAAAAGTCATCAGGCTGGTCGAATACGAACTCGAATTGATCGCGGCGCTCGGCTACGAACCCTATTTCCTGACGGTGTATGACATCGTTGCCTTTGCCCGTTCGCAGGACATCCTGTGCCAGGGGCGCGGGTCTGCCGCAAACTCGGCCGTCTGTTATTGCCTGGGCATCACCGAAGTCGACCCGGGACGCATGGCGATGCTGGTCGAACGGTTCATTTCGAAAGAACGCAACGAACCGCCGGACATCGATGTGGACTTCGAGCACGAACGGCGTGAAGAAGTGATCCAGTATATCTACGCGAAGTACGGCCGGGAGCGCGCGGCACTGGCTGCGACGATCATCACCTACCGGCCACGCAGTGCGTTGCGGGATGTTGGCAAAGCGCTCGGCTTGAGCGAGTTGCAGCTGAACCGACTGGCGCGCTCGATGCAGTGGTGGGACGGCAAGAACGTGGATGACAGCCGGGTGCTTGAAGCCGGCCTGGACCCGGACAGCCCGGTAATGCGGCGACTCCTGTACCTGGTGCGCGAGTTGCTGGGGTTTCCGCGCCACCTGTCGCAACACGTGGGTGGTTTCGTGATCTCCAACGGTCTTTTGTCGGAACTGGTGCCGGTCGAGAATGCAACGATGCCGGAGCGCACGGTGATCCAGTGGGAGAAAACCGACCTGGAGGATCTCGGCTTGCTGAAAGTCGATGTGCTGGGTCTGGGCATGCTGACGGCCATTCGGCGCAGCTTCGAGTTGATCCGCCGCTTTGACGGGCGTGAATTCACGCTGGCAACGGTGCCCGCCGAAGATCCACTCGTGTACGACATGATTTGCCGTGGCGACACGATGGGCGTGTTCCAGATCGAGTCGCGCGCACAGATGGCCATGCTGCCGCGGTTGCGGCCACGCTGTTATTACGACCTGGTGATCGAAGTTGCCATCATCCGGCCAGGCCCGATCCAGGGTGACATGGTGCACCCTTATCTGCGCCGGCGGAATGGTGAAGAAGCGGTCGACTACCCGAGCGACGAGGTCAAAGGTGTGTTGCAACGTACCCTGGGCGTGCCGATTTTCCAGGAACAGGTGATGCAGCTGGCGATCGTCGCTGCCGGTTTTACCCCTGGCGAGGCAGACCAGCTGCGTCGTGCCATGGCGGCCTGGAAACGGCGGGGCGGGCTGGGGCCGTTTGAAGACAAACTCGTCAGGGGCATGCGAGAGCGTGGTTACGAGGAAGAATTTGCGCGACAGATTTTCCGCCAGATCGAGGGCTTCGGCGAGTACGGTTTTCCCGAGTCGCATTCGGCCAGCTTTGCATTACTCGTGTATGTGTCGTCCTGGTTGAAATGCCATGCGCCGGCGGCCTTTACCGCAGCATTGCTGAACAGCCAGCCGATGGGTTTTTATTCTGCCTCGCAGCTGATCCAGGATGCCCGCCGGCACGATGTTGAAGTGCGAAAAGTGGACGTCAATGCCAGCGACCGGGACTGTACGCTCGAGGCCGGCGACAGTGGTGCCGCTGCACTGCGGCTGGGCCTGCGACAGGTCAAGGGGTTGTCCGCGGAGGCGGCTACACGCATCGTCGCGGCGCGGCCGGAAAATGGCTACACCAGCATCCAGTGCCTGGTGGAAGCAACGGCACTGGGCCGGCGAGAGCTGGGGGCGCTGGCAACGGCCGGCGCCCTGGAATCACTGGCGGGGCACCGGCACCAGGCACGCTGGGCGGTGGCCGGCGTTGAAGAACCGAGCCCGCTGTTCCAGTCGATGGAGCGTTACGAAGCGGCGCCACTTTTGAAGAAACCGACCGAAGGGCAGAATATCGTGGCGGACTACAAGAGCCTTGGCCTGACGCTGGAACGTCACCCGCTACACCTGCTGCGGCATCGCCTCGATCGCTATCGTTATCGACCGGCGGCGCAGTTGCCGGACCTGGTCAGTGGAGTGAAGGTCAATGTCGCGGGCCTGGTCATTACCAAGCAGCGGCCGGGTACGGCGAGTGGCGTCACTTTTGTCACGCTGGAAGATGAGACCGGGCACGTCAACCTGATCGTCTGGAAGCAGGTTGCACAGGACTTCAGGCAGGCGTTATTGAATGCTCGCCTGATGGGAATTCGCGGCGAACTGCAGAAAGAGGGAGAGGTGATTCATGTGATCGCGCGCCAGCTTGTCGATCACAGCGAGATGTTGGGGAACCTGTTGGTGACGTCACGCGACTTCAGGTAGACAGGTCCTCGTCCAGGTCAAAAACGTAGGTGCTGCCGAATTCGTCATCCTCGTGCAGCTTTTCCTGCAGTTCCTCGAGGCGCTTTTTGGCGGCACGCCTTTTTGCGAGTTCTTCGGTGTCTGAATTCTCGATGATCTTGACCAGGGCATCGACGTTCAGTCCGGCCACGGTCTCGCTGAGGTCGTCATCATCCTCATCGACTTCGGTCAGAACCACTGTTTCATCAGGATCAGAAACGACTTCGTCTTCGTCGTCTATTTCCGTTTCCCTGGTACCCTCACCGTTTACCACAAACGCCTCCAGATCCGATTTTTTCCTGTATAGCGCGAAAGAAATCGGCGTGCAAGCGACGACTTAGCGAATTAGATCGTTGATTTCAAAAATGGGCATCAGCACCGCCAGTACGATGGTCATGACGATGCCGCCCATGATCACGATCAACAGCGGCTGCAGGATTCCGAGCAGCGTTGAAATCAGCCCGTCGACTTCCCGTTCCTGGTAGTTGGCGGTGCGCGTCAGCATCTCTTCGAGCTTGCCACCGGCTTCGCCACTCGCAACGAGATGGATCATCATTGGCGGGAACAGCTTGCTGGTCGCCAGCGACTGGCTTATCGATGCGCCTTCCCGAACCCGCAGTGACGCATCGAGAACGGCCTCCCGCATCGGCAGGTTTTCGATGACGGCAGCGGAAATTTTCAGCGCTTCGAGAATCGGCACGCCGCTGCCGGCGAGAATGCTGAGTGTGCGCGTAAATCGTGCCGTGTTGATGCCGCGCGTCAGCCGGCCGGCAATGGGCATGCGCAACAGAAAACGGTGCCATCGTCGTCGCACGTTTTCTTCGCGGAGCAGGCGCCAGGTACCGTAGGCAAGAGCGGCCAGGAACAACAGGATAAAGACCCACTGGTCGCGCAGGAAATCGCTGGATGCGATCATGATGCGCGTTAATGCCGGCAATTCCCCGGAGGTATTCTCGAAAATGCTGACGATACGCGGTACGACGGATGCCAGCATGAAGCTGATGATGCCGATCGACATCAGGATCAATGCAATCGGGTAAACCATTGCATTGTTGATGCGCTGTTTGAGTTCCTGGCGCGCCTCGGTGTAGTCGGCAAGTCTTTCCAAAACGATATCGAGGTGGCCGGACTGCTCCCCGGCGGACACCGTGGAGCGATACAGCTCCGGGAACGCCTGTGGAAATTCACTGAGTCCATTGGCCAGTGTATGGCCTTCCACGACCTTGGAGCGTACACCCAGCACGATGCTTTTCGTGCGCGGATTGTCGTTTTGCTGCGCGACGGCGAGCAATGCTTCTTCGAGTGGCAATCCGGATTGGGAAAGGGACGCGAGCTGTCGCGTAATGATGGCAAGTTCGGCCGCCGACATGCCGCTGCGCAGCGAGAAACTACGTTGCCTGCGCGCTTCCCTCTGGGCGACCTCGGTCACTGCGACCGGTAACAAACTGCGATCCCGCAGCTGCTGGCGAACGTGCTTGGGTGTATCGCCTTCGATCAGCCCGCGCGACTCTTTGCCGGCACGATCCAGTGCAACGTATTCGAACGCGCCCATGCTAGTCCTCGCGGGTTACGCGCAATACTTCTTCGACGGTGGTCTCACCGGCCAGGATGCGACGCCGGCCGTCTTCGCGAATGCTCGGGCTGAACTGCCGGGCATGGCGGTCGAGGCCCTGTTCGCTCGCACCGTCGTGAATCATGCCGCGCATGGTCTCGTCAATGGCGATGAGTTCGTAGATACCGGTTCGACCGGCGTAGCCGCCGTTTGCACCGGGTCCCGGCTTATACAGCGTCGGCGGATTGGCCGGGTCGACACCAAGTATGCGGCACTCGTACTCTGACGCCGGGTGCGGAATCTTGGTGTCATTGTCGAGCACCCGTACCAGGCGCTGTGCCAGGACGCCAATAAGACTGGACGACAACAGGAATGGTTCGACGCCCATGTCGCGCAGCCGGGTCACGGCACCGGTAGCCGTATTGGTATGCAGCGTCGAGAGCACCAGGTGGCCGGTCAAACTGGCCTGGACAGCGATCTCCGCCGTCTCGATATCCCGGATCTCACCGACCATGACAACGTCCGGGTCTTGGCGCAGGATCGCGCGCAGGCCGCGGGCAAATGTCATGTCGACCTTGGTGTTGACCTGGGTCTGGCCGATACCGTCGATGAAATACTCGATCGGGTCTTCGACCGTCATGATATTGCGGCTGTTGTCGTTGATTCGTTCGAGCGCGGCGTACAGTGTCGTCGTCTTGCCGGAACCGGTCGGGCCGGTGACCAGGATGATGCCGTGCGGCTTGTGGATCAGTTCGTCCATCGTTGCCGTTGACTTGTCTGACATGCCCAGCGAGTTCAGGTCGAGCCTGCCCGCCTGCTTGTCCAGCAGGCGCAGGACCACGCGCTCGCCATGGCCGGACGGCATCGTCGAAACGCGAACGTCGACGGCGCGGCCGGCGATCCGCAGTGATATGCGGCCGTCCTGCGGCAGGCGCTTTTCCGCGATGTCGAGCTTGGACATCACCTTGATGCGGGATACAACCAGCGGCGCCAGCTGCCGGCGGGTTTCGAGTACCTCGCGCAAGACGCCGTCGACGCGGAAGCGGACGCCGAGACGGTTCTCGTAAGGTTCGATGTGAACGTCGGATGCATTGTCCTTGACCGCTTCGGTCAGGACAGCATTGATGAAACGAATGATTGGCGCGTCGTCGTCACTTTCAAGCAGGTCCGATGGTTCCTGCAATTCCTGGGCGACCTGCGACAGGTCCATTTCGTCGTCGAGCCCGCCGACCATTTGCATCGCCTTGCGATTGCCCTGCTCATAGGACGCCTGCAACAGCGCATCGAAGGCCTCTGGCGAAACGCGCGATATCGTCAGGGGCACACCGGCGAAGCGGCGCACTTCGGCGAGGCTCTGCGGTGTGACACCGGGACGGCAGACTGCTTCGGCATTGTCGGCAGTGATATCTCGTATAAGAACGCCGTGCCGTTTCGCAAACGAGAACGGCAGGTGTTTCTGAAAAGTGCCGGTCGCCTCTGTTGCGTCCGGTGTATCCAGGACTATTTCAGCGTCGCTACTCATTCCTCCGATTCGACAACCTCGCCTTCATCCGACAATTCGACCTCGCCTTGCTCCATGATCGTGCCTTCGACCGGTGTCGGTCGGTTCGCTTCCTCGAACGGCGGCAGCTGGAAGGTCTTGGCGTCACGCATCAGGTTGACGCCGTCGCCGCTGTTTTCCTGCAGAATGTCGCGGATATAGTTGTACTTGGCATTCGTTTCGATCGTCGTGTGGTGCGCGTCACGCAGGATCTTCGGTCGAATAAATACCAGCAGGTTGGTCTTGACCATGTCGGTTTTGCGGCTGCGGAACAGGGCACCCAGCCCGGGGATCTTGCCGAGAAACGGCACACGTTGTTCGCTTTCTCGCATCTGGTCTTCCAGCAGGCCGCCCAGCACCAGGATCTGGCCGTCGTCCACGATGACCGTGGTTTCGATAATACGTTCGTTGGTAATCAGGTCGACCGCGCCGGCGGCCGATTGCGCGATGCTTGAAATTTCCTGCGAGATATCGAGCAGCAGGGAATTGCCTTCATTGATTTGCGGTGTGATTGTCAGTTTCACGCCGATTTGTTCGCGCTGAATCGTCTGGAATGGATTGACAGCGCCTGCGGATGTGCCGGCATTCGTGAATGAGCCGGTCACAAACGGCACTTCCTGGCCGACGTTCAGGCTGGCTTCCTCGTTGTCCGTCGTGACAATCGACGGTGTCGAGATAATGTTGGTATCCGCGTCGCCTTCCAGCGCCCGCAGTACGGCTGCGAAACTGACGCCGCTGTCCGAGATGCGGCCGAGGCCGAAGGTCACGCCATCGCCGATCAGGCTGGTCGGGTCGATGTCGCCGCCACTGCCTGCCGCGGCTCCCAGTTGCACGACGCCGGAGCCGAAGTCCGGAAAATTCGTCACACCGAGCGGCGTGTTCGAGCCGGTGCCCTCGACAGCCCAGGTGATACCGAGTTCGGCTGTCTTGTCCGCGATGACTTCGACGATGATGGCCTCAACGAGCACCTGTGCGCGGCGAATATCCAGCCGGTCGACGATCTGCATCAGTGAACGCATTGTCTTGGGCGGCGCATTGATGACCAGTGCGTTGGTCTGCGTATCGGCCCAGACATTGATGCCGGTGTCACTTGCCGGCGCGGTGCCGCCCTGGGCGCCCGCTGTTGACTGTGCTTCCGCGGTAAAATGGGTCTGCAATTTGGCGGCGAGTTCCTCGGCGTCCGCGTAACGCAGGTACCGGACCTGCGTGTCGCCGCCGGCTTCCAACGGCGAGTCAAGGTGCGCAATCAGCGCCCGCAGCCGCAGCCGCTCGGCCTTGTCGCCGCCGATCAGCACGCTGTTGGTGCGGGCGTCGGCAACCAGGCTGGTATTCACCGGTACGCCGTCCGCACGCGGCTGTTGCGTCAGCGAGGTCATAATGCGCACGATCTCGGCCGCGGAGGCGTGCTCGAGCCGGACGACTTCGATGTCATCGTCATTGGACTGGTCGATGCGCCGGATAATGCTGAGCATGCGGGTCACGTTCGAGGCACGGTCCGAAATGATCAACATGTTCGAACCCGGGTGTGCGGCCAGGTGACCGTACTGCGGGATCAGCGGGCGCAGAATCGGTACCAGCTGGGCGGCGCCGACGTTTTGTACCTGGATTACCTGCGTGACGATGTCATCGTCGCCCTGCGCTGAGCCGGTACCCAGCGGGCCGGCAAATTGCCTGGCGGTAGCGTCCGGCACGATCTTGATGATGTCGCCGGTCTTGATGGCGACATAGCCATGGACGGCAAGTATCGAAAGAAACGCTTCGTAGAATGCTTCCGGGGTCATCGGCGTGGAGGACAACATCGTGACGCGGGCATTCACGCGGGTGTCGATAATGAAGTTCTTCTGCGTCACCTCGCCGACTGCCTCGATAATCTGGCGGATGTCGGCATCTTTGTAGTTCGGCGTGATCGTGGCTTGCTGCGACCAGACCAGTGGCGCGACAGCCAGGCTGATTGCGGCCGCTGCGGCCAATGCCAGGTTGCGCCAGTTTTTGTTGTGCTTTGGAATCATTGTTCGGTCTCGTCCGCAATGTCGAGTTGATCGGTACGCAGGACGATAACTTCCGGTTGACCGTTGCGCTCAACGGTTACCGAAACTTCGCTTGCGCTGCCAAGTGACTGAAAAATCTTCATGGCCTGGGTCGGGTCATTCAACGCCTGGCCATCGATGTCCTTTACCAGGTCGCCCGGACGCAGTCCCAGCGCCGTGAACTGGGCGCGGTTGCGGCCGGGATAGACACGGTAGCCTTGTTGCTGGCCGTCAACAAAATACGGTGTTGGCCGTATAACGTCCGAGAGCTGGGACACGTTTTCGGTGAGGACCGACTGAATCGACTGGTCGCCGGTATCGTCAGTCGGCTCGATCGTGGTGGTCATGTCCCGGCGAACCATCTGCGGCGCGCCTTCGGCGAACTCCCTGGGCAGCCTCAGGTTCGTCAAGTTGCCGTTTTCGTCGAGCACCACGCGGTCGGCGTATACAGCGTGCAGCTTGGCACCACTGTCGACCGAGCTGCCGATCGTGTAAACCTGCTCCTTGTTGCCGCCATCAGAAATAATTGCCACTGCCATTTCGGGCGGGTCTGCGGCGATGGTTCCTTTCAGGGACAGGTTCGACCGGCGTGTATCCGCCAGATTCTCGTCTTCTTTCGGCTCAGGTGGTGGCGGTTCATCGACCGCGTTCGCGAGCCCGAAGATGTGTGCGGCGGATATTGCGTTGACATCCGCGTCCGGGTCACCGGCCGCGCTCTGCACCGCCATGCGTTCCGGCGCGGCGACGTTATCGCCGGCCGCCGGCGCCGGCACCAGTGACCACGCCAGTTTGGCGGCCTGCCAGCCAATCAGGAGGACCAGCAACAGGCTGACCCAGCCGGGCAGCAGCTGGCTTGCAGCAGCCACGGTTTTCGGTCCGTCCATGCTGGTGAAATCTGACCACTTGGCCTGACTAGTCATGATGCGTGAGATCTTTTGATGCGTCCGGTCTCTTCTAATAACGCGGCGTACCGATGATACGGGTTGCAGCATTGTCCAAACAAGACCGAATTATTGAAAAAAACCATATTAAGCAATGATATAGCGCGATTAGTGAGGAAATATGTCAACTGGGCTTGGAGAATCCGGAAGCACGCCCATATATAATAACCCGCAGTGCGCAGCAGCACGCTGTGATTACGGAAAATACCTCTCGGAATCGAGCAAAAATGAGCGAACGGAAAGACCAGTTTGGCCGCGAAGACAGCTTCGACCTGGCCGTCGAAGAAGCCAGGCCGAAGATCAAACAGCCACCGCTGTATCGTGTTGTGTTGATCAACGACGACTATACGCCAATGGAATTTGTTGTCGATATCCTGGAGACGATCTTCTCGATGGAGCGCACGCGTGCGACCCAGGTGATGCTCGAGGTACACACCAAGGGCAAAGGCGTATGCGGCGTTTTCAACTTCGAAATCGCCGAGACCAAGGTCGCGCAGGTGACGTCACTGGCACAGCAGCACCAGCACCCGTTGTTGTGTACGATGGAAGAATCCTGAACCCATGCAATGTTGGTGAACAAGCAATGCTAAGCAGCGAACTGGAATTTTGCCTGAACGAAGCGTTTCAGAAGGCCCGCGACCAGCGTCATGAATTCATGACGGTGGAGCACCTGCTGCTCGCGTTGCTCGACATTCCGAGGATTCACGAGGTGCTGAAGGCCTGCGGCGCGCATATTCCGGAACTCCGCCGGCAGCTCGTCGAGTTTATCGACGAGCAAACTCCGCTGCTGGAGTTCGACGACGACACCGAGGTGCAACCGACGCTCGGTTTCCAGCGCGTGCTGCAGCGCGCTGTGTTCCATGTGCAGTCGAGTGGCAAAAAAGAGGTCAGCAGCGTCAACGTGCTGGTGGCCATATTCAGCGAAAAACAATCGCAGGCGGTATACCTGCTCAGCCTGCAGGACGTGACGCGGCTGGATGTCGTCAATTACATTTCGCACGGCATGCCGCAGGTTAGCAGTGAGCCTGGTGACACGCCGCAGGCAGAGTCTTTCGAGCAGGAGGCCGAACCTGATTCATCGCCGCTGGACCTGTATGCCGTGAACCTGAACCAGTTGGCCGAAGAGGGCAAAATCGATCCGCTGATCGGGCGTGACATCGAGGTGGAACGCACGGTCCAGATCCTGTGCCGGCGGCGCAAGAACAATCCCTTGTATGTTGGCGAAGCCGGCGTTGGCAAGACGGCGCTGGCCGAGGGCCTCGCACGCCTGATTACCGAAGAGAACGTTCCCGACGTACTCAAGGATGCGACGATCTACGCACTCGATATGGGCGCGCTGATTGCGGGTACGAAGTATCGCGGCGACTTCGAGAAACGTCTCAAAGGCGTTATCGCAGAGATCAAGGAAGACCCGGGCGCAATCCTGTTCATTGACGAGATTCACACGGTCATCGGTGCCGGCGCTGCCTCGGGCGGCGTAATGGATGCCAGCAACCTGATCAAACCGGTACTGGCAAACGGCGAGCTGCGGTGCATCGGCTCAACGACCTATGCGGAGTACCGTGGCATTTTCGAGAAGGATCATGCACTGGCGCGACGTTTCCAGAAAATCGACGTGCCGGAGCCGACGCTTGACGAGACCATTGCCATCCTGCACGGGCTGAAGACCCGTTTCGAGGAACATCACGGGGTGCAGTACGATGCCGCCGCTCTGGAAGCCGCGGCCCAGTTGTCGTACCGGCACATCAACGACCGCAAGCTGCCGGACAAGGCCATCGATGTCATCGACGAGGCAGGCGCAAGCCTGCGCCTGCAACCTGAAGAGACGCGGGGCAGCAAGGTCACCGTTGAAATGGTCGAGGAGATCGTCGCCAAGATGGCGCGCATCCCGGCAAAGAGTGTCTCGGCCTCCGACCGCGACACGTTGCGGACGCTCGAGCGCGACCTCAAGCTGACGATTTTCGGCCAGGACCAGGCCGTCGAGTCGCTCAGTGCGGCTATCAAGATGGCACGTTCAGGCCTGCGCGAAGAGGAAAAGCCCATCGGTTCGTTCCTGCTGGCCGGGCCCACCGGCGTCGGCAAGACCGAAGTGACACGCCAGCTCGCGATGTGCCTCGGGGTGGAACTGATCCGCTTCGACATGTCCGAGTACATGGAGCGGCATACGGTCTCCCGGCTGATCGGCGCACCGCCAGGCTATGTCGGCTTCGACCAGGGCGGGTTGCTGACCGAAGCGGTAACGAAAAACCCGCACGCGGTGGTCTTGCTCGACGAGGTTGAGAAGGCGCACCCGGAAGTCTTCAACCTGCTGTTGCAGGTTATGGACCACGGCACGCTGACCGACAACAACGGCCGCAAGGCGGACTTCCGCAACGTCATCCTGGTCATGACAACCAATGCCGGTGCCGAGGAAATGTCGCGCGCATCGGTCGGCTTCACGCAGCAGGACCACAGTTCGGACGGCATGGCGGCGATTCGCAAGGCATTTACGCCGGAGTTCCGCAACCGCCTGGACGCAATCATCCAGTTTGCACAGCTGGACAGCGAGTCCATCAAGCGGGTCGTGGACAAGCTGGTTGTCGAACTGGAAGCCAAGCTCGGCAACAACAACGTAACGCTGGAACTCGATGATGCCGCGCGCGCGTGGATCGCTGAACGCGGCTACGACGCCAAGATGGGTGCTCGGCCGATGAGCCGGGTTATCCAGGAGCATATCAAGCGGCCGCTGGCCGAAGAGCTGCTATTTGGCAACCTGGCCGACGGCGGTCATGTGCGCATCACTGTCGGCACCGACGGCAATCTGCGATTGAATGCCGAGCCGGTGGTCAAGGAGTTGGAGCATATCCCCGAATAGGGTTGCCCGGTGCCGGGCTGGGGCCGGTGTTCGACCTATTTGCCGCGGTAGACGATGCGTCCCTTCGACAGGTCGTACGGTGTCAATTCGACGGTGACGCTGTCACCTGTCAGGATCCGAATGTAATTCTTGCGCATCTTTCCGGATATATGCGCCGTTACGATATGGCCGTTCTCGAGTTCGACTCGAAACGTTGTGTTGGGCAGAGTCTCACTGACGACTCCTTCCATCTGGATGGCTTCTTCTTTCGCCAAGGTTGCGTATCTCTCAATAAAAAAGGCTCGCGAATTGTGCAGAAACGGCAAGTCTATTGCAATGTGTCGGGTCGCTAATTCCCGGTAAATTCGGCGATCCGGGCCGGTTTCGACGGCCAATTCACAAACTGTTCCCTGTTTTTGCAGCTTTGCCCAAGGATATTCGTGAACTCCTTCCTCGGCACCAGGGTCGCGCCCAGCGACATGAGATGTTGCGAAAGGACCTGGCAATCCAGCAGTTCGAAGCCGTTCTGATACAGGATCCTGCACAAGCCGAGCAGCGCAAACTTTGACGCGTTGTCGCGGCGGCTGAACATCGACTCACCAAAGAAAATGCGGCCTATACTCAGGCCGTAGATGCCGCCAACCAGGTCTTCTCCATCATTAATTTCGATGGAATGGGCCCAGCCGGCGAGATGCAGCTTCTCGAATGCGGCGCGAATATCGCGCGTTATCCAGGTTCCCTGGTGAGAACGGCGCTGGCCGGCGCAGGCGTCGATCACTGCTGCGAAATCGCGATTGCAGGTCAGCGTGAACGTGGAATTGCGTGCGTAGCGGGCCAGTCGGCGTGACAGGTGGAAGCTCTCCGGCCGGAGCACGCAACGCGGGTCCGGTGACCACCACAATATTGGCTGCCCGTCCTCATACCACGGAAAGATTCCGGCGCTATAGGCGGCCAACAATCGCTCTGTCGTGAGGTCGCCGCCCGCAGCCAGCAGCCCGTCAGGTTCGCGCAGGGCCATCTCAACAGCCGGAAACGCATCGGCGGGATCGTCCGGGCCCAGCCATGCAATGCGCGTGCTATTCACGGTACGGGCTGTGCTCGTCGACGGCTTGCATGTAGCGATCGACGTGACGCGTTTCTTCTGCCAGGTAATCGCCGATCGCGCCGAAGAACCCGGGCTGTTGCAGCCAGTGTGCAGACCAGGTCGGCACCGGTGTGAAGCCTCGAGCAACCTTGTGTTCGCCCTGGGTGCCGGGTTCGAAACATTGCTGGCCGTTGGCAATGCAGTATTCGATTCCCTGGTAGTAGCAGGTCTCGAAATGCAGCGCATCGTAGTGTGCGTCGCTTCCCCAGTAGCGCCCATACAGTGTGTCGGGGCTGACGAAAAAAACCGCCGCCGCAACCATCGCGCCGCCCCGTTCGGCAGCCACGACCAGCAGGTTGTCCGGCATCGCCCGGCTGATCGATTCGAAAAATTCGAGTGTGAAGTAGGGCATCGATCCGCGGCGCATGAACGTTATGCTGATCAGTTGGTAGACCTGTCGCCAGGTTGCACTGTCCAGGTCGCTGCCGCGCAAATGCCGGAATGACAGACCCGCGTCTCTGACACGGCGGCGATCCTGGCGCACTTTCTTGCGCTTACGCGAGCTGAACGTAGCCAGAAATTCGTCAAAGTCCGCATAAGCCTGGTTGTGCCAGTGGAACTGGCAATCCTTGCGAATTTTCAGCGTGGCGTCCTCGCAGTCGGCCAGTTCGTCAGGTCGCGGAAACTGGATGTGCAGCGAGGAGCAATGCGTATCTTCGGCCAGTTGCAGTGCCGCGGCCAGCAACAGGCCGGCGGCTTCCCGGTCTTGCGGGTCACGCAAAAGCAAGCGGCTGCTCTGCGCCGGCGTGAATGGCACGGCGGAGACCAGTTTCGGGTAGTAGGATAGGCCGGCCTGTTCATATGCCCGCGCCCAGGCCCAGTCGAATACGAACTCGCCCCAGGAATGGTTTTTCTCATACAGCGGCATGGCGGCACGTAATTCGCCGGCATGCCGCAGGGTCAGGTGACGTGGTGTCCAGCCGGTTTCCGCGCACACCGATCCGCTGGATTCAGCCGCTGACAGAAACGCATGTCGCAGGAACGGGTAACGCGCATCGAGCAATGCATTCCAGTCGGCAGCAGCTATTTCATCGATCGAGTTGTGTACGGTTACGCTGGTCAGAACAATTCACTTTGCCCCTGGAAAGCCTGCACTACGCCAGTGCGTCCAGGTATTTTTCGGCATCCAGCGCCGCCATGCAGCCGGCACCGGCCGACGTCACCGCCTGCCGGTAGACCTGGTCCGCGACATCGCCTGCCGCAAATACACCCGGTACGCTGGTCGCCGTCGCGTCGCCGGCGAGTCCGGATTTGACGGTAATGTAGCCGTTATTCATATCCAGCTGGCCGTCAAACAGCCCCGTATTGGGCTTATGACCGATTGCGATGAAGACGCCCGCGAGGTCAATCTCACGCGTGCTGGCTGCGTCCTTTGTGCTGCGAATCCGTAGCCCGGTGACGCCGGTTTCATCGCCGAGCACCTCTTCGACGACGTGGTCCCACTGAATGTCGATATTGCCGTTTTTCTGCTTTTCGAACAGCTGGTCCTGCAGGATTTTCTCCGAGCGCAGGGCGTCGCGTCGATGTACGAGCGTCACGCTCGACGCTATGTTGCTGAGGTACAGAGCTTCCTCGGCCGCGGTATTGCCACCGCCGATAACGGCGACATCCTTGCCACGATAGAAGAACCCGTCGCAGGTCGCACAAGCTGAAACACCGCGTCCCTTGTACGCTTCTTCCGATGGCAGGCCAAGGTACATCGCAGTTGCGCCAGTCGCTATGATGAGTGCATCGCAGGTATACGTGCCGTAGTCTCCTTCGAGCCGGAATGGGCGTGATGACAGGTCCGCCGTGTGAATGTGATCGTTGACGATCTCGGTATCGAAGCGCTCCGCGTGCTGCAGCATACGCTGCATCAGTTCAGGGCCTTGCAGTCCCTCGACATCGCCGGGCCAGTTGTCGACATCCGTCGTCGTCATCAGCTGACCGCCCTGTTCGACGCCGGTAATGATGACCGGGTCCAGGTTGGCGCGCGCCGCATACACAGCAGCCGAATAGCCTGCCGGACCGGAGCCCAGGATGACAAGTCGGCAATGTTTCAGGTCACTCATGTATAATTTCTTCCTTTCAATTCGGCGCAAGCCTGCGCGATTTCGAAGTCTACTTTAAAATGGCAAGAGCCCGAAAGAACACGCAACCGGAGTCAAAACTCTCGGCGCAGGTCTCGACCGCGCTGCGCGAGAGTGCTTTGTATGTCTTCGGCGTACTTGCATTCATCCTCTGGTATGCGTTGTTCACCTACGACCCGACGGATCCCAGTTTCAGCCAGGCGACCAGTTCGACCGAGATCAAGAACGGAATCGGTCGTCTCGGCGCCGTGGTGTCCGGGCTGTTGTTCGATTTTTTCGGTCGTCCTGCCTACCTGTTCACTGTAATGGTGTTTTATTTCGGTTGGATGTTGTACCGGGAACAAAAAACTCAACAGCTGTATACGAAAATGGACTACTCGCTGCGGGTCGGCGGCTTCATCCTGACGCTGATCACCAGCTGTGCGCTGTCCACGCTGCATTTCTCGCCGGCAGGATTCAACCAGACGGCAGGTGGGATCGTCGGCCTGATTGTCGGCACCTGGCTGGAGTCGGTCATGAAATTGCTCGGTGCCAGTACCCTGTTATTCGTTATCTGGGTCGCATCGCTGTCATTGTTCCTCGGCATCTCCTGGTTCTCGGTTATGGACCGGATCGGCCGCTGGTGCCTGACCGGCTATGAAAAACTGCGCGCGAAGATAGGCGAATGGCAGGACAGGGCCGAGGGACGCAAGCAGCTCGCTGCCCGCCAGACCGTTATCGAAACCGAGAAAGCCCGGACCGCGGGGCGCAGCAAGCCGCGAATCGAGCCGGTAATGCCGGCACTGGAGCAAAGCGAACGTGCTGAGCGGGAACGCCAGGTACCGCTGTTCGATCCGCCTGCGGCCGGCGAGTTGCCGCCATTATCGATACTGGACGATGCGCCGGTGCAGCGCGCCGGCTACTCCGAAGAATCGCTGGAAGCGATGTCGCGTCTGGTCGAGATCAAGCTGAAGGACTTCGGCGTTGACGTCGTCGTCCAGTCGGTGTCGCCAGGGCCGGTCATCACGCGTTTCGAACTGGATCCGGCGCCGGGCGTCAAGGTCAGCCAGATCGTCAACCTGGCCAAGGACATTGCACGATCACTGTCGGTCGTCAGTGTCCGTGTTGTTGAAGTCATTCCCGGGAAGTCATTTGTCGGTCTGGAAATCCCAAATGAAAACAGGGAGTTGGTGACGCTCGGGGAGATCCTCAAGTCGCGTGCCTACGAAAAAATGACTTCGCCGCTGACGCTGGCGCTGGGCAAGGATATCGCCGGGCATTCAGTCGTCGCCGACCTTGCGCGTATGCCGCACCTGCTGATCGCCGGTACGACAGGTTCCGGCAAGTCGGTGGCGATCAACGCGATGATCCTGAGCCTGTTGTACAAGACGCAGGCTGACCAGGTGCGCCTCTTGATGATCGACCCGAAAATGCTGGAGTTGTCGGTCTACGAGGGTATCCCGCATTTGCTGACACCTGTCGTGACGGATATGAAGGATGCCGCCAATTCGCTGCGCTGGTGCGTGGCTGAAATGGACCGACGCTACAAACTGATGGCGGCGCTCGGCGTACGCAACATCGGCGGTTACAACCGCAAGGTCAAGGACGCCATCGACAGCGGCGAACCAATTCTCGACCCGATCTTCAAGCCGCCCGAGCTGTTCGACGAGGACAAACCTGTCGAACACCCGACGCTGACGCCGTTGCCGTACATTGTCGTCATCATCGACGAGCTGGCGGATATGATGATGATCGTCGGCAAAAAGGTCGAGGAACTGATCGCACGTCTCGCGCAAAAAGCGCGTGCGTCCGGCATTCATATGCTGCTGGCGACACAACGACCGTCCGTGGATGTCATCACCGGCCTGATCAAGGCCAACGTACCGTCGCGAATCGCCTTCCAGGTGTCGGCGAAAGTCGATTCCCGGACAATTCTTGACCAGATGGGTGCGGAGAACCTGTTGGGGCATGGTGACATGTTGTACCTGCCGCCCGGTACCTCGCTGCCGATTCGCGTGCACGGTGCCTTCGTTGCCGACCACGAAGTGCATGCCGTTGTGAAGCACCTGAAGAAGAGCGGTGCGCCGCAGTACATCGAGGAGATTGTCGACGGGCCCGCGAGCCCGACGCCCGGGCTGACCGGGCTGGATGACGGCCTGGGCAACGATGCCGATGCTGAACAGGATCCGTTGTACGACCAGGCTGTCCAGGTCGTCATGGATACCCGCAAGGCATCGATATCCGGTGTGCAGCGGCGCCTCAAGATTGGTTACAACCGGGCAGCCCGGATGGTGGAGAGCATGGAAGCGGCCGGCCTGGTCGGGCCGTTGCAGTCGAACGGTTCACGGGAAATCCTTGTGCCGCCGGCGGCCAAGGAACAGTAGATGATGCAACGAAGACTGCTACAGAAAGGTCGGCTTCGGCTGGCGGCGATACTCCTGCCGCTGGTCTGCCCGGGTGCCGTTCTCGCTGATAACGTGCCTGGCGACCCGGGTGCCGGCCTGGTCGACAGGTTTGTCAGCGAGATGACAACGATGCAGGGGCGATTCGAGCAATCCCTGCTCGATGCCGACGGCGAGGTCCTGGAAAGGACCAGCGGATCGCTGCAAATCCAGCGGCCGGGACGGTTTCGCTGGCGGTATACGGATCCTTACGAGCAGGTGCTGGTGGCGGACGGCCTGAATATCTGGAGCTACGACGTCGACCTTGCCCAGGTTACCGTGAAGCCACAACAGGACGCGCTGGCCAATACACCGGCGCTGCTGCTCGGCGGGTCCGCGGATGCGATGGAGCAATTCCACAACGACGGAAGCTATATCGAAGCCGGCACAACCTGGGTGCGGCTGCGCCCCAAAAATACGGACAGCGGGTTTCTGCGCGTCGAGCTCGGATTCCGGGATGAGCGCCTGTATCGAATGGTCTTCTTCGACAATCTGCAGCAGACGACGCTTGTGGCCTTGCACGACGTGGCCATCAACGTGCCGTTTGCAGCCGGCACGTTCGAATTCCAGGTTCCCGAGGACGTCGATGTGGTTGGGACACCTGCCGGGCCTGATGTGACCAGCCCCTGATGCTGCCGTTACGCCATACGCAGCGCTGGCGTGCTGCGGGGTTCCTGCTGCTGGTCGTTGTACTGGTCGCGACGCTGATGCCGGCCGTCTGGTTCCTCGAAGATACCCGCGACCTGGTCACCTGGTTCATGGGTGTCGACAAGTGGCTGCATGTCGGCACTTTCCTGTTCCTGGCCGTCTGGTTTGCCGGTCAGTACGAGCGCAGGGCCTATTGGCGAATCGCCGTCGGACTGGTCATGTTCGGGATCCTGATCGAATTGTGTCAGCGAATGATTTCCTACCGGTCAGCCGAGTGGTACGACCTCGCCGCGGATGTTGCGGGCATCCTGGCAGGGCTGCTGGTGGCCCGGCTGGGTATGGGTGGCTGGAGCCTGCGCGCCGAAACCTGGTTCGCGGAGCGACGGGCTGGTGACTGATCTCTTCGATAATCTGCAACACGACGTGGCGGGGCGGCCGCTGGCCGACCGCATGCGGCCACAAAAACTCGACGAGTTCCGCGGCCAGAAGCACCTGCTGGACCCGGGCAAGCCCCTGCGCAAGGCGCTGGAGCAGGGACGGGCGCATTCGATGGTTTTCTGGGGTCCTCCGGGAACCGGCAAGACGACGCTGGCGCGCCTGATTGCGGCAACCGCCGATTCGCATTTTATCGCGCTGTCGGCCGTGATGGCGGGTGTCAAGGACGTGCGCGCGGCGGTTGAAGAAGCCAGGCAGCAGCAACAGATGTCGAATCGCAGCACTGTCCTGTTCCTCGACGAAGTGCACCGTTTTAACAAGGCTCAGCAGGACGCATTTCTGCCCTATGTGGAAGATGGCACGCTGACGTTTATTGGCGCGACGACGGAAAACCCGTCTTTTGAGCTGAACAACGCATTGCTGTCCCGTGCGCGGGTGTACGTGCTGAAGATGCTGGACGAATCGGCATTGCTCGAAATCCTGCAACATGCTTTGCAGGATGCGGAACGGGGACTGGCGGCGAGCAGGACGATTGCTGACGAGTCGCTTCGAAGTCTTGCGGCAGCCGCCGACGGCGACGCACGCCGTGCGCTCAATTTGCTGGAACTTGCTGCAGACCTGGCCGAAGACGGCGAAATCGGCGACGACATCATTGCCGAAGTCGTCGCCGGCGGGCAGCGGCGCTTCGACAAGCAGGGCGAATACTTTTACGACCAGATATCCGCTTTGCACAAGTCCGTACGCGGATCGGACCCGGATGCCTCGCTGTATTGGCTGATGCGTATGCTCGACGGTGGCTGCGAGCCTCTCTACATCGCGCGACGCATGGTGCGCGTTGCGTCGGAGGATATCGGCAATGCGGACCCGCGGGCGTTGCAGCTCTGCCTGAATGCCTGGGAAGCACTCGAGCGGCTCGGCAGTCCGGAGGGAGAGCTCGCCCTGGCCCAGGCGGTTGTGTACCTTGCCTGCGCGGCCAAGAGCAACGCGGTGTACACGGCCGCCAAAGCGGCGCTCGCCGATGCGCGCGAGCTCGGTTCACTCGACGTGCCGATGCACCTGCGCAATGCCCCAACCCGGCTGATGAAGGAGTTGGGTTACGGCGAGAACTATCGTTATGCCCATGACGAGGAGGACGGTATCGCGAAGGGCGAGAAATATTTTCCCGACGACATCAGTGAGCGTACGTATTATCATCCCGTCCCGCGCGGACTGGAGATCCGGATTCGCGAGAAACTCGAACAGATACGACGCAAATGATTGATCCGAAATTCCTGAGAAATTCCGCTGACGACGTGAAGGCCAATCTCGCCAGGCGCGGCTTCGACTTTGATGCGGCCGAATATCTTGCGCTCGAGGAAAAACGCAAGCAGCTGCAGGTGGAAACAGAGACGCTGCAGAGTGAACGCAATTCGCGCTCGAAGGCCATTGGCCAGGCAAAAGCCCGGGGAGAAGACATCGCGCCGCTGCTGGAGGCGGTTGCGGATCTCGGCGGCCGCCTGGAAGCCAGCCAGCACGTGCTGCAGGCGGTGCAGAAAGAGTTGCGCGATATTGAACTGGGATTGCCGAACCTCCTCAAGGCCGACGTGCCGGAAGGCGCAAGCGAGGAAGACAACGTCGAAGTGCGGTCATGGGGAGAATTACCGGAGTTCGAGTTCGAAGCCCGCGATCATATCGAGCTGGGCGAGTCGCTGGGCATGCTCGATTTCGATGCGGCCGCCAAGGTTTCGGGCGCGCGATTCGTCATCATGCGGGGTGCCCTGGCGCGTTTGCAGCGGGCCCTCGTGACGTTCATGCTCGATACGCATGTGAATGAACACGGTTACGATGAGGCATACGTACCATACCTGGTGCACGGCCATGCACTGGAGGGCACCGGGCAACTGCCCAAGTTCGAAGAAGACCTCTTCAAGACCGCCACCGCAACGCCTTTCTACCTGATTCCGACGGCAGAGGTTCCGCTGACGAATATCGGCAGGGACGAGATCTTCGAGGCCGATCAATTGCCGCTTCGGTTTACCGCGCACACACCCTGTTTTCGCTCGGAGGCGGGTTCCTACGGCCAGGATACACGCGGCATGATTCGCCAGCACCAGTTCGAAAAAGTCGAGCTGGTGCAACTGGTGGCTGCCGACCAGTCGGATGCCGCACTGGAGGAACTGACCGGCCATGCGGAAAAGGTCTTGCAGCTACTGAAACTGCCGTACCGGGTCGTTGCGCTGTGCGCGGGGGACACCGGTTTTGGTGCCAGCAAGACCTACGACCTCGAGGTGTGGCTGCCTGGGCAGCAAAAGTACCGCGAAATCTCGTCATGCAGTAACTGCACGGACTTCCAGGCGCGCCGCATGCACGCGCGCCGGAGAAATCCCGAAACCGGCAAGCCGGAGCTGTTGCATACGCTGAATGGCTCGGGGGTGGCAGCGGGAAGGGCGCTGATCGCCATCATGGAGAACTACCAGCAGGCTGATGGCAGTATTCGTATCCCGGACGTTCTGCGCCCCTACATGGGGAACGCAGAGACGCTCTAGGGATAGCGCCGGTAGCTGTATTTCGGCGTCACTACCTTGTAGTGCGGCTGCAGGAAGCGCACCAGGTCCGTCAGTTCCTGCACGGTCATGTAGCGGTTGTAGACGTACATGTTGGACTCGCCGTCCTCGGAAACCGCTTCGACCGGGTAGCCGTCGGCCAGCTTGTGTGACGGGTTGACGATCGCTGTCACCAGCTCGCCGTAGGACTTGACACGTGTCGATGTGCCGCCCAGTTCGACATAAGGCTCACTGCCCGCAATCGTCGGCAGGTCTTCACCCCTGACGGTATGACACTGGTTGCATTGCATGTAGAGGAAAGTTTCCCTGCCGGCTACAGGATCCCCCTCCGGCAGCCTGAAGCCGCGCTCCGACAATATCTGTTCCCTGTCGCAGGCACCGAGTGCCAGTAGCAGGCACAGGGCAACCGCTGAAAATTTTGCGCCCATGGCGTGTCTCCTTCGGTCACACAAAGTGTGCTGGGTAATTCCAGCAGTCAAACATGGCCTGCGCGGTCGCGAAATAAGGGATAGCCACAAGGAAAGTGATATCCGGGCCGGCCGGGATACGGGCTGGCCATCATTTTTCAAATTTATTACGACTTGAATTTCTGTGAAGCGGATCACCGCAGGAAATGTGACGCAGGTCCATTATTGCTGCGCGTCAGGAAGACACCGCAGCCGCATCCGGCGGCACACCAAGGAGGGAATCATGAGTAATCCGTACGACAACGACAAGGGCAACATATCGTCAGTCCTTGGACCAACACTGAAATTCAAAGGCGTGCTTACGGCCGAGGAAGACCTGCTGATCAAGGGTCGTGTCGAAGGTTCTATCAAGCACTCATCGAGCCTAACGATCGGCGACGGCGGCCACGTCAAGGCCAATGTGGCGGCCGAGTACATCGTCGTTGAAGGCCGCGTCGAGGGTGACCTTGTCGGCAGCAAGAGCGTCAAGGTTCGTGATACGGCCAAAATCGATGGCAACATTATCAGCCCGAGCGTCTCGCTGGTCGAGGGTGCTACCTTCAACGGCAAGATCGACATGGATAGCGATCCGTCCGCGAAGGTCGCCAGTGTACCAACGGGGCAGCCGAAAACGGAGGCTGTCGCTGTCGATGACGATCGCGCCGAAGACAGGGATGCTGCGGAAAAACGCAAGACCGCCGCGAAGTCCAAACGTGCCGACAAAAAGTCGGCCAGTGCTGCCTGACGGGAGAGATCGAGATGTCAGACACAGAAATGATGAAGATACGGCCACGCCACGACTCGTTGCAGGACGACGAGCAGTTCACCGAATCGCAGGTTATCGCATTTCGCGATGTGCCGAGGTCGGTGCATCAGGAGCATTCCTCCGGCGATGTCTCTGTTATCGGCGAGACCCTGCATTTCAAGGGCGAGTTGTCGGCGGGTGAGGACCTTGTCATCGAAGGCAAGGTCGAGGGTACAGTCAACCAGGGCAAGTGCTGCCTGACCGTAAAACCGAAAGGTGTCATGCTCGCAGATGTCAAAGCGACCAAGATCTTTATCGAAGGTCGGGTCGAAGGCGATCTGTCGGCAACGGTCAGTGTCACGATTCGCGAGAGCGGTAATGTGACGGGCAACATTGTCGCCCCTTCGATCGCAATTGCTGAAGGTGCGACGTTCAACGGCAACATCCAGATGCGGTCGCCGAACTCGGAAAACAAGTAGGCTGCGCCGGCCCCAAACCAGTAACCCGCAGCACGCTGCGGGTTTTTTTTTTAGATATGAAAAGAGGCCACCTCAGTTGAGGTGGCCTCCGGTTTTCACGAGGCCTGGATACCGGGCCCCTATGTAGCCGACTGGTGACGCCTAGTCGCGACTCATGAACAGTTGCAGGATGTACCAGAACATCAGTGCGATCGAGGCAAACAAGGCCATGGCGGCTGCTACGTATCGGTCCGCCGGATAGTGATGCATGATATTTGATGTGTCATACAACACGGCTGCGCCGGCGAAGCCGATCATGGCGACCGAGAACCACGTGCCCAGCTGGAAACCAAACAGGATCGAACCCACGATGGCCACCAGTGCCAGCATACCGACCCAGACGAGCATGCCGCGCAGGAAGGAAAAATCCTTGCGCGTGATCATCGCGGTGGCTATCAGGGCGACCGAGCCGAGAATGGTTACGCCGGCCGCGCTTTCAATGACGCCGGGCGCCTGGTAGTTGGCGATAAAAAGCAGCGGCACGAAAATGATCGCTTCGACGAAAATGAAGAACGCGAAAGCCGCGTATTGTGCAACCGTCGATTCGATTCGGTGTGCCACGTGCGATGCGCCCCAGCTCGCGAGCATGAATCCGCCAAGTACGAGCAGCCAGTTATTGATCAGCGGCTCTGCGATCGCCACGGCGACCCCGGACTTGAAGAAATACACCTCGATGGCCGCGAACGCGAGTATTGCGCCGACCACGTGGGCATAGCATTTCCAAATGAACTCGGAACGATCACTGACGGACGCTTCAGCGACCGGCGCCAGGTGATTAATGTTCTCCTGCATTTCAGACTCTCCTTAGCAAACTGTTAGGCAGATTCTACCACGGAAGTGTATAGCCTTCGGCGTGCCAGAAGCCGCCGGAGTTCTCATTATTTAGGTCGTCTATGCGATTTATCAAGCCTTTTGCGGACTCCGCGGCCGATATTCCGCTGCCGCCGGTCATGTCGGTCGCGACCAGGCCAGGGTGCAGCAGCGCAATGGCGATCCCGAGAGGCGCAAGATCGTGTTTCAGGTTGGCGCCGACCATGTTCACCGCCGCCTTGGAAACCCGGTAGCCGTAGTTGCCGCCGGTGCCGTTGTCCTCAATCGAGCCGACGCGGCTGCTGACGATCGCGACGCGGGAGCCCTTGCCGAGGTTGGGCAGTAGCGTTTTCGTCACGCGCAACGGGCCCAGCGTATTGACCCGGAATTGCAGCTCCATCGCGGCATAGTCCAGGTCCTGCAGGTTGTCGCCGACCAGAATGCCGGCATTGTTAAGTAAAATATCGATGCGTTGCTCGCCGACCGCATCCTTGAGAAGCGGCATCGAGGCCCCATCTCCGACGTCTATACCGCTGACAATGCGAACCGGCAGCGCTTCCAGTTCGGCGCTGGACGAACGAACGACGGCAATGACATCATCGCCGCGCGCACTGTATTGCTGGCACAGCTGCAGCCCGATGCCGCGATTGCAGCCGGTTACAAGGACAGTAGGCATGGGGTGCTCCAGGTGACGGGAAATTGGCGGAGAGGGAGGGCATTTTCTCATATCCATAGCGGTCCTGTAAGGTCCGAAACTCCTTTAAAGTCTTGCACTTAGCGATTTGCCTGCGCTAGGGTAATCCACTGAAATCCCGCTAAAGCCGAGTCACATACGTTGTTTTCATCGTGTGCGATTTGAAAAATTGCAAAGGAGTTTAGTGTGGCGGAGAAAATGACGGCTTTGTTTGTGAAGCACCAAAAAAGGCCCGGCAAGTATGGCGACGGTGGCAATCTTTACCTGCAGGTTCGCAAAGCAATTGGCAAGAATCCCCAGAGCGCAGTGACGAAATCGTGGCTATTTCGTTACTACCGGTTTGGCAAACAGACCTGGATGGGGCTGGGTCCTTATCCGGACGTGTCATTGGCAGAGGCACGTAATCTGGCGACGCGAGAGCGAAGAAAACTACGCCAAGAGATAGATCCCTTGATGGACAAACGTGCGCGTCATCTCGCGGCTCGAGCCGCCTACGACAACGTGCTGACGTTTGCTGATTGTGCCGAACGTTACGTTGACTCTCAGGCGCCGGGGTGGAGCAACCCAAAACACATCGACCAGTGGCGCAATACGCTCAAGAACCTGGCTGGCCCCACTCTCGGCCACCTCCCGGTCAATCAGATCGACACGGCGCTCGTGATGCGCTGTCTGGAACCGATCTGGGCTACCAAGACAGAGACAGCAAGTCGGCTCCGCGGCCGCATTGAGGCAGTCCTCGACTGGGCGACCGTTCGCGGGTATCGACAAGGCGACAACCCTGCTCGCTGGCGCGGTCACCTGGACAAGGTCCTGCCGCGCCCAAGCCAGGTAGCCAAAGTCAAGCACCACCCAGCTCTGCCATACACCGATATTGGGGCGCTCATGCAGAAGTTCCGTTCCGAGAACGGCGTGTCGCTGCGAGCTCTTGAGTTCACGATCCTGACCGCCGCCAGGACCAATGAGGTGATCGGGGCCCGATGGCCTGAGATCGATTTGGACCTGAAAGTCTGGGTCGTGCCGGCGAAACGCATGAAATCGAAACGAGAGCATCGGGTGCCGCTGTCGGAAGCAGCAATCAACGCACTGGTCGGCGCTGACGGCTGCAGGTCTGGCTACGCGTTCCCTGGGCTCAAAGCCGGCAGCCACCTCTCCAATATGGCGATGATCCAGGCACTAAGGCGCCTGGGCCATACGGGCATCACAGTGCACGGATTTCGGTCGACGTTCCGGGATTGGTGTGCCGAGATGACAAACTATCCTGCTGAGGTCGCAGAGATGGCGCTCGCCCATACGCTCAAAGACAAGACTGAGGCGGCCTACAGGCGCGGTGACCTATTCGAAAAGCGAGCCAGGCTGATGGCTGATTGGGCGCGCTATTGCAGCAAGCCGGCCGAGCCTGCTGCGATCGTACCTTTTCAACGAAATACAGGGTAAGTGCATTGCCGAGGCCGCATCCTATTCGGCGTCGGCCTGCAAAGCGGATGTAACTTGGTCAGCCAAAACGGTGATTCCAGTCATTGCAACGTCGGCTATTGAGCTACAATCATAGACTGTTGTTGACCCTTTGCGGACGTTCAATATCTCGAGATCTCTTACAGTTCACACCCAAAAATTGAGGCTAGGCATCATGGAGAGGATCGCTATTGTAGTCGTGTTGTGCGTATTTATTGTGCCGGCATCTGCGCGAGCCGGTGACACCGAAGACGCGACCACAATGCTGGCTGAGGAAGTTATCGATTCTCTCCTCCTGATGCACTACGCGAGGGAAAATCCCGTGCTTGCCCCTTTGAATCACCTAATTTTCGGCGATGTCGATGGAGACGCACGAAACGACGCAGTCCTCACATACCAACGTACGAACGGTGTGGGTCTTGATGTCGAGATGATTCAGAGAGTCGTGGTGTTCATCTATGATCATGACGAGCAGAATTTCGTAATCCGCCACGATGCAGAAATCGGCTCGTCGAAAAGCAGGATACTCAAGCCTATCTCAATCGAAGGAGGACTTGTTACGTTCGCCGCCATACCATGCACGGGACTAGAGATCAGAGAATGCAATCCACCGGAGACCATCGTAACGCACTTTCGCTGGACCTATGACGGGCTTGTTGAAATGTGATCCCAATTTTCGAGCTGCCTTCAACGGCCGCTAGTGGCCGAAGGCGGCCATTCAAGATAAGAAAATCTGAGCGCGCCAATACGATGTTTAACGAATTTTTCCAATTTCTCGCCGACCTCACGGGTGGGCTTGGTCGCTCAAATGGAGAGAAGTCCGCGATGACTTTCTTCTTCGTCTTTATGTGCTCCATCTTGTCCGGCCTGGCCTGCCTTCTCTTTTTCATATTTGCTGCGCACGGGTTGTACACGAACGACGAACTCTCAGTCGTCACAAAGAACTTCAGTACCGCTTGCAAACTTGGGCTTGTGGCTCTGGCGTCTGGTTTCGTCGCGAGCCGCTGGTTTCGCGTAGAGAATCACATTGACAAAGACAACTAAGAAGCCGAATGGCTGCTTTTGGCCGGTACCAGCCCGTCGCCTGGATTCAGCTACAATGACGGCTTCTGACCCAAAACCGCCGGTCACACGAATGGAATTTTGATCCCTAAGAATGCTCAAGATATGTAGCTTGATCGCGTCTTCGCTGATGATAGCGCCTTGTCTGGCGAACGATCTTCCGATGGTCGAGGACTGCGAGCAGCCTACCTACTCGCTCGATCAGTATGAGAGCGACAAGGAGTTGATGCTTGAGCTTGCTGTCAAAGCGTACAAGGAATGTCTCTTCAATGTCGTGGACAGCCACGAGCAATCAGAATCCGGACGTGTCGGTGAGGTTACGCGGGCTAGGCAAGCTATTGATCAGGCCGATATCGATCTAGAGGAATTCTGGGAACGAGTTGGCTATCCGATTTCAAATGAACGCACTGCGGCGATTGAGCCAGAATACTGCGGACCTAAAGCCGGTCTGGGCGAATATGGTGTTGTCTTTTCAGGGCACGAGAACGGCGTCTATCGCAGCTACTTTGCCAGAGGAAAGGCTACTCAGCTCTGTCCTCTTATTCTCGAACGGCCTGAGATTTCAGGAAGAGTGGCGAAGGCTTGTCTCCCATACGATGAAGGCATCGAGCTGGATTGTATTAACGCGAACGTGATTGAGTTGCAATTGCCGGAGATCACCAATTAGTGAGCGTCCGCTCCTGGCCGTGCTGAGACGACAGCTAGGAAGCTAACCAAGGGGCTGCTTCACTTCGTATAGCAGCCAGTCGGAAATCCTACCGTAATATAACGTCGTGAGATCCAATGCAGACGATCACCAATTGCTATTACTTGACGTAGTCGTCAAGGGCGCTGGGCAGAAGTATCGATGATTGGATGCATTTCTCCAACAAGAACGCAGTGCTATTGAATTTATCATCTTTATCGGGACTTCCGATGGGAGAATTTTCTAGCCTCAAGTAGTCTAGCAACGGCAGCATACTTTGCCAGCATCTTGATTTCGCGTTTTCCGCCTTTGCTAGGCACTCGTCGAATTTCAAGCCTGTGAGGCTCAAAAGGTCTTCATCGCTACATGCCACTTTCAGGACGCCGAATTGCGCAATTGACTCTACCAATGGATCAATTTCTTCCGATGCCTGTGCAGAAAAAGGCGCTATGGCGGATGTGACGACATAAATAGCGGCTAGCCAAATCCCATGCCACCTACGTCTTCTCGATCGTGCTACTTGACACATTTCTTTCCCCTCCCGCGCGTCCCGAGTTTACTTGAACAAGATGTAACCGTCAGCTAATGGCCGTGAAGCGAAGTTTTCAACAAGGTGAAATTAATTGCCGCTTTGCGCTCGAAAGCTGCCGGTCGCTTGTTTCGCGTTATAATCTCTGCTGACCCAAAACAGCCGTTCGGAGATTTCCTACTGCATTGCTGGAAAACTTGTTCTCAAGTTGGATTTTTTATGCCGTCGCCGCATTGGTCGTTGGTGTAATTCTGTATGGGGCATGGACCGGTATACAAGAGTCAAGAGAGGCTGATCGTCGAGTTTATGGGCGGCTCGCTGAGTTGTTCGAAACGAAAACACAGAACTATGTTGTCCGCAGTCTATGCAAACCTGACAGCAGCAAAGTAGGTTCAGTCGAGCTTGGCGGCGATTCTGTGATGACACAAGTCCTTTGCGGACCCGCCGGATTATTTGTAGACCACAGGACGCGCGACACGTTTTACAGTATTCCTTGGGAGCGTATTGACTCGATCGAACAGCTTAGCGAGAAACGCCTATCTCTGCGAATCAAGGAACACGCCGGCAAACGCACAGAGATCGTAGTTCCATGGTCCCGGAATATGACCCTCGAAGGATGGGTTCGGCATAACGAGCAGAATGGTTGACCGCCTTTGACCTATTCTGTTGAAAAACTAATTGTTGATGCCGCCGTCGTCGTCGCAACCAGAGCACAGTTGCGTGCGTAAGTTAGCCAGTATCCTCGGCTACACGATGCTCGCTCTGGGGTTGTTTTTGTTGTCCCCGCTGAGCGACTTACTGCCGGTCGACATCTGGTATTCATTCAAGTCGCTCTTTTCGTCTGAGAATCCAACTTATCTCAAGGTCGTTCCAACTACTCAATCTCGGGTTCCAATTGTCGCCCTCGCTGCGGTAGGACTCATACTTGTGCTGTTGGCTAGGAAACTACCCGATCGGAGAAACAAGTAAGCTCGCATTGCAAGAAAAGGTCCGGTTCTGGCCGCCTCTTGCCCTAGCACGCCAGGACAGCTTCGCCTCGTGAGCAACTGCTTCTATTAGGAGCGGACGCTGGATCTGGTCTCGGACGTTGCGCAAATTTCTATGTCGATTAGCACCAAATTCGATCGCACGGGGCAGGCGTCCACGTAGCCATCGAGCTGGACTTTTGCGCAAATCGTGCAAGCGAGGTTCGGCACGCGGAACTGGGTGGATGCTATCGGATATCGAACTGTGTTGACGCGTGCCAGCTGCACCGAAGGCTGGTAGGTTATGTGGGAGCATTGTGCCCGCGTCACTACCCGCGAAGCTGTAGTGACGCGGGCCGCAACGCCAGGCACAGCAATG
>JAUIDP010000107.1 GCA_030429005.1 Gammaproteobacteria bacterium | reverse complement strand
CTTCGTCGCGGCGCTGACGCTGGTATTGCTCACCTACAACCCGAGCGGTTTCTCCGCCTATCACTGGATAAGCGACGCCATCAGCCTGAGCGCATTCGGCCCGCTGCACCTGTTGCTGATCGGCGTGCTGCTGGCCGGCTGGGCCGTCTTCTGGATCGCCACGTGGCGGGCGCTGGACACGCTCGGTGTCGTCCTGATCGGCATCATCCTCGGCGCGATCGTCTGGGGGCTGGTCCGGATCGGCTGGATCTCGGTCAACACCGTGTCATCGGCGACCTGGGTTGCGCTGATCCTGCTGGCCGTCATCCTGGCCGTCGGCGTGTCGTGGTCGCACATCTGGCGCCGCGTCACCGGCCAGGTGAATGTCGAACACGTCGACGACTGAGCTTATTCGTCGCTGGCGAGGCGGGCGCGCAGCTCGCGTAACACACCCTTGATCGTGGCGCTGTGCTCGGGCCCGATGCGCAGCACCAGTTTCTGCCCGGCAGCGAGTTCCTCGAGCGCCGGGTCGATGAACTCGTACAGCACGTTCGGCTGGATCAGCGCGATCGGGCCGGTGGGCTCGGGCGTTTCCAGCACCAGGTCGATGACCTCGATCAGGCGATCGTTGAAATAGGCGTTCGGGTAGCCGAGCTGCTCGTAGGATTTCTGGAACAACGGGTAGTAGCGGCGGTACATGTCGGCCACGGCGTCGAGGTCCGCGGCGGCAACCTGCGCCACCAGCGCGTCATAGCGCCTGAAGTTCTCCTCGCTGAGCACGATCGGCCCGCTGCCCTCGGTGACGAACTCGCTCGACAGCGCGGCGACCGGCCGGATCTTCTCCGGTACATGCTTGCGTGACAGGTTGTCGACGGTCGCGACGAAGCGGTCGATGATGCCGTCGCGAATCAGCAGCGCTTCGACATCGCTGCCGAACACCTGGCCCGTCTCGAGCAGGAAGAAGCCGTCACTGTCGTCGAGCGTCGGCAGCGGCCGAGTCGGGCGGCCGTCGAGTTCGATCGGCGACGGCGCCTCGATCGGGTGCAGCGGCCCGGCCGGCTCTTCGGCTTCGGTTTCGGCGGGCATGCCGGCGGGCACCGGCTCTTCGGGCCCGGGCAGCCACTTGTCGCGCAGCAGCCAGGCGAACAGCAGCACGCCGGCAACCAGCACGACGAAGAACAGTGTTTTGAAGAATTCGCCCATGCGCCTACTGTACTCCGTTTTCCGGCAAAGCTCAGCGGCCGGGCGAGGCACGAGCGGGGTCCGGGATCGCGCTGAAGATCCACCAGCCGCTGTCGAGATCGTCCTCGCAGCGTTTCAGTTGCGCACCCCACTCTTTCGCGCGGTGGTCGACGCGGCGCGCCGCCGACTTGACGTCACCCTTGAAGCGGTAGGACTTTTTCATCCAGCCGGTCTGGCCTTCGTGGTAGGCGAGGTACTGGTTGTACGGGTCCCACTTCGAGATGCCGGCCACCTGTTGCGACAGGTTCGTGTACCAGCCGACAAAATCGATGGCGTCGCCGAAGTCGCTGCGCTCGGCCCAGCGCCGGCCGGTGTCTTTCTGGTAGCGGTCCCAGGTGCTCTCGAGCGCCTGGGCATAGCCGTAGGCGTCGGACGGGCGTTTCCACGGAATGATGCCGAGCAGTTTCGTGCGCGGCGGGCGGGCGTTGAAGTCGAATGTGGATTCCTGGTGGATGATGGCGAGCTGCACGTGCACCGGTGTGCCCCAGCGCTTCTCGGACTTCTTCGCGTCCTTGTACCAGCCACCCTTCTCTTCGAAGATGGCGCAGATGTTCTCGACATTCTCGGGCGCCGTCGCACAGCCCGCGGCAGCGACGGTGATCAGTGCCGCCAGCGTGCAGGCGGCAGCATGTCTCGAAATTTGCAGGTTTGTCATGGTCCGGCCAGCCGCCAGGGCCAGAGATTCCCGCGGCCGGCAGGCCTATTGTAACTGTTCGCCCCGATTTGCGGTAACCTAGCGGCATGACAACCGGCGCAACAAGAACGCCGGCATTCGGCGTATTCATTGTTTTCCTGCTCCTCGCGAGCGGCTGCGCCACGCGGCCGTTCGAAGCCCGCGACGTCGACAAGGCAGCTTTCCTCGACCGCATCGTCACGCAGCAACAGGGGGCGGTACGCATCTCGGCCACGGTGCCGACGGCGGAAGAGGTCATCGCGATTACCGGGCTGGACTTGTATGCGCGAGGCATCCAGCCGGTCTGGTTGCGAGTGGAAAACAATGATTCCCGCCAGGTGCGCGTCGCGCTGCTCAGCATCGACAGCGAGTACTACTCGCCGATGGAAGTGGCCTGGTATTTCCGCAAGGGCTACAGCAAGGACGGCAAAAAGGCGATGGAGCGCTGGCTGTATGAGCACGGCATGCCGAGGATCGTGCCGCCCGGCGAGAGCCGCTCCGGGCTCGTCTTCACGCACCTCGCCGAGGGCACAAAGGGTTTCAACGTCGATGCCTACACGACACGGCAGTCGTTCAACTTCACGTTCTTCGTCACGATGCCGGGATTCGAGCCGGACTACATGGACGTGCGGTTCGCCGAGCTGTACAGCGACGATGAAATTCGCGTCGTCGATGTGCCGGGCCTGCGGACACTGTTGAACGACGTCGATTGCTGCAGCGTCGACAGCGATGGCCAGGCGGGCGGCGATCCGTTCAACGTCGTCTTCGTCGGCACGCCGGGCGCGCTGCGGCGGGCATTGTTGCGCAGCCAGTGGCAGGAGACCCGGTCGGGCAGTGCCGAGTCCGCGCTGGCACGCCGGCACTTCTATCGTGGCCGCATTCCGGATGGCACGTTTCACAAGTCGCGCCCGGACGGCAGCGAACAGAAGGAACTGCGCATCTGGCTGTCACCGTTGCGCGTCGGTGAGACACCGGTCTGGTTTGCGCAGGCCAGCTACAATATGAGTGGCACGAGCCGTGCGCAGTCGTACGAGGAATACCAGATCGACCCGGACGTCGACGATGCGCGGGCGTTCGTCCTGCAGAGCTTCTGGTATGGCCAGTCGCTGCAAAAGTTCGGCATGGCGGCAGGTGTCCCGGTCGCGGCCTTCGACGCCCCGCGGCAGACGTTCACCGGCAGCTCGTGGTTCTCGGACGGTGGCCGGGCAGTGCTGTTCATCGGTGAGCAGCCTGTCGCGCTGGACGAGACCGAGATCCTGTTCTGGGAGACATTCATTGACTAGCCGGCTGGCACTGTTGCTGTGTTGGGTCTTGCCGATTGCCGCAATGGCCGAAGACTACGAGCCGTTGCGGCAGCAGTCGGTGCCGCCGCCGAACGAACGCGTGTTCGTCAACACCGAGGGGGGCGCGCGCGTGACCACGGCTGTGCCGAGCGCGGAGGAAGTGGCCGACATATTCGGTGCGCGACTGTACCGACGCAACATCCAGCCGGTGTGGGTGCAGGTCGAAAACCTCGGTGAGCAGGTGCTCTGGTTCCTGCCGGCCGGCCTCGACAGCGGCTACTTCACGCCCATCGAGACCTCGTATCGCCTGCAAAACCGGATACCACTACTGAACCTGAACCGGGACATCAATGAAGCGGTCTACCGGCGCAGCATGGGCGTCAAGGTTGACCCCGGCACCGTGCGCTCCGGCTATATCTTCACGCGCCTCGACCAGGGCACCAAGTCGTTCAACGTCGATGTCTTCAGTCCGACGGAAAGCTACACGATGACCTTCTTCGTGCCGGTGCCGGGACTCAGGGTCGATCACTACAACGTGGACTGGGACACGCTGTACGCACCTGGGGAGCTGCGCGACGTCAGCCTCGACGAATTGCACGCGGAAATTGCCGCGATGCCCTGCTGCGTGACCGACAAGAAAGGCGAGAACCTCGGCGATCCGCTGAACATCGTCATCGTTGGCGACCTGACCGACGCCTACTACGGGTTCATGCGCGCCGGCTGGGACGAGACCGAAACGATCTATGGCGGCTCGTTATGGCGCACGCTGAAGTCGACGTTGAGCGGCAGCGAGTACCGCTATTCACCGGTCAGTGCGTTGTACGTGTTCGGCCGCGCCCAGGACGTGGCGCTGCAAAAAGCCCGCAGCAGCATCGACGAACGCAATCACCTGCGCCTGTGGATGACGCCGTTGCGTTATGCCGGCAAGCCGGTCTGGATCGGGCAGATCAGCCGCGATATCGGTGTGCGCTTCACGAAAAAGACGATCACGACGCACAAGATCGACCCGAACGTGGATGAAACGCGCGAGTACCTGCTCGAGGACCTGGCCTACGCGCAATCGTTGCAGGGTTTCGGATATATTCCGGGCGTCGGCGCGGCCGCTTTTGACGAGCCGCGCGGCAACCTGACCGGCGACCCGTATTTCACGGACGGCCGGCGAATCCTGTTGCTCGTGTCGAGCGAGCCGGTCGATATCGGCGAGTTGACGCGCATCCGGTTTGGAGCAGAACCATGAGACAACACCTGCAGCGCCTGTTGCTGCTGGCCATGGCCCTCGGCCTCGCGGCCTGCGCAGCGCCCGGCCTGAAGGACGAAATCGACCGGCCCGAGCCGACGTTTGCCGCGCCGCCCGCGACCAGCGGCCCGCTGGCCGAGCTTGCTGCCGACATTGCGGCAAACGGCAGCGACGGGCAGTCGGGCTTCCTGTTGCTGGACCCGAGCTACGAGAGCCTGCTGTGGCGGCTGGCGCTGATCGACTCGGCCGAGACGTCGATCGATGTTGTGACCTATCTCTGGTACGGAGACCACAGCGGCAAGCTGCTGCTGGAGCGCATCATCCACGCGGCCGAGCGCGGCGTGCAGGTGCGGCTGATCGTCGATGACCTGCTAACGATCGGCCAGGACGAGTTCATGGCCGACCTGCAGAGCCGGCCGAACATCGAGCTGCGCCTTTTCAACCCGTGGAAGCATCGCTCGATGGGATCGCGCGCCGGCGAGATGATTACGGAACTGAAGCGGCTGAACGTGCGCATGCACGACAAGCTGCAGATCGTAGACGGTCGCGCGATGATCCTCGGCGGCCGCAATATCGGCGACCATTACTTCGGGCTCAGCGAGGACTACAACTTTCACGACCTTGACGTGCTCGGCATCGGGCCCGTGGCCGAACAGACCAACGAGATGTTTGACCACTTTTGGAACAGCGAGCCGGTCGTTTCGGCCAGCAACCTGACGACGGAACCGGACTCGGCACGCTACCGGGAGTCCTGGGAAAGGCTGCAGGCCGGCAGCCGCGATGCGCCCGAGCTGCAGCGTTTTCCGCGCGCTGTCAAAGACTGGAGCAGCGAGCTCGCGGAGCTGGCCGACAAGCTGCATCTCGGCACGAGCCGCGTCGTCTACGATCACCTGAACGGCGAAAAGATCGAACAGGACATGGGTGCCGGGTTGTTCGGCTTTATCGACGCGGCAAAAGAGGAGCTGCTGATCACCAATGCCTACGTGATCCCCGGCGAGCCGGCTATCGAGCTGCTGTCGAAAATGTCGGATCGCGATGTGGACATCCGTATCCTGACAAACTCGCTGGCGTCGCACGACGTGCCGGCCGTCAACGCGCACTACGAGAAATGGCGCGACGACCTGATCAACGCCGGCGTCGATCTTTATGAATTCCGCCCGGACGCAGCGGTGGCCGAACTCGTCGACGTCGACCCGGTGACGAGCAAGTTCAATGGCCTGCACACGAAGGCGGCCGTCATCGATACGCAGCGCGTCTTCATCGGTTCGATGAACCTGGACCCGCGCTCGGCCCGTATCAACACGGAGATGGGTGCCATCATCGAAAGCCCGTCGCTGGCCGCCGAATTGCGCGAGGTCATGTTGCGTGACATGCGCGGCGAGAATGCCTGGCGGTTGTCGCTCGACGAGGATGGCGACGTGCTGTGGACGAACAGCGACGAGACCCGCGACTCCCAGCCGGCGCGCGGCTTCATGCAGCGGGTCATGAACGTGATCTTCAAGATCGCGCCGAAGGAACTCTACTGAGCAGGAAAAAGCCCGGTCGCAGGAAGTCCCGCGGCAAAAAGCAACAGAATTCCTGGCTGCGGCGCGGCCTGCGTGCGGTCGCGTGGCTTCTGCTCGCCTTTGTCGTGCTGAGCTTTGCGCTGGTGCTGCCGCTGCGCTGGGCACCACCGGCGACGACGGCGTTCATGTTGCAGGACCCGTCCGACGGGCCGGTGTTGCACGAGTGGGTGGACTGGGACGACATCGCACTGGCGCCGAAGCTTGCCGTCGTGGCTGCGGAGGACCAGCGTTTTGCC
>JAUIDP010000106.1 GCA_030429005.1 Gammaproteobacteria bacterium | reverse complement strand
CCCGGCACGAGGTCCTCCAGCTCCTGCAGCGCGACGAACATCGCCGGTAACTCGTCGAAACGGGCCGGATCCGGCTCCTCGGGCAGGCCGTAGCCGATCAGCACGGCCGAGGCAACGCCGTCAACGTCGCGAATGACGGTATTGCGGTAGGAAAAGGCGCCGGACTCCCGTTGTGCGCGCTGCGCCCCGATTTCCCAGGCCGTCGCGTCCCCAGCCTCGTCGGCCATCTGCTGCCAGATGTACAGCGGCAAGCCGTGGCCAGCCATGTTGACGAAGCGGGCCATCGCCTCAGCGTCCTGCGGCGTTGCCCAGCGATACGGCGGATCCAATGTAATAACTTGCTTCATATTTCTATCGTTATTTGTTGTTTTGTCGACTTTTTTGTCTTGCAGTAATTTGGCTGCCGCTATTCGGCTGCGGGTCGGCGGATGACCTGCCCCGGACGACGACCCGTCACCTGGCCAGCCTCCAGCACGGCCTCGCCGTTGACCCAGACGCTTTCGATACCAACCGACGGCAGGTGCGGTGATTCGATCGTCGAGCGGTCCGCGACTGTCTCGAAGTCGAACAGAACGAGGTCGGCAGGCCAGCCCTCGGCGATCAGGCCGCGGCCGTCGATGCCAACCTGCCGGGCCGCCTGCGCCGTCATGCGGCGAATACCCTCCTCGAGGCTGAGCACCTGCCGGTCCCGCAGGTAGTGGCCGAGATAACGCGTGAATGCGCCGTAACCGCGCGGGTGCGAGCCGGCCAGCTCGCCGTCGCTGCAGACCACGGTGTGTGGCCACGCCATCAGGGTCTCGATATCGGCTTCCTGCATGGAGATGCCAAGCATGTCGGATGCCGGCGAGTCGTCGCCGAGCTGCCGTTCAGCCTGGAGCATCTCCATCAGCGTCGTCACCGGATCAGATTCGCGAATCGTAGCGATTTCGGCGATCGTCATGCCGTTGTACGACGGCTCCGGAATATACCTGCCCATGACAATCGTTTCCGGCGACAGCAACACGCTCAAGATAAACTCGGCACCGTCCCGGTTGGTCAGGTCGCGGTCCGGGAACACGGTCTCGAGCCAGCTGAAACTCGTATTCCAGGCCCGGTAGGGGTAAATGTCGGCCGTGATATCAACGCCTGAAGCCCGCGCCGCATCGAGCATCTCGCGCAGTACGTCGGCTTGCCCCCACCAGCTGCTCATCGCCAGCTTGATATGGCTGACCTGTACCGGGATATCGGCCTCCCGGCCGATACGAATAATTTCCGCAATTGCGTCCCAGAAAAACTGGTCTTCGCTGCGGATATGACTGATATAGCGGCCACCATGCCGCGCCGCCTCTTTCGCCAGCGCAATCACCTCCGCAGTCGCGGAGAACGAACCCGGGTCGTATTCCAGACCGGTGCCAAAACCCAGCGCACCGGCCAGCATCTCCTCGCGCAACAACGCCACCATCTGCGCCAGCTCTTCGGGCGTCGCATGTCGCTGGTAATCGTCTCCCATCACCCGTTCGCGCAGCGTCCCGTGTCCCGCATAACTCGCGACATTGACGGCCGCGGGCCGCGCCTCGAGTTCTGCGAAAAATTCGCCGAGCGGGTATGCGTGCCCGCCATCCTGGCCGGCCACTATCGTCGTGATGCCCTGGTTGACGGCCGCCAGCGCACCCGGATCTTCGAACAGTCCATCGTCATGGTGGCTGTGCACGTCGATGAAACCCGGCGCCAGGACGAGGCCACTCGCGTCGACAACGGTGTCGGCGGCCAGCGGTTCAAACTGACCGATCGCGACGATGCGATCCCCAACCATTCTTACGCTGACGTCCTGCGACGGCCCGCCGCTGCCATCGACGACCCGCGCATTGATAATCACCGTGCCGGCCGGCTCCGGTGCTTCCGCGGCGCAGGCGCTGACAATCAGTACAGCAAGCAACCAGGTGCCCTTGATGTTCAATTCGGTTCTCCAGGGGTGAGTGCCACGATTCTGGCGGACACGTTGCAACTACCTGTTGCGCTTGCTCATGATTCCGGCGGGGCCGCTACCGGTTCCGCCAGGCTGCGCAGCAGCCCGTTTTCGATGCCATAAATCCAGGCGTGCACTGTCAGCTGCTGGCCACTGCGCCATGCATCCTGCATAACGCTGCTCCGGCACAGGGAGCGTGCCTGTCGCAGCACATTCAATTCGCACAGGCGCCGTTCGGCGGCGACCTGCTCGAGGCCGGCCAGGTCCTCCTTGTGCTCGAGATACAGCTCGCGGATGCTGCTCAACCAGTGATCCACCGCGCCGTCGGTATTTCCCGCCATCGCCGCCAGCACACCGCCGCAGCCGTAGTGCCCGCAGACGATCACGTGTTTGACCTTCAGGTTGCGGATTGCAAAGTCGACGACGGACATGCAATTCAGGTCAGTCTGCAATACCACGTTGGCCACATTGCGATGCACGAAGACCTCGCCGGGCATCAGGCCGGTAATCTGGTTCGCGGGTACACGGCTGTCGGAGCAGCCAATCCAGAGGAATTCCGGCGTCTGCTGCTTGGCCAACCGGCCAAAGAAACCGGGATCTTCCTGCTCGATCTGCGCCGCCCATTCACGATTGTGGTCTAGCAGTACCTGAATTTCGTTCACAAAGAATTCCGCATTGCCGTAGAGGAGCAAATCCTAGCAGCTCTGGAATCAGGCGTCCTCAACGACGACCGCCGTGCCGACGGCTGATTCTTCCTTCAGGTCTCGACTAAATTGCCGTTCTCGTCCAGCTCGACAATCTCGTAACCCAGTCCCTCGAGGTCCGGCAGGATGGCCTGCTTGTCGCCGACCACGACGATGATCATGTCGTCGAGCGACAGGTGTTTGCTGGCCAGCCGGTTCAGCTCGTCTTCGCCGATGGCAGCCAGGATCTGGTTCTGTTCGTCGACAAAGGTTTCGTCCAGGTCGTACACGAGCATCTGGCCAATAAAGTTCAGTTTCTGGCCCGGCGTCTCGAAGCTGCGCGCGTCGCGCTGGCCAATGGCCTTGCGGGTAAAGGCCAGCTCGACCTCGGAGATGCCGTTCTCGGCGTAGTCGCGGATCTCGTTCTCGAACTGCACGATACTGTCAGCCGTGGCGTCGGTCCGTACCGCGGCGCGTGCCGTGTAGCTGCCGTATTCCTTGTTGCCCGAGAAGCTGGAACGTGCACCGTAGGTGTAGCCCTTGTCTTCGCGCAAATTCAGGTTGATACGACTGTTGAAGGCGCCGCCGAGCGCGTAATTCATCAGTGACGAACGATAATACTCCCCGGTCGCATCGTAAGTCATCGCACGCTTGCCTATGCGAATCTCCGATTGCGCCGCATCCGGCTTGTCCACGAGGTAGATCCGGATATCGCCCGTGTCCGGAAAACTGGCCAGCGCCGGTTTCTCGGGCGCATCGCCCTGCCAGTCTTCAAATACGGCGAGGCTCTTGCTCAGTTTTTTCTTCGGCAAGTTGCTGACGGCAACGATTTCGGCGATCGCCGGCGAGTAGTGCGTCTTGTAGAACTGCTTGACGTCGTCCAGCGTCAGGTTGGCCACGCTCTCTTCAGTGCCAGCGTTCAGGTACGAGAAGCTGTTGCCCTCGCCGAACAGCAGCAGTTGATAGACCACGTCCGCAATCACGCCGGCATCTTTCTTGCTGGCGCGTATGCCCTGGATAATCTGGCCCTTGACGCGGACAAAGTCATCCTCGTCGAATTTCGGTTGCAGCAGGCGTTCGGCCGCAATTTTCATCGTCGGCGCGAGGTTTCTGCTCAGGCTGCGGATCGTCAGCGTTGTCGTGTCGTTGCCCGCCGAAAAACCGACCGACGAACCGAGTTTCTGCAGCTCGTTCGATATCTCCTCGTTGCTGCGGCGCATGGTCGATTCATTCATCATCGCCGCGGTCAGCGAAGCGAGACCGAGCTGCTCAAGTGTCTCATTGCGCTGTCCGGCCTCGATGCGCAATGCGATCGACGTTGTCGGCGTTTCGGCATTCACTGCGCCAAGAACTTCGACGCCGTTATCCAGTTCGTCGCGCCAGGTCTCCGGCAGAACGACGACCGGGTTCTCGCCGGCAGGCGGCATGATGCTGCGATCGAAATCGTCGACACCGCGACGAAATTCCAGTTCGTCCTCGGAGATGGCGGCGTAATCAGGCAGTTGCCGCTCCGGACGCTGCCACGTGTCTTTCGCCGCGACAGCCTCCGGCTGCCCTTTTGGCACGATGCTCATGATGACAGCCGGTTGGTCCTTGATGTAACGCCGATAAACACGTTCTACATCGTCAGCCGTTACGGCTTCGTAACGCGCGATGTCGTCCGCCGTAAAATTGGGTGTGCCGGTGAAGGTTTCGAGGGCTGCCAGTTCCGACACCTTGCCTGCCACGCTTTCCCGGCCGTAAATCTTGCCGGAGACGATCGTCATCTTGACGCGTTCGAGGTCGTCCGCAACAACACCGCGCTCCTCGAACTCAAGCAGCGAGTCGCGCGCGATCTTCTCGAGATCGGCCAGCGTCTTGCCCGACTGCGGGTTCGGCAGTGCCAGCATTGTGAAGGTGCAGGACAACTCCTGGCAGGCGTGATTGGCACTCGCCTGCACGGCAAGGCCGTTCCTGACCATATTCTTGTACAGTAGCGAGGTATCGCCAACACCGATGATGAACATCAGCACGTCGAGCGGCGCCTCATCTTCGTGATGCAGGTAGACCGTCGGGTATGCCATGTACAGGAGTGGTAACGCGACGTTGTCTTCCAGCGAGATATAGCGGTTCTTGTCCAGCTTCACCGGCGGCTTGTCGGGGTTGGCCACTTCGGGCCCGCGAGGAATCGGCCCGAAATACTTGTCAACCCAGGCCAGGGTCTGGGCCTCGTCGAAGCGCCCACCGATAGTCAGCGTCGCATTGTTCGGCCCGTACCAGCGCAGGAAGAATCGCTTCAGATCGTTCACATCAACGCGGTCGAGGTCTTCGATGTAACCGATTGTCGACCAGTTGTAACCGTGGTCCGGCGGGTACATCGCCTCGCCAACGCGTTCGAACAGCAACCCGTAAGGGCGGTTGTCGACACTCTGGCCGCGCTCGTTCTTCACCGTCTCGCGCTGCACTTCGAACTTCTGCTGCGTCACGGCATCGAGGAAATAGCCCATGCGGTCTGCTTCGAGCCACAATACTTTCTCGAGCTGGTTTGATGGCACGGTTTCGAAGTAATTGGTGCGATCGGCGTTGGTTGTGCCGTTCAGCGTGCCACCGGACTCGCTGATGATCCGGAAGTGTTCTTCATCCGCGACGTTCTCCGAGCCCTGGAACAGCATGTGCTCGAAGAAATGCGCAAACCCGGACTTGCCCACCTCCTCACGTGCCGAACCGACGTGGTAAGTGATATCGACATGCACCAGCGGGTCGGAGTCATCCTCGTGCAGGATAACGGTCAGTCCATTCTCCATTTCGAACTTGCGGTACGGAATCGTCAGGTCGTCAGCATTCTTTTTGCGCACCTCCTCGACGAACTCGATCGACTCCGGCAACTCGGTGCCTGCAGCGGCAAGTACCTGCGGCGCGATACCCGCATGCACAGTAACTGCGGCAGCCGCAGCCAGGAAAAGGCGATAAGACAACATACTGGTTCCCCGCATCGGTAACTGGTTGGAATATCCGACCCCGTACGGGGCCTCGGGTTCACACCTGGCGTGATCTAATTCCAAAGGAAGCAGCATTGTGGCCCACGACCGGCGACGTTGTCGATGGCACCCGATCACGCCGCAATACGAAGACGTTGCCGGCCAGCACCAGTGCAGTGCCCGCAATCAGCGTCGCGTCGATGCGCAGACCCTCGAAGAGTATCGACAGTATCAGTGCCAGCACCGGGAACAGGACCATCGAGTAACCCGCCCGGTGGGCACCGATCCGGCCCAGTAACGTCAGGTAGGCACCGAAAGCGAAGATGGAACCGAAGACGGTCAGGTACGTCAGCGAGCTGACATAGGCGAACGACCACTCGAATTTGAAAGCATGACCGCCGGCGATGGCGACGATCCCGTTGACGATGAATCCGTAAAACATGCCCCAGGCGTTGCTTTGCATGACCGGCAGTTGCCGGCGCTGGGCACCTTGCGAAACCATGTTGCCCAGCGACGCCATGAATGCCCCGCCAACTGCCAGCAACGAACCGATAAGCACACCGTCGCTCAATGACACCGCGCCGATCTGCGGTACAAACAATGTCAGGATGCCGAGGATACCGAGCAGCGCCCCGATCAGTACCTGCCGACTGGCCCGAACACCGAAAAATACGCGGGAGTTGAT
>JAUIDP010000018.1 GCA_030429005.1 Gammaproteobacteria bacterium | reverse complement strand
GACTCCGTATTAGCCTGCACCTCGGCCGGGCTGCCGGCCACGACGACAGCGCCGCCGTGCACGCCGGCGCCGGGTCCCAGGTCAACGACGTGGTCGGCGGCGAGGATGGCTTCCTCGTCGTGTTCGACGACAATGACAGTGTTACCGATATCGCGCAGGTGCGTCAGCGTGCCGAGCAGCCGCTGGTTGTCGCGCTGGTGCAGGCCGATCGACGGCTCGTCGAGGATGTACATAACGCCGACGAGACCGGAACCGATCTGGCTCGCCAGCCGGATGCGCTGCGCTTCGCCGCCGGAGAGCGTGTCGGCACTGCGGTCCAGCGACAGGTAGTCGAGCCCGACATCGCTCAGAAAGCCGAGCCGATCGCCAATTTCCTTGACCACCTTCTCGGCGATCGTCGCACGCCAGCCTTCAAGCGCCAGCGTGTCGAAGAATTCACGCGCATGGCCGACCGACATTCCGGACACTTCGGGCAGTGACACGCCGGCGACAAACACGTGCCGGGCCGCACGATTCAGCCGCGTGCCATGGCAGTCCGGGCAGGCCTGGCTGTTCAGGAACTTGGCCAGTTCCTCGCGGACCGCGCCCGATTCCGTTTCGTGGAAGCGGCGCTCGAGGTTTGGCAATACGCCCTCAAAGCGATGCAATTTCTTGATCTGCATGCCGCGCGAATTTTCATAAAAGAATTCGACCTTCTCTTTGCCACTGCCGTAAAGGACGATGTCCTGCAGTCTTTTCGACAGCTTGTTGAATGGCGTCTCGATGTCGAATTCGTAGTGCGCCGCGAGGCTCTGCACCATCTGGTAGTAGTAGGTCGTCTTGCGGTCCCAGCCGCGAATGGCGCCGCCGGCGAGCGACAATTCTGGGTTGACGACGACGCGCTCGGGGTCGAAGAACTGCTTGACGCCGAGACCGTCGCAGGTCGGGCAGGCGCCCGACGGGTTGTTGAACGAAAACAGCCGTGGTTCGAGTTCGCTGAGGCTGTAGCCGCAGACATTGCAGGCAAAGCGGTCGGAAAACGTGATTTCCTCGGCGTCGCTGTCGTCCATGAAGGCGATCCGGGCGATACCGTCGGCGAGGCGCAGTGCGGTTTCGAAGGATTCAGCCAGTCGCAGCCGCAGGTCCTCCTTGACCTTGAAGCGATCGACAATCGCGTCGATGCGGTGTTTCTTGCGCAGGTCGAGCGTCGGTGGCTGGTCCAGTTCGAAGACCTCGCCGTTGATGCGGGCGCGTATGAATCCCTGTGCCATCAGGTCGGCCATCAGTTGCACGTGTTCGCCCTTGCGATCGCTGACGACCGGCGCGAGCAGCATCAGGCGCGTGCCTTCCGGCAGCGACAGCACGTGGTCGACCATCTGGCTGACGGTTTGCGCTTCGAGGTCGGTGTCGTGGTCCGGGCACTTCGGCGTGCCCGCACGCGCGTACAGCAGTCGCAGGTAGTCGTAGATTTCGGTGACCGTGCCGACAGTCGAGCGCGGGTTGTGCGACGTCGACTTCTGTTCGATCGAGATCGCGGGCGAGAGGCCGTCGATATGATCGACGTCCGGTTTTTCCATCATCGACAGGAACTGGCGTGCATATGCAGACAGCGACTCGACGTAGCGGCGCTGGCCTTCCGCATAGATCGTGTCGAACGCGAGCGACGACTTGCCCGAGCCCGAGAGGCCGGTGAACACGATCAACTTGTCCCGCGGCAGGCTCAGATCGAGGTTGCGCAGATTGTGTGTCCGCGCGCCGCGGATATCGATGGACTTCATAGCGAGATTCAGAAAACGACGACCAACCTGCTAATATACGCCGCCCCCCAAGTCCGGCGCAAAGAGTGCCTGCCATGTCTGCAGAAAACAGCGGTGAATCGGTCACAATGCTGGCCAGCGAGAAGCGTGTCGTCGGCGTCGCCGCGCTAATTGCGATGTTTCGCATGCTGGGCCTTTTTGCGTTGCTGCCGGTGCTGTCGCTGTATGCGGCGCAGTTGCATGGCAAGACTCCACTGCTGGTCGGCCTGGCCGTCGGGGCCTACGGTTTGTCGCAGGCGCTGCTGCAAATTCCGCTGGGTATGCTGTCGGACCGGATCGGCCGCAAGCCGGTAATCATCGGTGGCTTGGTTGTGTTCGCACTGGGCAGCGTCGTAGCAGCCCTCGGGGACAGCATCCAGGTGGTTATCGCCGGACGTTTCCTGCAGGGAGCCGGTGCCATCTCCGCGACGCTGGCGGCGCTGATCACCGACGGGACCCGCGATGAGGTCAGGACCCGCTCGATGGCGGTGTTTGGCGTTGGCATCGGCCTGTCGTTCATCCTGGCGCTGGTCATTGGGCCGGCCATCGCGGCATACGCTGGCGTACCTGCGCTGTTCTGGCTGGCGGCGTTGCTCGCGCTGGCTGGAATCGGATTGCTGCGCCTGCTGCCCGACGGTATCGAGCAACCGGCGGCCGGGCCTGACTGGAACCTGCGTTCGGCGCTGAGCCCGGAATTGCTGCGGCTCGATTTCTACGTGTTCCTGTTGCATGCCATGCTGACGGCGAGCTTCGTCGCACTGCCGTTCCTGCTGGGCGATTCCCTGCACCTGCCACTGACCCGTCACTGGCAGCTGTATGTCGGGGCGCTGCTGGTCTCGCTGGCCGGCACGATACCGCTGATCATGCGCGACGAGCGGCAGGGCAAGTCGTCGACGATCGGCCTGGCACTCATCCTGATCCTGCTCGGCCTGCTGTTGCTGGCGTTCGTGGCATTCAGTGTCCTGCCGGTCTTCGTCGCACTGGCGCTGTTCTTCGCCGGCTTCACGTTCTTGGAAGCGGCGCTGCCGGCGCGCCTGTCCATCCTGGCAGACGGCAGCGAGCGTGGCGCCATGCTCGGCGTATTCTCGAGCGCCCAGTTCCTCGGCGCATTTACCGGCGGCCTGATAGGCGGCCGCTTCCTGAGCTCCGGCAATCCGAGCGACGTTTTCTTCGTCTGCGCACTGCTTGCCGCGATCTGGCTGGCCTCCTCAAGCCTGCTCCGCCCCTAAAAAACCGTGACAGTTACTACTTACACCTTTTTGCACGCAAAAAGGTGTAAGTAGTAACTGTCACGGTTTTTTGGGGGGAATGTGGGGTGGATTGGCAGAAAGTAGGGTGGCAAATCGTTTGGCAGGCTCTACAATAGGCGACCCTCTTGGGCCCGGCTGCCGCAAGAGTGGACCTATTCGAATAATCAGCAGACAGGGGACCAGCTATGGCCCGCGGAATCAACAAAGTCATCATCGTCGGCAACCTCGGTTCGGACCCGGAAACGCGTTACATGCCGAGTGGTTCGGCGGTGACCAACCTGACGGTCGCGACCAACGAGAGTTGGAAAGACAAGCAGACCGGCGAACAGAAGGATCGTACCGAGTGGCACAAGGTTGCCATGTTCAACCGGCTGGCCGAGATTGCCGCCGAATACCTGCGCAAGGGTTCGCAGGTCTACATCGAAGGCAAGCTGCGCACGCGCAAGTGGCAGGATAAGAACGGCCAGGATCGCTGGACGACCGAGATTATTGCGGACGAAATGCAGATGCTTGGCGGTGGTCGCAGTAGTGGCGGCTCTGCACCGATGGGCTCATCCGGCGATTCGGGTCCGTCCAGCGCACCACCGCAGCCGGGTCCCGACGACTTCGATGACGATATCCCGTTCTAGCGCCCGGCTGCAGAAGGGTTCCGGCGCTTTTCTCCGAAAAGGGCTCTGACCCCTTTTTGTTGGTAGAAAGACTTTGAGCAAGAAGCTTTACATCCAGACCATGGGCTGCCAGATGAACGAGTACGACTCGGACAAGATGGCGGACGTTCTGCGTGAGTCACACGGCTATGAGCTGACCGGGGATGCTGACCAGGCCGACCTGCTGCTGATGAACACCTGTTCGATTCGCGAAAAAGCCCAGGAGAAGGTGTTTTCGGCCCTCGGGCGCTGGCGGCAGGTCAAGGAGAAGCGGCCTGGCGTCATGATCGGCGTCGGCGGTTGCGTTGCCAGCCAGGAGGGTGAGGCTATTGCGACGCGGGCGCCGTTTGTCGATGTCGTCTTCGGCCCCCAGACGCTGCATCGCCTGCCCGAACTGATCGACGCCGCGGCTGAGAAAAAGTCGTCGGTCGTCGACATATCGTTCCCGGAGATTGAAAAGTTCGACCGGTTGCCCGAGCCGCGAGCCGAAGGACCAACCGCCTTCGTGTCGGTCATGGAAGGTTGCAGCAAGTACTGCAGCTTTTGCGTTGTGCCGTATACGCGCGGCGAGGAAATCAGCCGGCCGTTCGACGACGTGATTGCCGAGTGCGCCACGCTCGCGATGCAGGGTGTCAGTGAAATCAATTTGCTGGGACAAAACGTCAACGCGTTTCGCGGGCCGATGCACGATGGCCAGATCGCCGACCTGGCGACCCTGATCTACTACGTCGCGGCCATCGACGGTATCGAACGCATTCGCTTCACGACATCGCACCCGGTGGAGTTCACCGACAGCCTGATCCAGGCATATGCCGAGGTGCCGCAGCTGGCCAACTACCTGCACCTGCCAGTGCAGCATGGTTCCGATCGCATCCTCGCATTGATGAAGCGCGGTCACACCGTGCTCGAGTACAAGCAGAAGATCCGGAAACTGCGCAAGGCGCGGCCGGACATTTCTTTATCGTCCGATTTCATCATCGGCTTCCCGGGTGAAACCGACGCAGACTTCGAAGCGTTGATGAACCTGGTGGCCGAGATCGGGTTCGACCAGTCTTTCAGCTTCATTTACAGTCCGCGACCGGGCACGCCCGCGGCTGGCCTGGACGACGACACACCGATGGACGTCAAGAAGCAACGCCTGCAGATCCTGCAGGCGCGCATCAACCAGCAGGCGCTGGACATAAGCAAGGCGATGGTCGGCACTACGCAACGCGTGCTGGTCGAAAAGTTGTCCAAGAAAGACAGCAACCAGGTCGCCGGGCGCACGGAGAACATGCGCTGGGTCAACTTCGATGCAGACCCGTCCTGTATCGGCCAGTTCGTCGACGTCATCATTACCGAGGCGTTACCAAATTCCCTGCGCGGCCGACGCGTAGACAAGCAAGCCGCCTAGCGGTAATCTCTGAAGTACTTTGAATGCTGTCCAGATATCTCGGGACATTGTCCTCGAGCCCGCCGACAATCGTCGTTTGGCCAATCTTTGCGGCCAGTTTGATGAACACCTGCGACAAATAGAACGCCGACTCAACGTTGACATTGCGAGTCGCGGCAATCACTTCCGCATAACCGGCCCGCCCGGTGCTGCACAGGCGGGCAGCGATGTGTTGTTGTCGCTGTTCGAGATGACCGATACAGAACGGCTCGATCCGGAACGTGTCCACATGATGTTGCAGGAGTCACAGATGAGTGATGGCGAACTACTGCCGGCCAATTCGGATTCGGAAGCAGGCGACGACGTTACGATCACGACGCAGCGCAAGACGATTCGTCCGCGCGGTGCAAACCAGTCCGGCTATGTAAAGAGTATTCGCAAACACGATCTCGCTTTTGGTATAGGCCCGGCGGGCACCGGCAAGACCTACCTGGCGGTGGCCTGCGCGATCGAAGCGCTGAGTGACGAGGAAGTGCGGCGCATCGTCCTGGTCCGGCCTGCCGTCGAAGCCGGTGAACGGCTGGGTTTCCTGCCGGGTGACATGTCGCAGAAAGTCGACCCGTACCTGCGGCCGATGTACGACGCATTATACGACATGATCGGTGCAGAACATGTGACCCGCCTGATCGAACGCAACGTCATCGAAATCGCACCGCTGGCATTCATGCGCGGCCGCTCGCTGAACGAGTCTTTCGTCATTCTCGACGAGGCGCAGAACACCAGCACAGAGCAGATGAAGATGTTCCTGACGCGCATCGGCTTTGGCTCGCATGCGGTTGTCACCGGCGACGTGACACAGATCGACCTGCCCAATGGCCAGATGTCCGGGCTCAAGCACGCCATGAATATCCTGAGCGACGTCAAAGGCATCGGCTTCACGATGTTCTCGCCGAACGATGTCGTCCGTCACCCGCTGGTCCGCCGAATCGTCGAGGCATACGAAGCTCACGACGATGACCGTTGATATCCAGTACGCCTGCGAAGATGCCGGCGTTCCTGGTGAAGACGAAATCCGTTGCTGGGTCGAGTTATCCGCCGAACGCTCGGAGCGGTTGCCGGAGCAGCCGGTCGAGTTTGCCGTGCGTATCGTCGGCGAAGCCGAGATCCAGACGCTGAACCAGCTGTACCGCAACAAGGACTCCGCGACCAATGTGTTGTCGTTCCCGGTGGGCAGCATCGACGGGTTGCCGGCCGAGGCGGTGCGGCAAATGGGTGACATCGTCGTGTGCGCCCCGGTCGTCCGCGATGAAGCATTGCGCCAGGGCAAGGCCGTGGCGGATCACTGGGCACACATGCTGGTGCACGGCACGTTGCACCTGCTGGGGTATGATCACACGCACGATGCGGATGCAGAGGCGATGGAAAGCCTGGAAATCGCCATCCTGGCGTCGCGCGGAATTGCGAACCCGTACGCGAGTACGGGCTAACTAGCTGTTACAATATATGGCCCTCAACGGGATTTATATCCAGGTTCGATGAACGACAAACCTCCAAGTACGAGCGGCGCAGGTGGCACTGGCCTGATCGCGCGCCTGAAACGCGCATTCAAAGGTGACCCCTGGAGCCGCGAAGAAATTCAAGACCTGATCCACCAGTCCGAAACGGACATCAATGCTGAAGAAAAAAGCATGCTGTCCGGTGTGCTCGAGGTATCCGAGACGCAGGTGCGCGAAGTCATGGTGCCGCGTTCGCAAATGGTCGTCATCGATATCGAGAAAGATTTCGACGAGATCCTCGCAATGATTCTCGAGTCCGGGCACTCGCGATTCCCGGTGATCGGTGAGGACCGCGACGAAGTGCTCGGCATCCTGCTGGCGAAGGACCTGCTGCGCTATTTCGGCAGCGACAAGTCGGCCGACGTGCCGCTGCGCAAACTGCTGCGGCCGGCCGTCGTCATTCCCGAGTCCAAACGGCTGAATGCGTTGCTGAAGGAATTCCGCGACAGCCACAATCACATGGCTATCGTTGTTGACGAATACGGCGGGGTTGCCGGCTTGCTGACGATCGAGGATGTCCTCGAGGAAATCGTCGGCGACATCGACGACGAGCACGACCAGGAAGAAGCCGCGTTCATCCGGGCCGATGGTGACCGCGGCGGCAAGCCCTGTTTCGCCGTCCGGGCGCTGACCCGCATCGAGGATTTCAACGAGTTCTTCGAGTGCGATCTCAGCGAGGACGACTACGACACCATCGGCGGCCTGGTCATGCATGAGCTGGGCCGGCTGCCGCGCCGCGGCGAGAAAGTCGCGTTCGGCGGGTTCGAGTTCGCCGTGGTCAAGGCGGACAAGCGCCGCGTGGACGCACTCCAGGTTCAGCGAATCGGCTAGCTCGTGCAGCGTGCCATTTTTTTCGGCCTCGGCTGCCTGTTCACCGCAGTGTATGAGCCCGTCGGCCTGTGGCCGCTGGCGCCGGCACTGTTGCTGCCGCTCATGTATGTCGCGCTGCAAAAAGGCGGCCGCGAGGCAGCCAAGCTGGCTTTCAGCTTCGGCCTCGGCTGGTTTCTTTGCGGCACCTACTGGATATACCTGTCGGTAACCGGGCCGGGCAATGCGGCGGGGTGGATCGGTGTCTTCCTCGTGGTTGTCCTGTCGTTGATCATGGCTGCCTACCTCGCGCTGACAGCCTGGCTGATCAATCGCTTCGCGGCTGGCAAGCCGTGGCGATTGCTGGCAACCGCACCCTTTTGCTGGGTCGTCATCGAGTGGTTGCGCGGCTGGTTGTTCAGCGGTTTTCCGTGGATGTCGCTCGGCTATGGCCAGATCGATACGGCGCTGGCGGGGTGGGCGCCGGTCCTGGGTGTCTACGGTGTGTCGCTGTGCCTCGTGATTAGCACGACGGCGTTGCTGGTGGCGCTGCTGGAGCGCGGTCGCAGCCGCTGGCTTGCGCTCGGTATCGTAGTCGCGCCGTGGGTCGCGGGTGCGGCCCTGACGACGGTGCAATGGACGCAGCCCGACGGTGCGCCGATCCATACGACGATCATCCAGGCCGGGATTCCACAGGAGCGGAAATGGTTGCCGGAGGAACGCCAGCCGACGCGGGACTTCTACCGGGACCGCACCGCGGGCGCGACGGCCAGCGAACTGGTCGTCTGGCCGGAGGTCGCGATTCCGTCAGTCAGCGACAGGGAAGAAGCCTACATCCGGTCGCTGGAGTCGATCAGCGCCGGCAGCGGCCAGACGATCGTGTTCGGCATCCTCGAACGGCAGCAAGCGGCTGACGGCGAGGTACACATTTATAACAGCGTCATCGGCCTCAACGGCAATGAGCGCCAGGTCTACCGCAAACGCCACCTGGTGCCGTTCGGTGAGTACTTTCCGGTGCCGTCGTTCGTGCGCAACTGGATGCGGATGATGAGCCTGCCATTCAGCGATCTCAGCCCCGGTGCCGATGAGCAACCGTTGCTGACGATGGCGAACGGAACCGCCATTTCGGCGGTGATTTGCTACGAGGATGCCTACGGCGCCGAGATGCTGTTCGCGTTTCCGGACGCCGCATTGCTGATCAACGTCAGCAACGACGCCTGGTTCGGTGACTCGATTGCACCGCACCAGCACTTGCAGATCGCGCGCATGCGGTCGCTGGAATTCGGCCGCGAAACGATTCGTGCGACCAACACCGGCATCAGCGCGTTTATCGATGCGGGCGGCAACGTCCTGGCGACCGGTGCGCAGTTCGAGCCGGTGCAGATGAGTGCCCGGGTCCAGCCGCGTGCCGGGTCGACGCCGTATGTACGGTTTGGCAACTGGCCGGTGATCTGCCTGGGATTGCTGGTCCTGGCAGGCTTCTGGCTGCGATCGCGTTCGTCTTGATGTACGCTTGCGGGTTTTCGCAAGGCCATTCTGAAACACCACCATGGACACCCCGTATCAACCAGAGCTGATCGAAGCAGCGGCGCAGCAGCATTGGGACTCTGCGCATGCCTTCGAGGTCGATGAAGACGACAGCAAGGAAAAATTCTATTGCCTGACGATGTTCCCGTACCCGAGTGGCAAGCTGCACATGGGACACGTGCGCGTCTTTACGATCAGCGATGTCATCGCGCGCTACCAGCGCATGCAGGGCAAGCACGTCCTGCAACCGATGGGCTGGGATGCGTTCGGCATGCCGGCGGAAAATGCGGCGATCAAGCGTGGTGTGCCGCCGGCGCAATGGACCTACGAAAACATTGACGACATGCGCGGCCAGATGCGGCGCCTGGGGTTTGCATACGACTGGACGCGTGAGCTGACGACCTGCCGGCCGGAGTACTACCGCTGGGAGCAATGGTTGTTCGTCCGCATGTTTGCGAAGGGTCTCGTCTACCGCAAGAATTCGGTCGTCAACTGGGACCCGGTCGACCAGACGGTCCTCGCCAACGAGCAGGTGATCGATGGCCGGGGCTGGCGTTCCGATGCGCTGGTGGAGCGCCGGGAGATTCCGCAGTGGTTCATGAAAATCACGGCCTATGCCGACGAGTTGCTGGACGAACTCGACCGCATGCCGGGCTGGCCCGAGTCCGTCAAGACGATGCAGCGAAACTGGATCGGTCGGTCCGAAGGGCTGGAACTGTCCTTCGACGTTGTTGGCGAGGAAGAGCCGCTGACAGTTTTCACGACCCGGCCAGACACACTGTTCGGTGTGACTTACATGGCAGTCGCAGCCGAGCATCCGCTTGCGACAAAAGCCGCTGCGTCTAATCCCGAAATCGCTGCATTCATCGAAGAATGCAAGAAAACGGATGCGGCGGAAGCGACGCTCGAAACGATGGAGAAGAAAGGTATGCCGCTCGGCATATCGGCGATTCATCCGCTCAGCGGTGAGGAAGTGCCGCTGTGGGTCGCGAACTTCGTGCTGATGAGTTATGGCACCGGTGCCGTCATGGCAGTGCCGGGGCACGATGCGCGCGACTGGGAGTTCGCTAAGAAACACGGATTGCCGATCGTGCAGGTCGTTGCGCCGGCGGACGGCACTTCGATCGACGTCGAGGAGAGCGAGTACCTCGAGCACGGCGTGCTGGTCAATTCGGGTGACTATGACGGCATGGACTTTGACACGGCGTTCAATGCAATTGCCGACTACTTCGAAAGCAACGACCGAGGCCGGCGCACGATCAATTACCGGCTGCGCGACTGGGGCGTTTCACGGCAGCGCTACTGGGGCGCACCGATACCGATCATCTATTGTGACGATTGCGATGCCGTGCCGGTTCCGGAGGACCAATTGCCGGTGGTGCTGCCCGAAGATGTCGAATTCACCGGTCATGGCTCACCGCTGCAGGACATTCCGGAGTTCGTCAATGCACCGTGCCCGCAGTGTGGCAAGCCTGCACGGCGCGAAACCGATACTTTCGATACCTTCGTGGAATCGTCCTGGTACTTCGCCCGCTATGCCTGCCCGGATAACGACCAGGCGATGCTGGACGAGCGTGCGGCCTACTGGACGCCGGTCGACCAGTACACCGGTGGCGTCGAACACGCCATCCTGCACTTGCTGTACGCACGCTTCTTCCAGCGCGTTATGCGCGACGAAGGCCTGACCGATGTGTCGGAGCCGTTCACAAACCTGACGACCCAGGGCATGGTCCTCAAGGACGGTGCCAAGATGTCCAAGAACAAGGGCAACACCGTGGATCCGCAGGAACTGATCGCCAGGTACGGCGCCGATACCGTGCGCCTGTTCATGATGTTTGCGGCACCGCCGGAGCAGGCCCTGGAGTGGTCCGACGACGGCGTGCAGGGCAGTTTCCGCTTCCTGAAGCGCTTCTTTGCAGCTGTAACGGAACACGCGGCAGCCGGTCCCGTGGAGCCGCTGGATATCGCAGTCTTGTCAGCTGCACAGAAAGACCTGCGCCGCAAAACTCACCAGACGATCGCCAAGATCAGTGACGACATCGGCCGGCGCTACACGTTCAATACAGCGGTGGCTGCCTCCATGGAGCTGCTGAACTCGATCAATCGCTTTGACGATGAGTCGGTGTCCGGGCGGGCCGTGAAACACGAGGCACTCGAGGCCGTCGTGCTGATGTTGTCGCCGATCGTGCCGCATATCTGCCACGAGTTGTGGTCTGTGCTGGGGCACGACAGTGCCGCGATCGACGTTCCCTGGCCGGCGCTGGACAAGGGCGCGTTGCAGCAGGACGAGGTCGAGGTCGTGTTACAGGTCAATGGCAAACTGCGCGGCCGTATTTCGGTTGCGGCCGATGCTGACGACGAGACAGTCACAGCCCAGGCCCTGGCGGACCCGAACGTGCAAAAGCACATCGGTGACAAGGCGATCCGCAAGACCATCGTTGTGCCCGGCCGCCTGGTGAACATCGTTGTATAGACTGCTGGCACTTTGCGTGCTGTTGCCCGGGCTTGGCGGCTGCGGTTTCCAGTTGCAGGGAGCATTGTCCGTTCCGGCTGAAATGCAGCGCACTTATATTGCGACCAACGACGAGTACAGTGTTTTCTACCGGCGCTTGCGGGAACAACTCATCGCCAACGGTGTGGAAGTCCTGGCGGTGCCCTCCGACACGGCGGCAGTCCTGTCCATCCACTTCGACGACACCGGCCAGCGCGTCCTGTCCGTATCCGCCCGCAATGTGCCGACCGAATACGAGGTTTTCTATTCGATCGAGTACAGCGTCGAGAGTGGTGTGCAGGTCCTGCAGCCACGGCAGTTCCTGACCCAGACGCGGGACTATACCTATGACGAAACCCTGGTGCTGGGCAAGGCGCACGAAGAACAGCTGATGCGCGAGTCGATTGCCGACGATCTCGTGCGGATTGTGCTGAAGCAACTCGGCAGCCTGTAAGTTTTCGGTTGCTTTGCGTGAGCGTCCTGCGAATTTGCGATATGCCGTTCGCGCCACTTGAGTCCCTGTTGCAAAGGTATTCGTTGCGCCTCGTCGTCGAAGCGGCGGAGCAGCCGATTACCGGTTCGTTCTGGGGCGACAGCGAAGCCGGCATCGTCGGTACCTGCGTATACGTGCGCGGTGACACGCCAGTGCACTCACTGTTGCACGAGGCTTGTCATACGATTTGCATGGACGAGGCTCGCCGCTCCGGCCTGGATCGTGACGCCGGTGGTGATGACCTCGAGGAAGCGGCGGTTTGCTACCTGCAGATCCTGCTTGCCGACGAAATTGCCGGTGTCGGTCGGCAACGCCTGATGCAGGACATGGACGAGTGGGGTTACAGCTTCCGGCTCGGCAGCACGGCGGCCTGGTTTTCGGCCGATGCTGAAGATGCCGCCGCGTGGTTGCGCCAACACGGCCTCGTTGACCGGCACGGGTCACCAACTTTCGTCATGCGTGGCAGTGTATAGTCGCGTATGGCCTGGGTCCGCTACACATCCTATTTCTTCGGCGTCGCGTGCATTACGTGGATGCTGACGCAGCTCGAGATCACTTTTCCGGGCAGCCTCAAGCTGCACGTGATGGTGAACGAAAGCGACCAGTTCGGTACCAGCGAGTATTCGCCGATTGAAATCATCCAGCCATTCATCCTGTTGATTTGTGGCCTGCTGATGGCCTGGATCGCCCGCAACTGTCCGTCACAACGGCCGATCGCGATTCCGTTCGGCGGGCTGGCCCTCGCTTTCATCATTCGTGAGCTCGACTATTTTTTCGACCGGTTTATCGTCGACAACCTGTGGCAGGCGCTGGTTGCCGTCACCGGCGCACTGGTCATTACCTATACCTATCGCCAGCGCAAACGCCTGAAGGTCGCCTGGGGCCGGATCTGGCCGTCGCCCGGCATTGCGCTGCTGTTCGCCGGCGCTGTGATCATGTTTGCGTTCGTCTCGCTGGTTGGCCACGAACCTTTGTGGATGTCGATTCTCGGTGACAGTTACGAGCGCATCGTCAAACTGGCCGTCGAGGAATTCATCGAGCTGGGCGCCTACTTCCTGTGGGTGATCGGTTCGATCGAGTATGCGTTGCAGGCGCGGGCAATTGCCCATCGGGAGCCGCAACCCGCGGCCCAGCGGCTGCGCGAAAAGCGCCGCCACGACGCTGAGGGCGAGTACTAGAGCTTGGTCGGGTTGGGCGCGTCGCCGTAGACCTCGACCGGGTCAAACACCTTTTCTGTGTCGGTCCACTCGAGCTCGACATCGCCGCTGCTGCCAACCGGTACGCGCCGGTAAAAACAGCTGCGATAGCCCACGTGGCAGCTGGCGCCGCCGCTGACATCGACACGGAGCCAGATGCAGTCCTGGTCGTCGTCAACCAGCAGCTCGCGGACCTTCTGGACGAAGCCGCTCGTCGCGCCCTTGTGCCAGAGGACTTCGCGACTGCGACTGAAATAATGCGCTTCGCCGGTTGCAATCGTCAGGCTGAGAGCTTCGGCATTCATATAGCCCTGCATCAGCAGTTCGCCGGATGTGGCATCGGTAGTTACAACTGTAATCAGGCCGCGATCGTCAAATTTTGGCGCAAGGTCATTGCCTTCCTCGACCTGCTCGATGCTCTGGCGTGCTTTGAAGTTGACGGAGGCTGTTGACATGCGCTGACCCAAAAATGACTGCTGTGCAGCGCGGCAGAATACAAGGCGTAGCCGTTCCCGGCAATGTTGTTATCATGCACGGCCAATGAGCATTCAATTACACGATACCAGGCAGGGCAGGAAGGTCACATTCGAGCCGCAAACAGCGGGCGAGGTGACAATGTACCTGTGCGGGCCGACGGTCTACAACTATGCGCACATCGGCAACGCGCGACCGGCCGTGGTCTTCGACCTGCTGGCACGCCTGCTGCGCCGGCGCTACAAGCTGACGTTCGCCCGCAATCTCACCGACGTCGATGACAAGATCAATGCGGCCTCGCAGGAGACCGGCAAGCCGATTGAGGAGATCACAGCGCGTTTCATCAAGGCGTACAACGACGACATGGGCGCCCTCGGCGTGCAATTGCCGGATGTTGAGCCGCGGGCAACGCAGCACATCGCAGAAATGATCGACATGATTTCGACGCTGATCGAAAAAGGGCACGCCTACGAGGCGGAGGGCCACGTGCTGTTCGATGTCGAGAGTTACCCGGAATACGGTGCACTGTCCCGGCGCGACCTGCGCGAAATGATCGCCGGTGCGCGGGTCGAGGTGGCGCCGTACAAGAAAGCGCCGCAGGATTTCGTCTTGTGGAAGCCGTCGACGCCGGAATTGCCCGGCTGGGATTCACCGTGGGGCAGGGGCCGGCCAGGCTGGCATATCGAGTGTTCGGCGATGGCGCGCAAACACCTTGGCAAAACCATCGACATTCATGCCGGTGGACGGGACCTGATTTTTCCACATCACGAAAACGAACTGGCGCAAAGCCGCTGCGCGCACGGTGGCGCGGAGTTTGCGCGTTACTGGGTGCACAACGGCTTCCTGTCGATGGACAGCGAAAAAATGTCCAAGTCGCTCGGCAATGTCCTGCTGGTACACGATTTGTTGAAGACGTATCCCGGTGAACTGATCCGGCTGGCTTTATTGAGTGCGCATTACAAGCAGCCGCTGGACTGGTCGGACGACACACTGATGTCGGCGCGGCGAATGCTGGACCGCCTGTACGGTGCGGTGCGCGGCATCGAGGTCAGTGCCGAAGCAAGGGCGAAGGCCCAACCGCCCGCCGCGCTGGTCGCCGCGCTGGAAGACGACCTGAATACACCGAGGGCGCTGAAGGAGTTTTTCGAGCTGGCGAAGTCGTTGAACAAAGCCGGCGATGACGAGCAGAAACAGCAGCTGGCAGCGGCAATGTATGCAAGCGGCGACCTGCTGGGACTGTTGCAGGCCGACCCGGAGGAGTGGTTCAAAGGCGATGCGGCTGGCGACCTGACTGCCGAGCAAATCGAGGCCCTGATCGAAAAGCGCAACGCGGCTCGCGCGGCGAAAGATTTTGCCGCAGCCGATGATTTTCGTGACCAGCTTGCAGCGGCCGGCATCACGATCGAGGACAGCGCAGACGGCACCAGCTGGAGGCGCAGTGGCTAACGAAGTCGAGGCCGCACAGGACGAGGTGATCGAGGAATTTGCCATCTTCGATGACTGGATGGATCGTTACCAGTACCTGGTCGATCTCGGGCGGCGCTTGCCGCCGCTCGCTGACGACGAACTGATCGACGCGAACAAGATCAAGGGTTGCCAGTCGCAGGTCTGGTTTGTTGCCAGTGAAAAAGACGGCCGACTGCAGTTCAGGGCGACCAGCGATGCGGCCATCGTGGCCGGCCTGATTGCCATCCTGCTGCGCATCTACAGTGACCGGCGCCCATCCGACATTCTCGAGACACCGGCGGATTTCGTTAGCCAGTTGGGCCTCGACCAACATCTCAGTCCGACCCGCAGCAACGGGCTGGCCGCGATGCTGGCCGCAATTCGCAATTTTGCCACCGAGGCGCAGCAGGCCGCGTAATGCTGCATGCGCTGGGCAGGGTGCTCGCGTGGCCACTGTCTGCACTCGTCTGGCTCTATCGCCTGCTGGTATCGCCCTGGCTGGGCAACAATTGCCGCTTTGAGCCGAGTTGCTCGCAATATGCGCTGGACGCGCTGCGCGTGCATGGCGCTTTTCGCGGTAGCTGGCTGGCGGTGCGGCGTATCAGTCGCTGCCATCCCTTTGGCGGGTCCGGCTACGACCCGGTGCCGGGAAAGCAGCCGGATCCGGTCGAGCCCGGCGGTGAGCAGGCCGGCAGGCGCGACGACCGGGAGTCCTAGTGCGGCTGCGCGACCTTCTTCGCGAGATAACGCTGCCCTTGCGATCGCCAGCGGTGCTGATGGCGATCATCCTGTTCTTCGGCTTGCTGCAGATCGTGTTGCTGAGCCGTGCGCTGGGTCTGGTTCTGTTCTTGCTGCTCGGCGGTTGGCTGCTCGTATTCGTCCTGCCGGCATTGTTGCGTTACCTGATGGTCGTCTTGCGGGCGCGTGCCGTCGGGCGCGAGCCGGAGCCGGTCGATATCGAGCTGTTTCCATGGATAGGCCATTGGTGGGCCGTATTTCCGATCGTGCACGTCGTCGTACTTGCCGGTGTCGCCTACCTGGGGATTACCCGCTACGGCAGCGGCTTCATATTGGTGACCGGCATTTGCTATGCGCTGGTCCTGCCCGCTTCGCTGATAACGCTGGCGATCACGCGGTCGCCGCTGGCCAGTCTGAATGCGCGGATTCTTCTTGGCCTGGTCCGGCGGCGGGGCTTCGCCTATCTTGTCGGCCCGCTGTTTGCACTCGGCTCGATCTGGCTGGTAGCCCGCCTCGACGCCCGGGTCGGCGTCGAGCTGCTGACGGAATTTACCGGCCTGTACCTGCTGTTTGCGGCGTTCGCACTGTTCGGTGGCCTGGTCAGGCCACTGGAACTGGAACAGGAGCTGGACATTCCCTTGCCGGCGCCGGTGGATGCCGAGGTGGATCGCGAACGACTCTTGCTGGCTCGTACGGCGGTGTTGACCCATGCCTACGGCATTATCAGTCGCGGCAATCGCAACAACGGGCTGCAACACATCTACGCGGCGCTCGATGCCGACGATGACGAATCGGCGTGGGCCTGGTTTTTTACAAGCATGCTGCAGTGGGAAAACCCGGAGCCTGCGCTGGTGTTTGCGCAACGCTACCTGCACGAACTGTTGCGCTGCGGAGAAAACGTCAAAGCGGTGAAGCTGATGCTGCGCTGCCGCCTGGTCAACCCGGCGTTTAAACCGTGGCCGGAGGACATCGAACTGGCCGCAGCTGCGGCCGAAAACTGTCAGAATGATGAGCTGGCGAGTTTCTTGCGGTAGCTGTTCATAAAGTGCGCAGCCGCGAGTACCAACGAGCCGATCACGGTGAAGAAACGGTCGGCCGCAATACCAAGCTGGCTGTGCGCGACCGTCGCGCCGACAACCAGCAGACCCATTCCCAGTGCGCCCGCCATGACGATGCGCCAGTCATGGTGCCGGCGGTAGCCCAGGGCCAGCGCGAGGACGCTCAACGGGATAACGGCGATGAGTACCTGGTAGTGCAGGTGCGTGTCCGCGAACTGCGCCAAAAATGGCACGCCCGCGACAACCAGCGGCAAGGCCAGGCAATGCAGCAGGCACAAGCCGGACAGGAAGACGGCGGCACCATCGAGCCAATCGCGAGGTTTTTGTGTATCTTGGGTCATTATAAGGGTCCGGGGCGCGAAGGATATATTATAACATTTTGAGCTGCAAGCACTTAAAAAACAAAGACTTATGGATAAAAAACTGCTAACCATCCTGCATTGCCCGATTACCCACAAGGGCCTGGCGCCGGCCCCGCGTGCGACGTTGCAGGCCGTCAATGCGGCGATCGATGCCGGCAAGCTGCAGAACCAGGAAGGGCTGGCCCTGACCGAGCACCTGGCAGAAGCCTTGCTGACCGACGATGGCAAAGTGCTGTACCCGGTGGCAGACGGCATTCCGGTGCTGCTGGCCACCGAGTCGATCAACATGGAACAGCTGGGTTGACCGAGCTTTTCGCTGCTACCGCACGCCTGTATGATCGGCAAGTATCTCCAACGATACTGACTGCGTGAAACTCAAGGCCAACCAGCTCCAGTCGCATCTGCACAAAAACCTGGCTTCCTGCTACCTGGTTAGCGGCGACGAGCACCTGCTTGTGGCCGAAGCACTCGATGCGATACGTGAGGCCGCGCGCGGACGAGGGTTTGCTTCACGCGACCTGCATGTAGCCACGGCCGGATTCGACTGGTCCGCATTGCGCGACAGTTCCTCCAACCTCTCGTTGTTCGCCGAACGCCGCATCGTCGAATTGCGCCTGCCGACCGGCAAACCGGGCAAGGCAGGCAGCCAGGCGATCGTCGACCTGCTCGGCTACCTCGGCGATGACCTGTTGTTGATCGTGGTCACACCGAAACTGGACCGCAGCAGCCAGTCGGCGAAATGGGTCAAGGCACTCGAATCCGCCGGAGTGGAGCTGACGATCTGGCCGATCGGGCCGCGGGAATTGCCGGCATGGATCGGTGAACGGATGCGACAGGCCGGGCTGCAACCGGAGCGCGATGCCGTCACGATGATCGCCGACCGGGTTGAAGGCAACTTGCTCGCAGCCGGCCAGGAGATCGAAAAGCTGCGCCTGTTGCACGGTGCCGGCAAGGTAAGCGCTGAAGACGTCAGCAAGGCGGTTGCCAACAGCAGCCGTTTCGACGTCTTCAAGCTCGTTGATGCAGCACTCGCCGGCGATGCAAAGCGGGCGAGCCGGATCCTGGCCGGACTGCAGGCCGAGGGCGTCGAACCGGTCATCGTCGTCTGGTCACTGGCGCGCGAACTGCGCACGCTGACCCGGCTGTCGGAATTGCTTGCTGACGGCGCCGATCTCGGCAAGGCGATGCAACAGGCCGGTGTCTGGCGTAACCGACAGGGACTCGTGCGCAGCTGCGTGGCCAGGAACGGCCGCAGCGATTTCCGGCGCCTGTTGAAGGCCACGGTTGCGGCGGACCAGGCGGCCAAGGGCCAGTTGCGTGCCGATCCGTGGCAACTGATTACGTCCATCCTGATCGATCTGACCCTGGGTCAGCGGAAGGCTGCATGAGTCCAGTCGGGATATTTGGCGGCACCTTCGATCCCATCCACTACGGTCACCTGCGCACAGCGTTCGAGATGTTGCAGGCGTTGCGGTTCGATGAAGTGCGATTCATTCCCAGCGGTGACCCGCCGCACCGGGGCAGGACCTACGCGAGTGCTCAGCTGCGCCTCGAGATGGTAGCGGCGGCAACGGCAAGGGAAGAGCATTTTGTTGTCGACGATCGCGAACTGCGCCGCGACGGACCGTCATACACCGTTGATACGCTGGCGTCGATTCGGCAGGAACAGACGGACACTGCGCTGGGTCTGATTCTCGGCATGGATGCTTTTCTCGGGCTTTGCAGCTGGCATCGCTGGGACGAGATCCTGGATCTCGCCCATATCGTCGTCGCGCACCGACCCGGCTGGCGCGCCCCGGACATGGGCCCGCTCGGTGAACTGATCGCAGAGTTCGGCACGCATCGGGTCGACGACCTGCATGAAAATACGGCCGGCCGTATTCATATCCACGCGGTGACGCAGCTTGAAATCTCGTCAACCGAAATTCGGGAACTGGTCATGGCCGGGCGTGACCCGCGGTTCCTGATGCCGGACGTCGTACGTGACGTCATAATGAACAGTAGTTGTTACGCAAAACAGGAGATCCAATTGGCCGAAAAGAGAAAGCTGCATGGACAGTAAGAAACTCAGCGAACTGGTCGTCGCAGCGCTGGACGATGTCAAGGCGAACGACATCGTCACGCTCGATGTCCGCAACATGACCAGCGTCACTGACTACATGGTGGTTGCCAGTGGCACCTCGAACCGGCACGTCAAGGCGCTGATCGATAACGTGTCGGAAAAAGCCCGCGAGGCAGGCCATCGCCCGATCGGTATAGAAGGCGAAGAGGGCGGCGAGTGGGTATTGCTGGACCTGCAGGACACACTGGTGCATGTCATGCTGCCGAAAGTACGCGAGTTCTATAACCTGGAGAAGCTCTGGTCACTGGGTGAGTCCGGCGAACTGGCGGCGACCGATTAACAGTGCACATTCGGTTGCTTGCTGTCGGCGACCGTCAGCCGGGATGGGTTGACGACGCTTTTTCGAATTATACCGGCAGGTTTCCGCGCGACTGGAAGTTTCGCCTCGACTGCCTGCCGACAGCGCGCCGATCGAAGAACCAGCAATCCCGCCAGGCGATGGCTGCCGAAGGCGAGCAGATCCTGTCGCGTATCAAGCCAGGCGAACAGGTAGTCCTGCTGGACGAGCGGGGCAAACAGATGTCGAGCCAGGAGCTGGCCGGCCAACTGGCAGACTGGCAGTCGGACGGCCGGGACCTGTGCTTCGTCATCGGCGGACCCGACGGTATCGCGCAGGAATGCCGCCAGCGGGCTGACAGTTGCTGGTCGTTGTCGAAACTCACGCTGCCGCACGGGCTCGCGCGCGTCCTGTTCGCGGAACAACTGTTTCGCGCCTGGTCGCTGCAAACCGGGCATCCCTACCATCGTGAATGATCGCGCGCCCCTTTTTCACCTCGCCTCGTCGTCGCCGCGGCGCGCTGCGATTCTTGACGCGCTCGGCGTGGCCTTCACGCAGGGCGGCATGGATATCGACGAGCGGCAACTGCGCGGCGAAACGGCAGAAGACATGGTCGTGCGGCTCGCTGCCGGCAAGGCTGCGGCAGCCAGTCGCCGGCACCCGGGAATGATCCTGGCCGCCGACACGGCGGTTGTGCTGGATGGCACGGTCTTCGGCAAGCCGCGGGACCGCGAGGATGCCGTCGCGATGCTCGCCCGGCTGTCCGGGCGCAGCCACCGGGTTTTGACCGGCGTGGCGCTGCACTGGAACGCGGAGCGGCGGACGGCTTTGTCGGCCACGGAAGTGCGATTTCGCGAAATCCATCCTGACGAAGCGCTCGCGTACTGGCACAGTGGGGAGCCACGCGGCAAAGCGGGCGCCTATGCGATCCAGGGCCTTGCGGGCACCTTCGTAGAAAAGATCAGCGGAAGCTACTCGGGTGTCGTCGGCTTGCCGGTGTTTGAAACTGCGGCACTGCTGGCCGAGGCCGGCATTGACCTGCTCGAGAGTACAGCGACGCAATGACAGTCGAGTCAGCAAAAGAAGAAATACTGATCAACGTGACACCGAACGAGGTGCGTGCTGCATTGCTCGAGAACGGCGTGGTGCAGGAAGTGCACGTGGAGCGCGCCGCGAGGCGGGGCGTGATCAGCAATATTTACAAGGGCCGCGTTACCCGAGTACTGCCTGGCATGCAGGCGGCATTCATCGAAATCGGGCTGCAGCGCACTGCCTTCCTGCATGTGTCCGATATCGTTCGGCGCCACAACGGTGACGACGCACCGCCCGAGGAAAAGAGTATTCGTGAGCTGGTCAAGGAAGGCGACGAGTTGCTGGTGCAGGTCGTCAAGGACCCGATCGGAAACAAGGGTGCGCGGCTGACGACGTTCATCACGTTGCCGTCGCGCCACCTGGTACTGATTCCCGACGGCGACTCGGTCGGCATTTCCGCGCGAATCGAAGACGAAGAGGAACGCGAGCGCCTGCGCGGAATCGTAGAGGAACTGCAGGCCGAGCAGGAACTGGCCTGCGGCCTGATCGTAAGAACCGTGGCCGAGGGTGCGGACCCCAAAGCTCTGCGGGCGGACCTGAAATTCCTGACAAAGTTGTGGGATGTCATTCAGGAACGGTGCAGGAAAGCTGGTGTAAAAACACTGGTTCATGAGGATTTGTCCCTGCCGCTCCGGGTCCTGCGTGATTTCGTGACCAGCGACGTGGAACACATCCTGGTCGACTCGCAAGAGGATTTCGCTGCAATGCAGGAGTTTGCCGGCACCTTTTTACCGGAAGTGGCACCGATGCTGGAGCTGTACCAGCGTCGCCGTCCGATCTTCGACCTGCACTCGATCGAGGAAGAGATCAGCAAGGCGCTCGACCGGTCAATCGCACTGAAGTCCGGCGGTTACATCATTTTCGACCAGACCGAGGCGATGACGACAGTCGATGTCAACACTGGCGGCTACGTCGGTCACCGCAACCTGGAAGAGACGATCTACCGGACCAACCTGGAAGCGGCGGTCAGCATTGCGCGCCAGCTGCGGCTGCGAAACCTCGGCGGCATCATCATTATCGATTTTATCGATATGGAAGAGGAAGAGCACCGCGACAACGTGCTGGCGATGCTCGAACAGTCGATGCAGAAAGACCACTCGCGACACCAGATCATGCCGCTGTCACCGCTGGGCCTCGTCGAAATGACGCGCAAGCGCACCCGCGAGAGCCTGCAGCAGGTCCTGAGCGAAGACTGTCCGAGTTGCGCTGGCCGCGGCTTCGTGCTGACGGCGGAGACCGTTTGTTTCGAGGTCTTTCGCGAGGTGAACCGGCAGTCGCGCCAGTTCGAATTCGAGCAGGCCCTGGTCCTTGCGCACCAGAGCGTGATCGAATTGCTGCTCGATGAACAGGCACCCAGCCTGGCCAAGCTCGAGGAACAGACGGGCAAGACCATCCGCTTGCAACCGGAGGCCCTGTACACACAGGACCAGTTCGACGTTGTGTTGTTGTGATCAGGACGCTGATACAACGCCTGCTTCGCTATGCGGCCTACCTGGTCGCAACAGTTGTTATCCTGCTGGCCATCGCGCTGGGGCTGTTTCGCATGTTCCTGCCGCGACTGCCCGAGTACCAGGACGACATCAAGGCCTGGGCGAGTACCGCCATCGGCCTCGATGTGCAGTTTTCCGGTATGGACGCACGCTGGGGCCTGCGCGGGCCGGAAGTCGAATTTTACAACGCGGAGCTGGTGTCGCCGGAGTCGGGCCTGACCATAATCGCCGCTGAAGAAGTCGGCGTCGGCATCGCACTGTCGCGAATCGTCAATGATCGCAAAGCGGTCGTCGACCGGATCTTCGTGCGCAACAGTACGCTGGAAGTCCGTCGCCTCGACGACGGCCAGTGGTGGGTCCAGGGCAGCCCGCCCGACCAGTTGCTGCCCGAACGGCCGGCCGGTGGTGGCGATGGCCAGATCGGTCGAATCGAGGTCCTGGGTGAAGACCTGACACTCCGGTTTGTGCAGCCGGGTGACGCAAGGCCGAGGAAATTTGAAATTCCGCGGTTGTTGATCAGCCGCGATGCTGTCCGCACGGCAGTGGATGCGACCGTGCAATTGCCTGGCGATATCGGCGACCGGATCGACGTTTCAGCGACCCAGCTGGTGGCTACGGACGGCTCAACGCCTGGCTGGGAAATCGATGCCGAAATCAACGATATCGAACTGGCCGGCGTCTCGACGCTGCACACCAGCGAGGCGGCACAGTTCAGCAGCGGTAGTGGCGACATCAGTGTTTCCGTTTCGATCGACGAGGGTCGTGTCGGCCGGGCGACGGCGAACATCGACCTCGACGAAGTCAGTGTCGGCGACAGCCCGGCCTTTTCCTTCGAGGGACGCCTCGATCTTCTCAACGAACCGGATGGCTGGCTGGTCGCCGCGGATGGCTTCCGCCTGGAAACTGGTCGCGGCAGCTGGCCGGATACCGATCTGCGGGTCGAGGCCGGCACCAACAGCGATGGCAAGATCGCGACACTGGATGTGCGTGCGTCGTACCTGAAGATCGATGATGTTCGCGTGGTGCGGCCCTGGCTGCAGGCCGAGCATCAGCAGAAACTCGACGACTATGCGCCGGGCGGAACGGTCCGGAACCTGCAGGCGGCGTTGTCCGATGTCGACACCGATTCGCCGCGATTCGATATTGCCGTGGAACTGGAGAACGTCGGCGTGGCGGCGGTTGGAGAATTCCCGGGTGTGCGTGGTTTTTCGGCGTTGCTGCGCTCCGACGCGACCGGCGGACTGATTGATATTCACTCGGCCGACATGACGCTCGACATTCCGACCCAGTTGCCGGAGCCGGTACTACTGGACGAACTGACCGGCACGATCATCTGGCGCCGCAGCAACAACCGGACGACGGTGCTATCGGACAGCATTGTATTCAACAATGCCGACTTTGCTTTCGAATCCAGCGTGGAAATGTCCCTGGAAGACGGCAGCCGCAGACCCGTCGTCGACCTGTCGACAAACTGGAGCATCAACGATATCGCGGTGGCGAAGAAGTACATTCCGTACATTCCGCGCGTGCCACGCACCAGTGAATGGTTCCAGGAAGGATTGCTGGCGGGCCGTATACCGAACGGCAAACTGACGCTGCAGGGGCCGCTGGACAACTGGCCTTTCGACGATGGCGAGGGTCACTTTCATGTCAGTGCCAGGGTTGTCGACGCGAGAATCGAGTACCAGCGGCGCTGGCCGGTTGCCGAAGTCCTGGACCTGGAAATCGCGGTGGACAACATGCGCCTGCATACCGAGCGCAACACGATCATCAACGAAGGTGTGGTGATCAGGGACGCTCAACTCGAGATCGGCGATTTTCGCAACCCGGTGCTCAGTGTCTACCTGCAGTCGTCCGGGTCGCTGGACGCGGTTCGCACGCTACTGGCGAAAAGCCCGGTTGGCATCGATACGCTGAAAGGCAACCTCGAACGCATTGCCATCGACGGTATTGGCGACTTTGATTTGGAACTGAATGTACCCATCCGCGATTGGCGGAGTTTTGACTTCACGTCCAATGTTGAGCCACGGTTTGCCAACCTGCAGGTGCAGGGCTTCCCGGCAGCGGTGACAGACCTGACCGGGTCCGTGACGATTCGCCGTGACGATATTTCGAGCGAGGCGTTCATGGGGACATTTCTCGGTGGGCCTGTCAGTATCGAGTTGCAGCCGGCACCGGAATCCATGCCGGGTTACAGAATCATCGCCGCAGGGAAAGGGACAGCCGTGGCAAGTGCGATTGTCTCGGAGCTGGACGTACCGCTGCCGGACGACCTGACCGGCCAGACGAATTACGAAGCGCGATTGCTGTTTGCGCGGGGCCAGGAGCAGGACCAGCAGCCGTTTCAGGTCGAGCTGTACAGCGATCTCGAGGGCCTTGCAATCAACCTGCCGCAGCCACTTGGAAAGCCGGCAGAAGCGGTGCTGCCGGTGACCGGCCGCCTGCAGATGCCGGCTGGCGGCGTGGAAATCGTGACGACCGGTACGGCACAGGACCTGCTGTCATGGCGAATCGAGTTCGCGAAGAAGAACGAGCGCTGGGACCTCGATCGCGGTGTTGTTGCTTTCGGCCAGGACGATGCAGAAGTTGCCGACATTCGCGGCCTGCATCTGCGTGGCAGGACCGATACGGTCATGTTGCAGGACTGGCTCGCGCGTCGCCGCGACACGGCCGGCAGGCCCGGGCTCGGCGAGCGCATCCGCTCGGCGGAGATGGTCGTCGACAACCTGTTCATGTTCGGCCAGCATGTGCAGGACCACAAGGTACGCTTCGATCGCGGCGCGCAGGAATGGCTGGTGCAGGTCGAGGGGCCCGAGATGCTGGGGTCGGCGTCCATTCCCTACGACTTCACGGCGGGCCTGCCGCTGGTCATTGACATGGACCGCATGGTTCTGCCGGGCGACGAGAACCGGGATGAGTCCAGACCGTCAGCCAATCTCGATCCGCGCAACCTGCCGCCGATTACCGTCGATGTCGATGAGTTCGCAATTGGAACACGCTTTCTCGGCAAGGTGCACGCGAACCTCGTGAAAACGCCGGATGGGCTCGAGACGAGCGACTTGCTGACGCAGGATGATTCCTTCGAGATCGCCGGTAGCGGCCGCTGGGTCGTCGACGAGGCGGACCCGGCCGGCAGCCGCAGTTACCTGACGGCAACGATGAAGAGCACGGATGTCGAGGCGACGATGCGCCGCCTGGACTATGCGCCCGGCATCGTGTCGGATGATTTCAAACTGGAGTTCGATGTACATTGGTCCGGCGGCCCGCGCGACGACTTTCGCGACACGCTGAGCGGCGAAGCGGTCGTACGAGTCGGCACCGGGCAACTCAGCGAGGTGGAGCCGGGCGCCGGCAGGATGTTCGGCCTGATGAGTGTTGTGGCCCTGCCGCGGCGGCTGTCGCTGGATTTTCGCGATGTCTTCAACAAGGGCTTCGGCTTCGACCAGATTCGTGGCCGGTTCACATTGGTCGAAGGCCAGGCGTTCACCTGCAACCTGTCGCTCGAGGGGCCCGCGGCACAGATTGGCGTTGTCGGCCGTGCCGGGCTGGTCGATCGCGACTACGACCAGACGGCCGTGGTCAGCGCGAGTTTCGGTGACGCGTTGCCGGTGGTGGGAGCCGCTTTGGGCGGCCCGACGGTCGCCGCTGTTGTATTTATTTTTTCAAGGATCTTCAAGAAGCCACTCAGCGAAGTCGGCCAGGTCTATTATTCGATTGGCGGCTCCTGGGATGAACCGACAATCGAGTCGGTCAGTGCAGAAAACTTTGCCGAGCAGGGTCTGCTGGCCGGTTGCCTGGAAGACGCAGAGTAAAGGAGCAAAACAGGATGCGCGTAGCAGCAATCCAGATGAACAGCGGCGCCAGTGTGAGCGCCAACCTCGAACTGGCTGAACGCCTGTTGCAGGAAGCCGCGGCTGACGATGTCGAGCTTGCGGTCCTGCCGGAGAATTTCGCCTTTATGGGCAGGAAGGGTCGTGACAAGAACGCGCATGCAGAACAGCCGGGTACCGGGCCGATCCAGGACTTCCTCGCGGCCACGTCGGCACGCCTTCAGCTGTGGATCGTGGCAGGCAGCATGCCGCTGGCATCGCCCGAGCCGGAGCGGGTTTACGGCGCTTGCCCGGTATACGACGCGAGTGGTGCAGAGCAGGCCTGCTATCGAAAATTGCACCTGTTCGATGTCACGCTGCCGGACGGCGAGGAGTCCTACCAGGAGTCCTGGTCGATGTACCCGGGCGACGACCTGGTCTGCGTCGACTCGCCGGTCGGCCGCATCGGGTTGTCGATCTGCTACGACCTGCGTTTTCCGGAGATGTTTCGCCGGCTCGTGGACGACGGTGCCACGGTGTTCACGATTCCCGCGGCGTTCACGAAGACGACCGGTGAAGCCCACTGGCATATACTCCAGCGTGCAAGGGCGATCGAAAATCTGGCGTATGTCATCGCGCCCGGGCAATATGGCGAGCACGCTGACGGCAGGGCAACGTTCGGGCATTCGCTGATTGTGGATCCTTGGGGGCGCATCCTTGCCGAACAGGCGACCGGCGACGGCGTTGTAGCGGCCGATATCGATCCTGAACTGCCGGCCAGGCTGCGCGCCGAGTTTCCGGCCCTTGCCAACCGGCGGTTTACGACTGACTAGCAACTGGACAAGAGATTGAGCACAAGCCAGGAAGATACGATTGACGCAGTCATGCTGCGCACACTGGAACCCGCCGGACTGAACGAAGGGCATCTCAACACGACACTGGGTTCGATGTTGACGCGTGGCGTGGACTACGCCGACCTGTACTTCCAGGTCAGCCGGCAGGAGAGCTGGACGGTCGAAGACGGAATCGTACGCGAGGGCAGTTTCAACCATAACCAGGGTGTCGGTGTCCGTGCCGTCAGTGGTGAAAAAACCGGCTTCGCCTACTCCGACGAACTGATGCTGCCGGCGCTGGAACAGGCGGCGGCCGCCGCCAGGGCAATTGCCAGGGCCGGCGAGTCAAAGTCCCTGCAGGCGTGGCAACGGAGCCAGCAGGCGCCGTTGTATGCCGCGGCAGATCCGACCAGCAGCATTGCTGATGCAGACAAGACTGCGATGCTGGCCCGGGTGGACCGCGAAACGCGGGCGCTGGATCCTCGCATCGAGCAGGTCATCCTGAGCCTGACCAGCAGCCACGAACTGGTTCTCGTCGCGGCGTCCGACGGTACGCTGGCAGCCGATGTCCGGCCGCTGGTGCGCTTCAACGTCAGCGTGATCCTGCAGGAGAACGGGCGACGCGAGCAGGGCTATGCCGGTGGCGGTGCACGGGCGGACCTGCACTACTTTGCCAATGGTGATTTGCCCATGGAATACGCGCGCGAGGCTGTGCGCCAGGCGCAGGTGCAGCTGGAAGCCGTCGCCGCGCCGGCCGGGTCGATGCCGGTCGTCCTGGGTCCCGGCTGGCCCGGTATCCTGTTGCACGAGGCCGTTGGCCACGGGCTCGAAGGTGACTTCAATCGCAAGGGTACATCGGCGTTTTCCGGGCGCGTCGGCGAACGCGTGGCTTCCGAGGAGTGCACGATTGTCGACGACGGCACATTGCCGGACAGGCGCGGTTCGCTGGCCATCGACGACGAGGGAACGGCAGGCCAGTACAACGTGCTGGTGGAAAACGGCATCCTGCGCGGATACATGCAGGACAAGCTGAATGCGCGGTTGATGGGGGTTGCGCCGACCGGCAACGGCCGCCGCGAGTCCTTTGCGCATATGCCGATGCCGCGAATGACCAATACCTACATGCTGGCGGGCTCGCACGAGCCCGACGACATCATCGCGTCCGTGGATAAAGGCCTGTACGCGCCGAATTTCGGTGGCGGCCAGGTCGACATCACGTCCGGCAAATTCGTGTTTTCGGCCTCCGAGGCCTACCTGATCGAAAACGGCAAGATCACGGTTCCGGTCAAGGGCGCAATGCTGATCGGCGACGGTCCACAAGCCCTGTCGAAGATTTCGATGATCGGCAACGACATGAAACTCGACAGTGGTGTCGGGACCTGCGGCAAGGAAGGTCAGTCAGTCCCGGTCGGCGTCGGGCAGCCCACACTGCGCATCGACGAGATTACCGTCGGGGGCACAGCCTGAACGCTTAACATAAGGTGCCGTGCCACAGGTCACAGACGACACTGTGAGTCGGTTCACTCAATTTTTACTTCCCTTTATGTAATGTGTCCCGGTCAAACGGAGGGACGACTTGATGGCATTCGAAAATACAACAACTGAGGCTGAACTCGACGCGAAATCCCAGCAACTGGTGCAAAGTCTGCGTGCGGACGGGGCCGACCGTGAACCGGACCTGGATGTCGAGGGCATGTCGCCGTCCATTCTTTCCCGCCTGATCAATCTGTTCAGCCGCAACGGTTAGCCCGACAATCGCGCCAAGCCACTGGACTCACAGGCGCTCCCCGTGTAAAAAATGAGGGACTATGTGGGTTGCCAAGCCAATTTACGAGTCGCTGCCGTACTTCTACCTGATGGTCGGCGGCTTGTGCCTGGGCGCTTCGATGTACGTCAATCACTGGTACTGGCCGACGATTTGCTTCGCGACCGGCCTGTTTTGCCTGGTTGCGGGACTGGTGGTCCTGCTAAAACGCCGTGATTACCGGACGACGGAACGTCGCACGGGCAATTGATCTTAGCCAGCGGCCGGTTTCGGCCTAGGCGCTTTCCTCTTCCTCTTCTTCGTTGTCGTCCGCATCGCGCAGGTCGGTATAGACCAGGTCGTGCGCGCCGAGCGCGATGACGTCGCCGTCATTCAGACGCTGCTTCTTGACCTGCCGATCGGCAACGAAGACGCCGTTGGTGCTGTTCAGGTCTTCGATCGTACAACCTTCGTCATCGGTGATCAGTTGTGCGTGATGCCGGCTGACGAACTTGCTCTTGATGCAAATCTCGTTGTCCGGTGAGCGGCCAATGATGACGCGCCCCGGGCCGAAAGACTGCACTGAAATGCTTTCACCCTCCGACCGGATTTCAATCTGCGTGACATGTTGGGCGGCGGCGTGCCGGGCGGCGAAATTGTCGAGCCGGGTGAAGCGCCCGGTATCGCTCTCGAATTCCTTCCAGCCCAGTTCTTCGACAGCGGCCATGATGTCGTCGGCGTCGAGCTGCTGTTTTTCGTCGGCAAAGGCCACCAGCAACGCGGTATCGCAAAGCGTATTGACGAGCCGTGGAATACCGCCCGAGTAGTTGTAGATGATCTCGTAGCAGTCATCGCCGAAGACGTTGCCGTCCGTCTTGCCGGCAACGGCCATGCGATGCGAGATGTACTGGCTGATATCGTCCAGCGACAGCGGGCCCAGGTGAAACCGCAGCCGAACACGCTGCAGCAGTTGCTTCATGTTCGGGGCGTCGAGCGCGTCCTTCAGTTCCGGCTGGCCGGCCAGGATAATGCGCAGGACTTTTTCCTTGTGCGTTTCGATCCCGGACAACATGCGGATTTCCTCGAGCACCTTGGTGCTGAGGTTCTGCGCTTCGTCGATAATCAGTACGACCTTCTTGCCATTCGAATACTGTTCGACGAGGAAGGAGTTCAGGATGTCGAGCAGTTCGACCTTGCGTTTTTCGAAGGGCTTGAAACCGAACTCGGTCAGGACGGCCTGCAGGAACTGGGTCGCCGACAGTTGCGTCTGGGAAATGACGGCGTAGACGATATCGTCGTCCAGTTCGTCGAGAAAAGACTGCAACAGCGTCGTCTTGCCGGAGCCGATTTCGCCGGTGATGACGACGAAACCATCGGCCAGCCAGATCGTCGACTCCATGTATGCCTTGGCACGCGCATGCTGCATGCTCCAGTACAGGAACTCCGGATCGGGTGTCAGCCGAAACGGCTGCTCTTTCAGGCCAAAATGCTCTAAATAGGACATAGGTTCTTCATTTTTTTGCAAGTTTACCCGGTTTTTCGGGCTTTGCACCGGACCGCGGTAACGTTTCAGACATTGAACTTGCTCACAATTTGCTCAATCGAGGCCAACCGGGCGTCGCGTTCGGCGGCGGAAGCGGCCACAACGGTGATGTGGCCGAGTTTTCGCCCCGCCCGGGCTTCCTTGCCATAATCATGCAAGCTGCCGGCCGGCAGGCTTCGTGCCGCGTCCGGAATCTCGCCGATCAGGTTCAGCATGCCGGCAAATCCGCGCATTTCGGGCGTCGCGAGGTCCGCACCGCTGATGGCCAGCAGGTGCGCCGTGAACTGGCTGGGGCTCGCACCCTCGATGGTCCAGTGGCCCGAGTTGTGCACGCGCGGCGCAAATTCATTGGCGAGCAGCGCATCGCCGGCGACAAACAGCTCCAGCGCCAGTACCCCGACATAGTCGAGTTTTTGCAGCAGGCTGCGCAGGTAGCTGTCGGCGCGATCCTGCAACGCCTCGTTGTCATACGGCGCCTGTGACGTGCGCAGGATGCCGTCCTCGTGGTGATTGCGCGTCAGCGGGTAGCTGCTGATCTGCCCCGCCGTGTTACGTGCACCTATCGCGGATACTTCGAAATCGAACTCCACCCAGGCCTCGGCGATCAACGGCACATCGCCGAGCGTCTGCCAGGCCGCGTCGAGTTCACTGCCGTTGCGAACCACGACCTGGCCCTTGCCGTCGTAGCCAAAACGCCGGGTCTTGACGACCATCGGCAAACCAATGGCTGCCACCGCGGCGTCCAGGTCTTCGCGTGAGTCGACCGGGTGGAAGCCGGGCAAGGGAATGCCCAGGCTCTGGAACAGCAGTTTCTCCGCAAGCCGGTCCTGCGCATGCCGCAAGGCAGACGGCGGCGGATAGACCGGCACCCGGTCACGGATTTCCTGCAGCGCCTCAACGGAGACATTTTCGAACTCGTAGGTCACCACGTCGCTTGCGCGGGCCAGCTTCGCCAGCGCCGTGGCATCGTCGAAGGGGGCCTGGATGACGTCACCGCAGCTGGCTGCCGGTGGCGCTTCCGACGGATCCACGAAAGTACACTGCATGCCGAGATCGGCTGCTGCGTGGCCAAGCATTTGGCCGAGTTGACCAGCGCCGATGATACCGATACGCATCGGACCGGGGTCTACTGGCTCGGGTCGCTGTCGCCGAGCACCCGGTCTGTCTGCTCCTGGCGGTACTGGTCGAGGGCTGCGGCAATCGCCTCGTCATGATTGGCGAGCATCGCCGCCGCGAGCAGGGCGGCATTGACCGCACCTGCCTTGCCGATAGCCATCGTGCCGACCGGGATTCCCGCCGGCATTTGCGCGATGGACAGCAGCGAATCCATACCATTCAGCGCTTTGGATTGCACCGGTACGCCGAGAACCGGCAGCCGTGTCTTGGCCGCGGCCATGCCCGGCAGGTGCGCGGCGCCGCCGGCGCCGGCTATGATGATCTGTAACCCTCTAGCCGCTGCGCCGGACGCGTAGTCGAACAGTTTGTCCGGCGTGCGATGCGCAGACACGACTTCGACTTCGTGGCCAATGCCGAGTGTTTCCAGGGTTTTGCTTGCGTGTTGCATCGTGTCCCAGTCGGAACGCGAGCCCATGATGATGCCGACAACCGTATTCATGGCGCGATTTTAACCAGAATGGCATGCACGCGCCGGAAAACTTGCCGCTTCAGCGTTTTCTCGGCGCGCTCGTTGACGGTGACATCGAGTTGCCGAAGCAGTTCTCGAAGTTCCTGGTCGTCGTGGCCGGTTGCGGCCGTGAATTCCTGCAGAGCGTCGAAGCCGCCTCGCAGCAATCGATCGCGCCACTTCTCAGCGCGTGCAAACAACTGCTTCTCGCCGCGTTCGCGGGCGCCAAGTTGTTCGAGTCGTGCGCGCACGAGGTCGGCGTCTGCCTTGCGCATCAGCTTCCCGATCAGTTGTTTTTGCCGGCGCAGCGCTTCGCGCGACTTCATGCGGGCGGCGGCGCGAACTGCTTCGAGCAAGTCCTCGCTGAGCCCCATCGCGTCCAGTTCCTCGGGCTTCAGCGGAATCAGGTGCTCGCCAAGCTGCTGCAGCGCCTGTTGCTCGCGTTTGCGCGCGTTTTTGCTGGGCTTATATATTGTCACCGGCTAAGCTACCCCGGGGTTGGCGAATGGACTGGAGAGAATTGATTTATGGGCGACATTGCCACAACGGCATCGCTGGGTCAGCAAGAACTCGAAGCGCTGCTGCACATCGCACTGGATGAAGCGGTTGCACAGGGAGCCGACCAGGCCGAGGTTGCCGCCAGCCACGACCTGGGATTGTCGACAACTGCCAGGCTCGGCGAAGTCGAAAACCTCGAATTCACCAATGATCGCGGGCTCGGCATTACGGTTTACAAGAACCGTTGCAAGGGCAACGCGAGCACGTCCGACGTGTCGCCGGCATCGATCCGCGAGGCCGTGCAGAAAGCCTGTGCATTTGCCAGTTTTACGGCCAAGGATCAACACGCCGGTCTCGCCGATGCCGAGCTGATGTGCCCGGAGATCAAAGACCTTGATCTCGACCATCCGTGGGCGCTGGATTCGGCCGATGCGATAGCGCTGGCCATCGAATGCGAGCGGGCCGCATTGAACTACGATTCGCGCATCAACAATTCCGAAGGGGCAACGGTTTCGACAAACCGCAGCGTGCGTGCCTACGGCAATACGCACGGCTTTGTTGGCAGCTACCTGAAGTCCAGCCATAGCCTGAGCTGCGTGGTGCTTGGTGAGAAAGACGGTGAGATGCAGCGCGACTACTACTACACCGCTGCGCGCGATGCCGTTGACCTCGAGTCGGCGCAGCACGTGGGCGAGATTGCGGCGAAGCGCACCGTCAGCCGGCTCGGTGCGCGCAAGATCAAGACGACCAGGGTTCCGGTGCTGTTCACGCCGGAACTGGCACGCGGATTTATCGGTCACGCAATCGGCGCGATCGCCGGCGGCGCGCAGTACCGGCGCGCATCCTTCCTGCTGGATGCGGCCGGCGAGCAGGTCTTCCCGCAGTTTGTATCGGTGCAGGAGCGTCCGCACCTGCCCAAGGGTATGTCCAGTGTTGTTTATGACAGCGAAGGGGTTGCGACATACGACCGGGATATCGTGGCAGATGGCGTACTGCAGGGTTATGTGCTGAGCAGCTATTCCGCTCGGCACCTGGGCCTGAAAACAACGGCCAATGCGGGCGGTACGCAGAACCTGATCGTTCCGGGCAACAGCGACTCGCTGGCGTCGCTGGTCCGGGAAATGGGCACGGGTCTTGTCGTCGAGGAGTTGATTGGACAGGGCGTAAACCCGGTGACCGGTGACTATTCACGCGGAGCGGTCGGTCACTGGGTCGAGAATGGCGAGATCCGGTTTCCGGTTCACGAAGTGACGATCGCAGGCAACCTGCGTGACCTGTACATGCGCATAGCCGCTATCGGCAATGACCAGGACTTGCGCGGCGGCATTCGTTGCGGCTCCCTGCTTGTAGAAGAGATGACGGTGGCCGGCAATTGACCTGATGAGCGACTGATATGGTGTGGCAGCTGGACCTGGACAACGATGCGCAGATCGTGGTGCTGACGTTCAACGGCCTGGTCACCGGTCCGGAATTGCAGGCAGCTGCCAAAGCGCGCATCGAATTCGGCAAGCAGAACAATGTCGACAGGTACATCATCGACGCGGCCGAGATGATCGCGCCGAAATCAACGATCATCGATGTGCTGGATATACCGAACGAAGTCTACGAGGCCAAACAGATGGCACGCAGCAGCCTGATCGCCGTCATCCGGCCGCGCAACCCGGCATCGGCCTGGATTGCCGAGTTTTACGAAAACGCCAGTGTTCTGCGCGGCTGGCGTGTGCGCACGGTTGACGATTACGAGGCCGCCGCACACTGGCTGCAACACTACGGTGAATAACCGCCGACAACGGGAATGAGAATGCCGACACGACAACTGTTAATTGCCCTGGCACTGCTGACACCGAGTATCGCCGCCGTCGCCGACAGCGGTTCGTATGCGCTGGTCAATGCCAATCTGTTCAATGGAATCGACAATCGCATCCAGGCTGGCGTAACAGTCCTTGTCGATGACGGCAGGATCGAAGCGATTGTCGATGGTGATACACGGATCGCCGCTCGTTACGAGACGCTCGACATGGAGGGCAACTACCTGTTGCCCGGCCTGTTCGATGTGCACACGCATGCGAGCAGCTTAGAGCAGGCGCAGCGTGCACTGGTTTCCGGCACGACGACGCTGCGCAGCGGAAGCGTTACCGCGTTCCAGGATGTCGCCTTACGGGAACTCGTGCGCGCGGGCCGAATCGTCGGGCCCGACTTTGTTGCGGCGGGGATCTATGTAACCCCTGACCTGGACGACACGTTGCTGGCCGACCCGCGTCTCGTTGCGATAGAAGGGCAGGTCGACAGCGATGAAGAGCTGCAGCTGCTGGTCAATATCAACGCCGACCGCGGCGTCGACGTCATCAAGACGCGCGGTACCGAGCGCGCCGGTCTGCCGGACACCGATCCCCGCCAGCAGGTTTATAGCGAGCGGCAGCTGCGCATTATCGTCGACGCTGCGGCGGCACGTGACCTGCCGGTCATGGTGCATGCGCACGGTGACGAAGGCGCCCGCGCCGCAGTGCTGGCCGGTGCACGCAGCATTGAACACGGCACGTACCTGTCGGCCGAAACGCTGCGATTGATGCAGCAACGCGGCACCTGGTTCGTGCCGACGTGGGTCACGATGGATGAAATGAATGAAGAGCAGTACGATCATGTCTTGCGCCTGCGGGGCAAGCACATGGTGCCGCAGTTGGAAAACGCTATCCGCGAGGCGCATGCCATCGGTGTCAGGCTGGCGACCGGGGCAGACAACTACTATGACAACCAGTCGACGAACCGAGTCGCGCTCGAAGTGGCGCGGTTCGTACAACTCGGATTGAGTAATTTCGAGGCCTTGCAGGCTGCGACGACCAGTTCGGCTGAACTGCTGCAGTTGCAGGACCAGACCGGCCGCATCGTGCCGGGCTACGAGGCGGACCTGATTCTCGTACCGGCCAACCCGCTGACGCACATCGAAGCGCTGCAGGACGTCCTGTTCGTCATGAGCAACGGCAAGGTCGCGCTGCGACGAATTCCGTTTGCCGTAACCGACTGACTACCTGGCGTCGCCCTCGTCGAGCAGGTCGGCGAGCGTGCGATCGCCAACGGCGTCCGCGATGGATGCATCCAGTTTATCGCCCAGGCTATCGATCAGCTTTTCCCATTTCGGTTCGCGGTACGACCCGGTCTCGCCGTGATCGCGTACGACGGCGAGCACATCGGCGAGCTTCATACGTGACAGCTCGCGGCCCGGCACCAGGTCCTCGCTCTCGGTCGTTGTGAGCAGCTTGTCTTCTTCCAGGCCGGCGATGATCGGCGTCAGCGTGACTGACGGTATCTTCATATGCTCGGCGAGTGACTGCACCGTTTCGGCATGCTTGCCTTCGCGAAACGCCCGACCGATCAGGTACATGACGTTCAGCGCCAGGCGTTCCCGCATCGTGTTCGACAGGTGCGGTTCGCGGCGGCCGATGCGCAGGTAGGCCGGATTCTGGTGGTAGAAAGCGAGTTGCGCTCCCATCAGCAGGATCAGCCAGTTGACATACAGCCAGATCAGCGTCGTGATCGCGACGGCAAAACCGGAGTAGATGAGCTGCGTGCGCGTCGAGTAGACGACAAAGGTTGCAAAGATCACGCCTACGCTGGCCCATGAAAAGCCTGCGGCCAGGCCGCCGATAAGGGCGGAACGAAACTGTACCCGGGTGTTGGGCATGTAGACGTACAGGAACGTGAATACGCCGGTGACCAGCAGGTAGGGCGTCATCTTGCTGGTGGCGACGACGATAGGGCCCAGGAACTCGAAGTGCAGCAGCCACTGCACGATCGTATTGCTCTTCAGCGAGGCAATCATGCCGATCGCAATGATCACGAGTACCGGTCCGACCAGCAGCACGACGAGATACTCGATCATGCGGCGCGCAAAGTTCATGCGCTTGGCGACATGCCAGACGTAGTTAAAACTCTCCTCGATTTTCTGCACCATCGAAACGGCGGTGTAGATGAAGAAAGCCAGGCTGATGCCGCCGAGTGCGCCGACCTTGACGTTTTGCACCAGCGCGATGACCTGGTGAGACATCTCGGCGCCCTGGGCACCCATTGTTTCGAACCACCAGTTGAGTACGGGCTCCAGTGCATCTTCGCCGCCGAAGGCCTTGAAGACTGCGAAACTGAAAGCGAGCAACGGCACGATCGACAGCAGTGTCGTATAGACCAGGCTCATCGAGCGCATCATCAGGCCACCGGCAAACATGTCGCGGATCAGGGCGACGAGATATCGCAGGACATTCGTTAGTATGCGGCCAGGCAGGCCGTAGGCATGCAGCTGATTCGTCCATACCAGCTTGTCGAAGCGTTGTCGCAGTCTGGCGATCATGGGGCGATATTACAGGCTATCGGATTCGGCTGCCCGGTCAGCCAAACAGGCGCGTGCAGGCTTCCTCGTACTTCGCGGCTGTCCTTTCGAGGATTTCCGCTGGCAGCGTTGGCCCGGGGGCAGTGCGGTCCCAGTCCAGCGTGTCGAGATAGTCACGCACGAATTGCTTGTCGAAACTGGGCGGGCTGATGCCTGGCCGGTATTCGTCCATCGGCCAGAATCGCGATGAGTCGGGTGTCAGGACTTCGTCGATCAGGTGCAGCTTGCCGTCCTTGTCCAGGCCGAACTCGAACTTGGTGTCGGCGATGACGATGCCCCTATCCCGGGCATAGGCTGCCGCGCGCTCATAGATGCGTATGGCGAGATCGCGGACTTCGCCGGCCCTGTCCGTACCGATCAGGTCGACGACATCTTCGAAACTGATATTCTCATCGTGGTCGCCGGCCGCTGCCTTGGAGGCTGGCGTAAACATCGTGTGTGGCAGTCGCTCCGCCTGCTGCATGCCGTCCGGCAGAACGATGCCCGAAGTCTGGCCGCTTTCCTGGTAGTCGCGCCAGCCGGAGCCAATGAGGTAACCGCGCACGACTGCTTCGATCGGCAGTGGCTGCAACCTTTTCACGACCAGGGCGCGGTCCTGCAAGCCTGCAGCGAGTGCGGTATCGGCAATGACATCGGCAACCGTGAGTTCGGTCAGCTGGTTGGCGACCAGGTCCTGCATCATGTCGAACCAGCGCAGCGAGATGCGGGTCAACACGCTGCCCTTGCCGGGTATCGGGTCCGGCAGGACGACGTCGTAGGCCGATAACCGGTCGCTGGTGACGATCAGCAGGTGTTGATCGTCGACGCTGTAAATGTCGCGAACCTTGCCCCGGCTCAGCAGCTCGAGCTCGGGAATTTCGGAGTAGAAAAGCGCTGCGTCAGAATTCATGACACGGATGATTACCGTTGCGATAGGATTACGCAACGGTTTATCGCGAGGCGCTCGATTGTACTGGGGCAAAATCATAGGCACGCTGGCCGGGGCGGCAACGCTGAAGCCGTTGTTCATGTTGCTCGGCCTGTTGCTTGGTCACCAGTTCGATCGGGGATTCACAGCGCGCTCGCGTGATTTCGAAACGCAGGACAAGGCCGCTGCCCGGTTGCCCGAAGCATTCGTCCGGCCGTTATTCCAGGCGCTCGGTCACCTGGCGAAGTCCGACGGCCGCGTCAGCGAGAACGAGATTCGCGCGACCCGCGCCATCATGCATCGACTAAGTCTTGGTCCCGCGAAGGTGCGCAGTGCCATGCACTGGTTCGACGAAGGCAAGCGTGCCGACTTTCCGCTGCAATCCAGCATGCGAGAAGTGCGCCGAAGCGCTGCGCGCAACCCCGAGCTGCGACAGCTGTTTATGCGGCTGGTACTCGAAGTGGTCCTGTCGAAGGACAGGGTCAGCCAGCACGAAAGGGCGCTGTTGTGGACCATGTGCCAGGAATTCGACATCGGCCGGGTGGAGCTTGCTCAACTCGAGGCCATGCTGCGTGCGCAGAAGGGCTTCCGGCACTCGCCGGAAGGAAATGCCGACGCAAGTCGTGTGCGGCATGCCTACGCAACCCTGGGCGTTGAAACGTCTGCAAGCAATGCAGAAGTCAAGCAGGCGTACCGGCGCCTGATGAGCCGGAACCACCCCGACAAGATTGCAGCAAATAATCCGGGCGCCGAGGAAGTTGCGGCTGCGGAGCAGCGGACGAAAGACATCCGCAGCGCTTACGAAATGCTGAAAGCGCGGCGTTCAATTCGCTAGTGCCGGCCGGCTCAGGTACATTTGCGTAAAATTTCGGGGACTGACAGTGACGCCACTTATTGCACCTTCAATACTATCCGCCGACTTCGCACGCTTGGGCGACGACGTGCGTGCAGTACTCGATGCCGGTGCTGACATGGTGCACTTCGATGTCATGGACAATCACTACGTCCCCAACCTGACGATTGGGCCGCTGATTTGCGAAGCGCTGAGGAACTTTGGCATCGAAGCGCCGATCGATGTGCACCTGATGGTTGAGCCGGTGGACCGGATAATCCCGGATTTTGCCAGGGCAGGGGCCAGCTATATCACCTTTCACCCGGAAGCCAGCCCGCATATCGACCGGTCGCTGGCGTTGATTCGTGACGAGGGCTGCAAGGCCGGCCTGGTCTTTAACCCGGCGACGCCGCTGCACTGCCTGGAGCATGTGATGGACAAGGTCGACATGGTCCTGGTCATGTCGGTCAACCCGGGCTTTGGCGGGCAGAAGTTCATTCGCTCGGCGCTCGAGAAGTTGCGAGCAGCGCGTGCGATGATTGATGCGAGCGGGTACGAGATTCGCCTCGAGATCGACGGCGGCGTCAAAGTCGACAACATCGGGGAAATCGCAGCAGCGGGCGCAGACACCTTCGTCGCCGGCTCGGCAATCTTCGGCAGCGAGGACTACGAAGCAACCATCGCCGCAATGAGATCACAACTCACCAAAAAGCCGTGACAGTTACTACTTACACCTTTTTCGTAAGCTCGAAAAAGGTGTAAGTAGTAACTGTCACGGCTTTTATTAGTGTTTGCGGTTGGGGCGGGCGCCGTAGACGACGATGGTCTTGCCGCTGGCTGTGACCAGGCCCTGTTCTTCCAGGACCTTCAGTACACGGCCGGCCATTTCGCGTGAGCAGCCGACCAGGCGGCTGAGTTCCTGCCGGCTTACCTTGATTTGCATGCCGTCCGGGTGGGTCATTGCGTCCGGCTCATTACAAAGATCCATGATCGCGTGTGCTACCCGCCCGGTGACATCGACGAACGCGAGGTCGCCGAGCTTGCGGTTCGTGCGGTCCAGCCGGGTTGCCAGTTGTGTCGCGAGCTCGAACACCAGGCCGGGACTTTCGCTGGCAATCTGGCGAAAACGCGGATAGGTCATTTCGGCAATTTCGCATTCGGTACGGGTGCGTACCCAAGCGCTGCGCGTCGGCTGTTCATAGAACAGGCCCATTTCGCCGAAGAACTGTCCCTTGTTCAGGTAGGCAAGCACCATCTCATTGCCGTCCTCGTCTTCGATCATGACTTCGACGGAGCCATCGACAATGTAGTACAGGACATCCGGCAGGTCGCCGGCGTGAATCATGACCGTCTTCGACGGCACAGTACGCACGCGGCAGTAGCTCAAGAATCGGTTAATCGCCGGTACATCGCTCAGGGTTTTTGCTGTTGTTTGCATTCGGTGGTTTCCTCTACGCGGCTGCGCAACCTCTTTTAATACAGATAGCCCTGAAGGGCAAGCTAAGTCCGTGATTTGTCTGATTTAAAGGCGATAGGCAGTGCCGGTCATCACCTTCGATGTGAGTCGCATCAAATCCTTTATCGGCCGTGGCAGCTCGGCCGCACCCGCTGCCGCGGCTTTCTCGCCGTGCTCCTGCTCTTCGTCACGCATTTGCCGGACGATCGCGCGGCTGCGTGCATCCGCTTCGGGCAGGCGTTGCAGGTGGCCGCCGAGGTGCTCGCAAACCTGCCGTTCTGTCTCTTCGATAAAGCCGAGACTCCACTTGTCGCCCAGCAGTCCGCTCGCCGCTCCGATGGCAAATGAGCCGGCATACCAGAGCGGGTTCAATTTGCTGGGTTTCGCGTCGAGTTCGTTGAGACGTTGCTCGCACCAGGCCAGGTGATCGAACTCCTCGTCGGCCGACTGGCGCATTTGTTCCCTGAGATTCTCCTCGCGGGCAACTGCCGCGTGTCCCTGGTAAAGACCCTGCGCCGCGATCTCGCCGGCATGATTGACGCGCATGAGCCCGGCGGCATGCTGCCGGGCACTGGCATCGAGGTCAGCCTCTTCAATCCCTGCTGCCGGGTTTTCGCGTGCCGGCCGGCTCGTTGGAGCCGCCGCGGTTGCGAGCGCATCCGACAGTCCCGCGAGGAACCTGTCGAGCGGAGTGAGGTGCCTGTCATGCATCTTGAGGATTATACCAACGTGGCCGTTAGCGGGTAGTTCATACCGAGTGGCAAAAATTCGCCTTGCGAAAAAAAACCCGTATACTCCGCGGCCGAATTCGGGAGACTTAAAATGAATCTAAGCAGAATTTTAATCGTCGTCAGCCTGTTGTCGCTGGCTGCGCCGAGCTGGGCGCACGACGTCGAGGAGGACACCGGTCCGGAAGGTCCGTGGTCTGGTAAAGCGCGTCTCAGTTACCTTGGTACTTCGGGTAATACCGATACCACCAACATGGGCGGTGCGTTCGAGATCCAGTACGTCGCGGACAAATGGACACACATGTTCAATGCCTCGGCGATCAAGGCCAGCGAGGACAACGACACAACGGCGGAAGCCTTTACGGCTGGCTGGAAGAGTGAGCGCCAGCTGACCGAGTACAACTTCCTGTTCGGGCGACTGGACTGGCGAAAAGATCGTTTCAGCGGCTACGACACGCAGTTCTCACAGACCGTCGGTTATGGCCATCGCCTGATCGATACCGAGCGGCACACGCTGAACGGCGAGCTCGGCTTCGGTGCCCGGCAATCCGAGCTGGCGGACGGCACGGACGAGAGCGAAACCATCCTGACCGGTGGCCTGTATTACAAGTGGCAGCTCAGTGATACGGCCGAGTTCACGCAGGACCTGCTGGTCGAAGCCGGTGACGAAAACACCTACACGATGTCCAAAACAGCGATCAGCGCGACGCTGGTTGGGGACCTCGCCCTGGTCGCCTCGTACACGATCAAGAACAACTCGGACGTGCCGGCAGGCACCGAGAAGACGGATACATTCACGGCCCTGTCGCTCGAATATGCCTTCTAATCCGGCTGTTAAACCATAAGCTACTGAAATGCAAAGAGAAAAAGCGCCCGAATTCGGGCGCTTTTTTTTCTCCGAAATCTGCCCGATTGTTTGCATCTGGGCGGCCCCTACAGTAGAATTTCGCGCCTTTCGGCCCTCCGGCAGGTAGTGGCCTGATTTAAGATGAATTCCCTACGGAAGAGATAATGAATACGTTTTCTGCAAAGCCGGCGGAGGTTCGGCGTGACTGGTTCGTCGTCGATGCGACCGGCAAGACGCTGGGTCGACTGTCTACGGAGATCGCCCGGCGCCTGCGTGGCAAGCACAAGCCTGAGTATACGCCGCACGTCGACACCGGCGACTATATTGTCGTCGTCAACGCCGAGAAGATCCGTGTTTCGGGCAACAAGCTCAAGGACAAGATCTATCACCACCACACCGGCTACGTCGGTCACCTGAAGTCGATTTCGCTCGAGAAGCAGCTGGCCAAAGCGCCGGAGCGCGTCATCGAAGGTGCGGTCAAGGGCATGCTGCCGAAAGGGCCGCTGGGGCGCCAGATGTTCAAGAAACTGAAGGTGTACAAGGGTCCGGAGCATGGCCATGCTGCACAGCAGCCGATCACACTGGAAATTGATGTCTGAGACGGCAGCGTCCTGGACCAGAGGCAAGTAAATGACTGATACACAATTTTATGGAACCGGCCGCCGCAAGTCGTCGACCGCGCGCGTCTTCCTGAAGCCCGGCTCTGGCTCGATCACCGTGAACAAGCGTCCGCTGGACGTGTTCTTCGGCCGCAAGACGGCGAGCATGATCGTGCGCCAGCCGCTTGAGCTGATGAACCTGACCGAAAAGTTTGATGTCAATGTGACGGTCAAGGGTGGTGGCACCACCGGCCAGGCAGGCGCGATTCGCCACGGCCTGACCCGTGCATTGATGCAGTACGATGAAACCATGCGTGCTGCATTGCGCAAAGCTGGCTACGTCACCCGCGATGCGCGTGAGGTCGAACGCAAGAAAGTCGGACTGCGTAAAGCCCGTCGCTCGACGCAGTACTCGAAGCGCTAATTACGCGCGACCGCCGCCCGGATTTGGGGGATCGTCTAGCGGTAGGACTGCGGACTCTGACTCCGCCAACCCAGGTTCGAATCCTGGTCCCCCAGCCAAAAAGAAACGGGCCCCATCGGGGCCCGTTTTTTTTGGATGATTTTATGGCTCCGACTTGCTGTTCGCCTTTTCAAACAGGGCCATGTTCTTGTCGATATCGTAGGGGTACTCGTACAGGCTTTCCGGGTCCCATTCACTGCGTTCCTGGGCGAAGAAATCGCCACCGTAGACGTGAATCGCTGCGGTGAACTTGCTGGTCGGGTTACTGACGGAATGTATGACGTCGTCACCGAGCGGCCGGACCTCCTTCGGCCCGATAGACTTCGCTCCGGCTGCCTCGATCATGCCGTTGGGGTCATCCTTGCAGCGGCGCCAGAAAATATTGTCTTCACGCCCGCCGTACACGCCGATCACCGCCCACATGTTGTGGTTGTGCGGCATCAGGATCATCCCGGGTGCCCAGATAACATTGATGACGGTCAACTCGTCAGATACGAACAGGCGCTGGACCTCGCCTCGGGTCGGCGTGCCCAGTTCGTCGAGGATGGCCTGCGGATTTTCGACCGCAGCGGCCAGTATCTCGCGTACGGCTTTGGTCGGGGCGTGATCGGCGGTGGCCTTGCCGCAGTCAGAAACGAATTGTTCGAGATTGAATGGCATCTAAACACGCATCTCCCGGACACCGGAGTCACCGGCGACGAGCAGTACATCCGCCGGGCGTCGGGCAAAAATGCCGACTGTGACAACACCCGGTATCTCGTTGAGCCGGGACTCCATTTCCAGCGGGTTCGGTATGGCAAGGTCATGGATATCGAGGATATGGTTGCCGTTATCGGTCACAAATCCCTCGCGCCAGACTGGTTGCGCCCGCATCTTCAGCAGCCGCCGCGCCACGAATGACTGGGCCATCGGGATGACTTCGAGAGGGAGTGGAAAGCTGCCCAGCATACCAACCAGTTTGGAGTCGTCGACGATGCAGACAAAGCGACGACTGGCGCCTGCAACGATCTTCTCTCGGGTCAGCGCGCCGCCACCGCCCTTGATCAGCTGCAGGCGCTTGTTCGATTCGTCGGCGCCATCGATGTAAAGGTCGAGGTCCCCGGTTTCATTCAGAGTCGAAACCTCGAAGCCCTCGTTCTCGAGTAGCTCCGTGGATGCCCTCGAACTGGACACAATTGCTTCAATATTGGAGCGGACGCTCGGCAGCAAATCGATCAGGCAATTGACGGTGGAGCCTGTGCCTACGCCGAGTTTCGTGCCGGGCTCGATAAATGCAAGGGCTGCCTCAGCGGCCTTGCGTTTTTTCTGCAGCGCATCCATATGGGTGACATATCTTACATACAAAAGTGCCCGCTGACGCGGGCACTTTCGTTGTACTTGGAAAAAGAACTAGCTTCTTCGCGGTTCAAGACTAAGCATTACTTGCGGCGAGAAGATTTTTTCCTGGCCTTACTGGCTTTCTTCTTAGCCTTCCGTACGACCTTCTTGGCCTTTTTCTTCGCTTTCCGCTTGGTAGCCTTTTTCTTCGTCTTCCGCTTGGCTACTTTCTTCTTAGCCTTTTTCTTCGCTTTCCGCTTGGTAGCTTTTTTCTTGGCCTTCCGCTTGGCGACTTTCTTTTTCGCCTTCTTCTTGGCTTTACGCTTGGCTACTTTCTTCTTCGCCTTGCGTTTCGCTACCTTCTTTTTAGCCTTCTTCTTGGCTTTGCGTTTGGCGACTTTCTTTTTCGCCTTCCGCTTGGCTACTTTCTTTTTAGCCTTCTTCTTCGCTTTCTTGCGAGTTACCTTCTTCTTTGTCGCTTTCTTTGCGACCTTTCTCTTCGTCTTGCGTTTTGTTGCCTTCTTCTTTGTTGCTTTGCGTTTCGGCGCAGCTTTGCGCTTCGACGCTTTCTTCTTGGACTTCTTCTTAGTAGCCATCAGTATTTCTCCGTGTCGGGTACCCGGAGCTGAGTATATACAACGGAAACAAAAAATCCAGCGAGTAGAGTGACGTGTTTAACACTATCAAAATCGGGAAAAAGTGCTTGTTGCCACGTGCAAAAATCGAACTGCATCCAGCCGGATTTGCACGCGGTTTTAGGGCGACAAGTTCGCCCACGGATTTTGCTTCCACAACCTTGTTTTGCGACCCGGTTTTTTAACCGCTGCTAAATTCATCGAAACGTTTTTTCGCCACGCAAGGGAGCAAATTTTTACAACGATGGTTGTTCACGAGGCAGGACTGCGGCCGTGTTAATCCAGGCTCACTTGTCGCTGTAAACCGCGTAAAGCCGTATGTCCCAAGGGTTTGGTGAGATTTTTGCAACTTCCTGGCAAGCAAACGCGACGCCGAGCAGCTTCGGCGCAATCCACGATCGACGATGCCGGAGAAACGAAAAACAACGATCGAAGTAACCTCCGCCCATACCTATTCGATTGCAGTGTCGGTCAAATGCGACAACGGGAGTGATCACCAGGTCGAGTCGTCGTGGCGGAATTTCTTCGCCGTCGACAGGCTCCCACAGGCCGAATTTGTTCCTTAGCAAGGTGGAATCCGGGCGTAACTCGCGAAACAACATTGCACCGTTTTTTTCCATTACCGGACAAAAAATGCGCTTATTTGCGCGCCAGCCGCGCGCGATTATTTCCCTTGGGTCAACTTCGTCTGCCATCGGCAAGTAGCAGGCGACAGACCGGGCTGCGAAGAAAACTCGTGAACGGAGGATGCGTCGGGAGATCGTGGCGCTGGCCACCAGGCGCTCTTCTTCGGTCATCGAGCGCCGCGCATGCAGTGCGCTACTGCGTTGCGTCGAGTTCAAAAAGAGCGCCTCCCGCCTGTGCCGTTTTTGACCGTCGCTCTCGAACCGGAGCAACAGGTGGGGTCAGCCGTGGCAACAACAGGCTTACCGCAATTGCGGCCCTGCTCACATGTTGCCGACAGAACACGACCCCGAGGTAAAACGTTAGGGTCGAAAGGTTTCCAGGTCAGCATCGAACACTGCAGGAGGCGCCAACTCTTTTGACCAGCCGGCCGCGTCAAAGATCCAGTTGCTGGGATCCACCAAGGGCGTTTTCGACGCGATCGGATATAAGTTTGAGACGTGAACTGAAGTCGCCTTCCAGGAGGCGATCCCGAGCCTGTGCGTGTAACAGGTCGTTGGCCATGTTCAAAGCGGCCATTACGGCAATTCGATCCAGCCCGACAATGCGGCCGCTGTCCCGAATTTCCTTCATCTTGGCGTTCAGTACTTCTGCCGAGTCCAGCAGGTCGGTACGTTCGCTCGCCGGGCATGCTACCTGATACTCCTTGTCCAGAATGCGGACACTGACCTGGGTAGTCGAATCGTTCATCATGCTTAGGATCCCTGTTCCATCGCTTTCAGTCGCCCGATCATCGCTTCCACCCGGGCACGCACCTGCTCGTTCTTTTGCAGCAGGCTGGCGCGCTCCGATGTCAGGACATCCTGGCGCTGTTTCAGTGACTTGTTTTCATCCTGAAGCTGGTCGCAGACACTGACCAGTGCATCGACCCGCTTCTCGAGGCGTTTCAGCTCATGCTCAAACGTTGCATTAATATTGTCTGCCATGAATCCAATATAGACAGGCGCTACGGCAGAATCAATCGCCTTTTTCGGCGTTATGACCGACATGGCCAGCGCTGCCGATACATGGGATCATTGCCGCTGCAAGGATTATTTTGGAAATCAACGCGATGGAAGAGAGGATAGGCCACGACACCATGGACGACGCCCTGCGGCGCTCCGGTTCGACGTGGGACGCGTCCCAGGCGCACGGCCTGCTTGCCGGCAGGCTGGCAATACACGGCGCGGACAGCGGCTTCGACTGGTTGTCGCAGGTGCTGGAAGGCACCGATCCGGCAAACGCGCTGCGTGCCGAGTGCGAGTCACTGCTCGGCACCCTGTTCGAAACGACCTACCGCCAGTTCGCTGAACGCCTGTCGGCCTTTACGCCGCTCCTGCCGGACGAGGACGACCCGACAGCGATTCGGGCGACGGCACTGGCACACTGGTGCGAGGGTTTTCTGCACGGCCTCGTCGCCGGTGAGCATGGCGATGAATTGCGCGAGCGCCTCAAGGCGGAGCCGCTCGCCGACATCATTCGTGACCTGTTGCAGATTACGCGTGCGGCCGTCGACGAGGACTGCGACGAAGAGTCTGACGAAGCAGCGTATGCGGAGCTGGTGGAGTATGTACGGGTCGCCGCACAGCTTGCCTACGAGGAACTGGCCGACCTGCGCCGGCCGGCCGGCGAGCCTGCCGCCGACGCGGTGCATTGACAGTATTTGACCTGACACTGATTAAACTGAGTTCGACTCAACAATGAACAGCAAGGAATTTGCCCGTCGCCGCAAGCAACTGATGGCGATGGTGGGTGCCGGCGGCATCGTCATCCAACCGGCTGCGCCGGTACGGCTGCGCAGCCGCGACGTGGAGTATCGCTACCGCCAGGACAGCGACTTTTACTATCTCACCGGCTTCGCCGAGCCCGATGCAGTCATGGTGCTGGCGCCCGAACGCGACCAGGGCGAGTTCCTGCTGTTCTGCAGGGAGCGCGATCCGGAGAAGGAGCTCTGGGACGGCAGCCGTGCCGGCCCGGACGGTGCGATTCGTGACTACGGTGCCGACGATGCCTTTCCCATCGATGACATCGACGACATCCTGCCGGGCGTCATGGAAAACTGCAGCCGGGTCTATTACACGATGGGCCAGTATTCCGAGTTCGATGCCCGCATTGCCGAGTGGATCAACTCGCTGCGCTCGCGCGAGCTGCGCGGCGTGCACACACCGCAGGAATACGTTGCACTGGACCACCTGTTGCATGACATGCGCCTGTACAAGAGTCGTGCCGAAATCTCCGCGATGCGCAAAGCGGCAAAAGTTGCGGTCAAGGCGCACAAGGCGGCGATGCGCGCCGTGCGTCCGGGCCTGTACGAATACGAAGTTGAAGCCGAGTTCGCCAGCGAGTTTCGCCGCAACGACGCGTGCATGTCGTACAACCCGATCGTTGGTGGCGGTGCCAATGCCTGC
>JAUIDP010000017.1 GCA_030429005.1 Gammaproteobacteria bacterium | reverse complement strand
CGGGATCGAGGAGCTGGTCCGGGACACCGCACGGGAGCACGGATTTGAAGCAACCCGGCAGATGCTGGAAATCGACGGGCTGTGCAAGAACTGTCGAACCGCGCAGCAAAGTGCGTAGAATAGCGCTCCTTTAGACGGCCACACAGCAAACATGAGTGACGCAACTCCGCGCGATTTCATTCGCCAGATCATTCACGACGATCTCGAATCCGGCAAACATGACCGGATAGTGACCCGGTTTCCGCCCGAGCCCAACGGCTACCTGCATATCGGTCATGTCATGTCGATCTGCCTGAATTTTGGCGTCGCCGAGGAAACCGGCGGACTGACATTCCTGCGCTTTGACGACACGAACCCGGGTAAGGAAAGCGAGGAGTACGTGCAGGCCATTGAGCGTGACGTCAAGTGGCTGGGTTTTGACTGGGAGGACCGCCTGACGCACGCGTCCGACTACTTCGACCAGTTGTACGCATTCGCCGAACAGCTGATCGAGACGGGCGCCGCTTATGTCGACAGTCTCAGCGCCGAGGAAATTCGCGAGTACCGCGGCACGCTGACCGAAGCCGGCAAAAACAGCCCGTACCGGGACCGGTCGATCGACGAGAACCTGGACCTGTTTCGCCGCATGCGTGACGGGGAGTTTGCCGATGGCGCACACCTTTTGCGCGCGAAGATCGACATGGCTTCGCCGAACATGAACCTGCGCGACCCGGCGCTGTATCGCATCCGCCACGTCAGTCACCAGCATACGGGCGACAAGTGGTGTATCTACCCGATGTACGATTTTGCGCATACGATGTCGGACGCGCTGGAGCACATTACGCATTCGCTTTGCACCCTCGAGTTCGAGGATCACCGGCCGTTATACGACTGGCTGCTGGACCGGTTGCAGCCCGAGCACCGACCCCGGCAGATCGAGTTTTCGCGCCTGAATCTTGCCTATGCGATCACCAGCAAGCGACGCCTCAATGCGCTGGTTGAGGACGGTACGGTGACCGGCTGGGATGACCCGCGCATGCCGACGATTGCCGGTATGCGACGACGTGGGTACCCGGCCGAGGCGTTGCGCGAATTCGTCAGGCGCGGCGGTGTCACCAAGAAAGACAAGCTGATCGAGATGGCTGCTTTCGAAACCTGCGTTCGCGAGGTGCTTGGTGACGTGGCGGAACGGCGCATGGGCGTCATTCACCCGCTCAAGGTCGTGTTGACCAACTACCCGGAAGGGCAGGTGGAGATGATGCAGGCGAGCAATCATCCGAACCGGCCCGAGCTCGGGGAACGCGCGGTTCCGTTCTCGGGCGAGTTGTACATTGAGCGGGACGACTTCATGGAAGACGCGCCGCGCAAGTTCTTCCGCCTGAAGCCCGGCGGTGAGGTGCGTTTGCGCAACGGCTATATCATTCGCTGCGATGAGGTGATCAGGGACGCGAGCGGCGAGATCACCGAGCTCCGATGCTCCTATGATCCGGATACGCGGAGTGGCACGGGTACGAGCGATCGCAAGGTCAAGGGTACGATCCACTGGGTTTCCGCTGCACATGCTGTGCCCGCCGAAGTACGCCTGTACGATCGCCTGTTTGCCAGCCCGGACCCGAATTCCGCCGAAGACTTCATGCAGGAACTGAATCCACAGTCCCTGACAACCGTAACGGCGATGCTGGAGCCTGCCCTTGCGGACCTCGCGGTCGGTGAGCCGGTGCAGTTCGAGCGCGTGGGCTATTTCTGCGTTGATTCGGCCGACCACAGTGCAGCGAAGCCGGTGTTAAACCGAATCATCACACTGCGCGATTCCTGGGCGAAAATCGAAAAACAGGCGATGGCATAGCCGCGCGGCACCGCCGTAGCCACCGGCCAGGTACTGCCTAGTCGAGCAGCCTGTCCAGGTGCCAGTCGGCATTGCCGAGAATCTGCCCGATGACGGTCAGTCGCTTGAAGTAGTGGCCGACATCGACCTCCCAGCTCATCCCCATGCCGCCGTGTAACTGGATCGCCTCCTGCCCGACCAGTTTGCCGGCTGTGCCAACCTGGTACTTGATGGCACTGACAGCGCGTTTTGCTTCGTCGGTCCTGTCAGCGCAGGCCATCGTCGCCCACAACAACAGCGAGTAGCTTTGCTCGCTGGCCGTCAGCATGTCGACCATGCGGTGCTGCAATGCCTGGAAACTGCCGATCGGCACGCCGAACTGCACCCGGTTCTTGCAGTATTCGACCGTCTTGTCCGTCAGTGCCTGCATGATGCCGACTGCTTCCGCGGCAACAGCAAGAATCGCGTCGTCAATGACAGCGTCGAACGTGGCAAGACCTTCGCCGGCGGCGCCAAGCAGGGCACCGTCGTCAACGCGGACGCCCGAGAGTGTTATATCTGCGGCCGTGCTGCCGTCAACGGTCCGGTAACGCTGGACGTCGATACCGGGCGTATCGCTGGCCAGGGCGAACAGCGAAATGCCGTCACTTTCTGCAGGAATTACAAACAGGTCCGCGTTGCCACCATTGAAGACCACGCTCTTTTTGCCATCGATCACCCAGGTGTCGCCGTCGCGTACCGCGCGGGTTTCGACAGCGGCGTGGTCGTAGCGATTCTGGGGCTCGGCAATAGCCAGCGCTGCCTGCAGGTCGCCCGCAATGATCGGCTGCAACCACCGGGCTTTCTGTGCCGCGTTTGCCGCGCGGCATAGTACGCCGCCGGCCAGCACGATGTTTGCGAGATAGGGTTCGACGACGAGACCGCGGCCGAATTGCTGCATCAGCAACATTGTTTCCAGTGGGCCGCCGTCCAGTCCGCCATCAGCTTCCGGAAATGGCAACGCCGTCCATCCCAATTCACAGAAACTGGCCCAGGTGTCCTCGCCGTAGCCGGTGCTGCTGTCGGCGTTCGCCATCCGCCTGGCGAACGAGTATTCATTGTCAACGAACTTGCCGACGCTGTCGGCCAGCATTCCCTGGAACTCGGAAAGTGAAAAATCCATGAGCTCGTCTACAGTCCCAATACGTGCTTGGCGACGATGTTCTTCTGGATCTCGTTGGACCCGCCATAGATCGAAGCTTTGCGGAAATTGAAATAGTGTGAGGCGCTATCGGTCTCGGTGCCGGCGCCGATGCGCTGGTCGTCGGGAAAGCCCGGGGCGTACTGCTCGGGCACGTATGGCAGTGCGTAGTAGCCGGCCGCCTCGACAAACAACTCGTCAACCGCCTGTTGCAGTTCTGTGCCCTTGAACTTGAGAATTGACGATTCGGCCCCGGGCGCCTTGCCGGCCGATACAGCGGCCAGCGTGCGAAGTTCGGTGTACTCCAGCGCTTTCAGTTCAACTTCGACCGCGGCAATCCTGCGCATGAAATTGCGGTCCTTGCACAGGGGTTCGCTGCCGCGAACCGACTGCCCGGCCTGGTCACGCAACTGTCGTAACCGGTATTGTGTCCGCGCGACCCCGGCTGTGCCCGTCCGTTCGTGCTGCAACAGCACCTTGCCGTAGGTCCAGCCCTTGCCTTCCTCGCCTACCAGGTTGGCGGCCGGCACCCGCACGTTCTCGAAGTGAACTTCGTTGACTTCGTGGGAGCCGTCGATCGTGATGATGGGTTTGACCGAAACGCCCGGCGTCTGCATGTCGATCAGCAGGAAGCTGATACCTTCCTGCTTGCGGGCAGTGCCCGTCGACGTCCGCACAAGACAAAAGATCCAGTCTGCATACTGCGCCAGGGTCGTCCAGATCTTGGTGCCGTTGACGACATATTCATCGCCGTCCAGCTCGGCACGGGTTTTAAGCGAAGCCAGGTCCGAGCCGGATCCAGGCTCGGAATATCCCTGGCACCACCAGACGTTGCTCTGCAGGATGTCGGGGAGAAAGCGCTGTTTCTGCTCATCGTTGCCGAAACTGTAAATCACCGGACCAACCATGCCGAGGCCGAATGGAACGATTCTCGGCATGTTCGAATTCGCCATCTCCGTTTCGAAGATGTGCTTCTGCACCAGCGTCCAGCCGGTGCCACCGTGCTCAACCGGCCAGTTCGGTGCAGCCCAGCCTTTTTCGTACAGGATTTTCTGGAAACGCACCTGGTCTTCGGGTTCGAGTGCGATGTGCCGGGCCTGCTTGTCGTGGATGTCCCGGGGAACTTCGTCGCGGAAAAATGCACGGACTTCGTCGCGAAAGGCTGACTCTTCAGGTGTCAATGAAACGTGCATGGATTTCTCTGATGCTGGCGAACCTGTCGAAAAGGATGCAGCATAGCGACGGCAAAATAAAGAACAACGATGCCAGATCGGGCAGAATAGCGGCATGACAGAAGATGCACTTGGCAGACCGCTACACGACCTGAGGATTTCCTTGCTCGATCGTTGCAATTTTCGTTGTCCGTACTGCATGCCGGCGACGGAGTTTCACGCGGACTATGAATTTCTCAGGAAATCGCAGCGCCTGACTTACGACGAGATACTCAAAATCGTGCGCGTCGCCACCAGCCTGGGCGTATCCAAGATTCGGTTGACCGGCGGAGAGCCGCTGCTCGACAAACATATTGCAGAACTGGTAGCGGGCATTGCCGCGGTCCCTGGCGTCGAGGACCTGGCATTGACCACCAACGCGATGTTGCTCGCGCCGCAGGCCCGCTCGCTGCACGAGGCGGGTCTCGATCGCGTGACAATCAGCCTCGACAGTCTCGACCCGGCCGTCTTCAAGGCGATGAGTGGTGGCCGCGGTGACCTTGCGCAGGTGCTCGAGGGTATCGCGGCAGCCGAGCAGGCCGGGCTCGACCCGATCAAGATCAATGTCGTTGTCCAACGGGGTGTCAATGATCACACGGTGCTCGATCTCCTCGAGCACTTCCGGGGCACCGGCCATATCGTTCGCCTGATCGAATTCATGGACGTTGGCAATCGCAATGGCTGGCGCATGGAGCAGGTCGTGCCGTCACGGGAAATCCTTGGTCATGTACAGGCGCGCTGGCCCGTGGAGCCGGTCGAGCGAAATTATCCGGGTGAAGTGGCCCGACGCTACCGGTACCTGGACGGCCAGGGCGAGATTGGCTTCATATCCTCGGTTACCGCGCCGTTTTGCGGTAGCTGCAGCCGGGCACGCCTGTCGGCCGACGGCGTGCTTTATACTTGCCTGTTCGCAACCCAGGGCACGGACCTGCGAGGTCCGTTGCGCAACGGCGCCGACGACAGCGATCTCAGCGATATTCTGTCGCGTATATGGCTACAGCGGGCAGATCGCTACAGTGAGCTGCGGCGTGTCGACGTTGCCGAGGCGCATGCGCAGAGCAAGGTCGAGATGTACAGGATAGGTGGATAGATGGGCAAATTGAGTCATGTTGATGCGGCCGGAAAACCGACAATGGTGGACGTCGGCGACAAGTCCGTGACCGAGCGGACGGCAATCGCCCGCAGCACGATATTGTTGCCGGACAGCGTCCTGGCGGTCCTCGATGGCGGCGAAATCCAGGCGAAGAAAGGTCCGGTGTTTGCGACCGCGATCATTGCCGGTGTCATGGCGGCCAAGAAAACGCATGAACTCATCCCGTTCTGCCATCCGCTCGGGCTGGACAGCTGCAAGATCGACATCAGTGTGCAGGGTCAGCAGGCCGTCGTCGAATGTTTCTGTCGTGTGCATCACAAGACCGGTGTGGAGATGGAAGCACTGACAGGTGCGAGCGTCGCCGCATTGACCATCTATGACATGTGCAAGGCCCTGTCGCATGACATCGTCATCAGCGAAACCCGGCTGCTCTCCAAGACCGGCGGGAAAAAGGATTTCGAACATGTCGGGTAAGCCGGTTTTCGGCCTGGTGCTGGCCGGCGGCAAGAGCCGCCGCATGGGGCGCGACAAGGCGTTGCTGCGCCGTGACGGTGTCAGCCAGCTCGAGTACCTGGCGGCGTTGCTCGGCGAATGCGTTGACGAGGTATTTGTCTCGGCGCGTCACGACCAGGCTGATGATCCCGAGCGCAGCCGTTTTGCGCTCGTCCTTGATCGCTACCGGGACATTGGCCCGTTGGCCGGCATCCTGTCCGCGCTCGAAGAATATCCGCAGGCCGATTGGCTGGTCGCCGCCTGCGACTTGCCGAACATTGATCGGGCTACGCTGGACTACTTGCTGCGACATCGCGACAGCCAGCGGCCGTTCACCGCGTTTCAGAGTGCCCACGACGGATTGCCGGAACCGCTGTGCGCGATCTACCGTGCCGGCAGCGATGCGCTGTTGCGCGAGTTTGTCGAGGCCGGAGTCGTCTGTCCACGCAAGATATTGATTCGTTCGGAGACCTGCCTGCTGGAGCAACCCAATCCGCGTGCCCTGGACAATATCAATACGCCCGCGGATCTCGCGCAAAGCGTCCTGGAGGCTGTTTCGTGAAGTCGCTGACAGTCAGGTATTTCGCGATGTTCCGTGAAAACGCCGGAATTGCCGAGGAGACACTGCAACTCGAAGCTGAGACGGCAGCGGACGTGTTTTTCGCGACGCGTGATCGCCACGGCTCCGGGGAGCCACTCGGGCACTGCAAGGTCGCCATCAATGACGTCATGGCTAGCTGGGAATCACCGGTCAGTGACGGGGATGAAGTCCTGTTGTTTCCGCCGGTCGCCGGGGGCTGACTTGATCCGGATAGCCGACACCGCGATTGACCCGGACGCATTGCGCCGCCAGCTTTTCGATCCCGCAGCCGGGGCCTACTGCGGCTTTGAAGGCTGGATTCGCAACCTGAACGAGGGCGAGACCGTGCTGCGCCTCGAGTACGAGGTATACAAGCCGCTGGCAGTCAGCGAGGGTGAAAAGGTGCTCGCCGAAGCGGCGGAAAAGTTTCCGCACCTGCACGCACAGTGCGTGCACCGCGAGGGGCTGCTGGAAATTGGCGATTGTGCCGTTTGGGTCGGCGTGTCATCACCGCACCGTGACGAAGCCTTCCAGGCCTGCCGCTATATCATCGACCAGGTCAAGGTGCGCCTGCCGATCTGGAAGAAGGAATTCTATGCCAGCGGTGATTCGGGCTGGGTCAACTGTGAGCGTTGCGCTCAGCACTGACAAGGTCAGCCGGCGTGTCGACGTCCATCGCGGCGTCGGCAAAGCGGATCGTCCGCACTTGATAGCCTGGGTCGCGCAGTAGCGACTGCGCGCCAGAGTCGCCGCGGAGCGCGCATAACCGATCGAAACAGGTGGCTGGAAACAGCGCCGGCACGCCGGCAGCACCGGCATATTCGCTGGCGACGATTACGCCGGGATCGCCGCGCCAGCCGGCCAACAGCATCCGCAGGTGGCCGACAGTCACAAGAGGCTGGTCTGCCAACAAGACCAGCACGGCCTCGGCCGTGTGGCGCACTGCGGTGACACCCAGTGCCAGCGATGATCCGAGTCCGCACTCGTATGCGTCATTGATGACAAAACAGCCGGGACTTGGCCGGCTCGCCACCTGCACATCGCGCCAGCGGTGCCCGGTAACAAGGACGCTGCGGTTGCCGCAGATTTCCGCCGCAGTCCGGGTTGCGCGACGGACCAGCGGTTCACCACTGAAATCCGCCAGTTGTTTGCAACTGCCAAATCGTGTGGCTGCACCAGCGGCCAGGATGACCGCAAAGACCCGATCGCAATTGGTCCGGCTCCGCATCTCGACATTCTACCCGCAAAACTGCGATCATCGCAGATGCACAACAACAGGGACATTCATGACGCAGATCATCACGTCAATCGACGACGCGAAGGCACTCGAGGGCCGGGAAGTCGGCTTGTCGGACTGGGCGGTCATCGACCAGAACCGGATTGACCAGTTCGCTGAAGCCACTGCCGACCATCAGTGGATTCATGTCGATACGGAGCGCGCAGCACGAGAGCTGCCGGACGGCAAGACCATTGCGCATGGATACCTGACCCTCGCACTGATCCCGGCGTTGACCGGCCACTTTGTCGAGGTCAGGAACCTGACCCGGGCCATCAATTTCGGCCTGAACAAGGTGCGTTTCTATACGCCATTACAATCTGGCTCGAGAGTTCGGGCACGAGCTACCGTGTTGCAGGCGCGGCGGCGTGCCGGCGCATTGCTGCTGACTTCGGAAGTGCGCATCGAGATCGAGAACGAGCGCAAGCCTGCATGCGTGGCCGAGACGCTGGGCATGTACTTTTTTGACGAGGATCAGGCCTAGCGCGGGTGCAGCCAGGTCGGCAGGAACGAGTACGGAGCCGTATCGACGGACTGCTTCCAGCTGACGCCGTTTTCCTCCAGCATCCTGCCCAGTGTGCCATCGATACAGGCGTCGAATACGTCCGTGGCGCCGCCGACGTGGGTGCCGCCGATGTAAATCTGCGGCACGGTCTTCAAACCGGTCCTGGCTTCAATCGCCTTGCGAATCTTGCCACCCTTGTTGTCGTCCTGGTACGGCACGGAATCCAGATCAATTGCGCGATAAGGAATTTCGTACGCAGCAAACATCTTGCGTACCGACCAGGAAAACTCACACCACTCGGTGGCGAACATCACGACGGGGTTGTCTTTGTCGTGTGTAACTTCGTCGAGGAATTGCAGCGATTCCGCCGTGGCGTCGACCGGTTCGGGTTCGCGGTCGGCCTGGTCCGGCGGCGGTGGTGTGGCGTCGAATCGGTAGTTCGGCGTCGATCGTGACAGCGCCAGTTCATCGGCCGTCATGTCCTCCGGAACATCTTCGAACAGGATCGTGCTGAGGTAGCGCTCGCCGGTATCCGGCAGCATGCAAAGGATATTCGAGCCGGGTTCAGCCTTCTTCGCGACCGCCAGTGCACCGGCAAGGGTTGCACCGGCAGAAATGCCGACGAAGATACCTTCCTCGGTCGCCAGCGCCCTGGAGTAGTACAGTGCGTCATTGCCGTTGACCGGCACGATGTCGTCGATGTGGCCTGCAGCAACCGCATCCTCGGTCAGTTTCGGGATGAAATCAGGGCTCCAGCCCTGCATCAGGTGCGGGCGAAACAGCGGATGGCTGTCCGTCGGCCAGCCACTCGCATCCCGTTGCTGTGGTATGCCGCTGCCCAGGATCGGCGAGTTGTCCGGTTCGCAGACAATAATTCTCGTTGCCGGGCTCTGATCTCTCAGAACGCGCGCCACGCCACGCAGGGTACCGCCGGTACCGAATCCGGATACCCAGTAGTCCAGGCGGGTATCGGCAAAGGCGGCGAGAATTTCCGGCGCTGTCGTGCGGGAATGGGCTTCGGCGTTGGCTTCGTTTTCAAACTGGCGTACCAGGAACCAGCCGTGTTCTTCCGCAAGTTCGACAGCCTTGTTGACCATACCGCTGCCTTTAAGATGCGCCGGCGTGAGAACCACTCGCGCGCCGAGGAAGCGCATCATTTTGCGTCGCTCCAGGCTGAAACTCTCGGCCATCGTCACAACCAGCGGGTAGCCTTTTTGTGCACAGACCATGGCAAGGCCAATGCCGGTATTGCCGCTGGTGGCTTCGACCACGGTTTGCCCGGGTTGCAAGGCGCCACTTCTTTCCGCGTCCTCGATGACGCCAAGTGCCAGCCTGTCCTTGACGGACCCCATCGGGTTAAACGACTCGATCTTGACGTACACATTGACGCCGTCCGGTGCGAGCTTGTTGAGGCGTACCACGGGCGTGTTACCGATCGTCTCGAGGATATTGTCGAACCGGACAGGCATTTCAGTTCTCCAGGACTGAATACTTCACGAGGGTGCGGCGGAAGATGCCGGCATCACGCAAACGGCCGGCGAGGGCGCCGTGCAATTGCTCATTCCAGTAGTTCCAGCGCGTGACGAAAGCATCGGCCTGTGCATAGTCACCGGCGTGCTGGATAGCAAGGACCTGCTCCAGCATCGATGTCACGACTTCGTGATAGCGGGCATAGTTGATGACCAGTTCGGCGGGACTACCATCCATTTCCAGCAGTCCGTGCTCCATGAAAAAATTGAACTGCATCAACTGCATGTTCTGGTAAGGCTGCTCGGGCCTCGGCTGCTCGGACTGGAGCGTACGCAGGATGCCGTCGGCATAGTGGCCGCGTAGCCCGACGTCGTCGTGGTAGCCGGATGCGCGCAATGCCGGTGCGGCGAACAGCGACACCAGGTCGGACTTCAATTCCTCGAGGAGGTCGGCCCGATCGCCGAGTGCCTCGCTGAGCGAGCGGCCATCGGCGGTTACGCTGACACCCAGGTAGTGGCCGACCTCGTGCCACAACGTACGGTTGAACTTGCCGTTGCTACTGAGATCCGCCTCGAAGCGCGCGCTGACCGCCGCATCGAATTTCTTTTTGCTGTTCTCGAAGAGAACCGGGTCGCCGAGGATGTTTGCGCGGATAAGGATGGTGCGGCCGTACTTGCGGGCATGGGCAGCCTCATTCGGCAGTATTGTCGCGGTGTTCGCGCCGCGTGCCTGGCCAAAGTCGGCGACGACGTCGTAAACGCCAACTGGGATGCGAGTCCGTACCGTCTTGTGACTGTCATATGGCAACGAGTCCTCAATTGCCTGTAAGCCGGCCATGGCCTCGGCAAGCGCCGCGCTTTTCTCAGCGTCGCGTGAGAGTATGCTAGCGCTGTAAAAAGCCTTGGCACCGAGCAGGGCGTCATCATAGGTCTCGTAGCTGCCGACCTGGATATTCAAATTGGCAAAATCGCCACTGACCCACGATGCGTCGCCGGATTCGTAGTCGCCACTCAGGAAGTCGCGGGCACGATTGCGCAGATAGGCGGCGAAATCCGGGGCCTGGTTTGCAACCAGTTCCGCCGCCGCCAGCAGGTGCGCACGTGCTTCGCCGAGTTCTTCGGCATAGGCGAGCGCGTACGGCACAGCATAGAAATTGGCAGCACTGGCCGGCTCGCCCTCGAGTTTCGCGCGCAGTCCGGGATGCAACGCGTCGACGGCAGGATGTGCGTCGAGTGCTGCAATGTCGGCTGCCAGGTTTGCTTTCGTTGCGCGCCGGACAACCGTGCGCAGCGCCCTTATTGCGCCCGCTTTGTCCGGGTTTGCCGCGAGGTATGCATCGATTTCAGTCCTGGTCAGGCCGAAGGGATAGACGTTCTTACCCGGTTGTTCCGGGTCTGTCGGCAGAATGGCTTCGCGCGTGTTATCGAGCGTTGTCGCGATCGGGCCTTTCGACAGGTAATACACGTCGAGCAGGTTTTGCACCGCAATATTGTCGCTGTCCGCCGCGTGCAGCTGTTCGAGGGACTCACGCGCCGTTGCTGCGCCACGGTGCTTCTGCGTTTCGTAGAGATTGTTGAGGATGCGACCGGCTGCGATCAGTTCGTCCAGTGCCCGGCGCTCGGCAGCGGAAAGCCAGGCAAGATCCGGCGCCAGCCGGACACGCATTGTGCTGTCGAGTATCGGTTGGGTCCGGTCGGGACCCCAGTAGCCGTCGGGCAGTTCAGCGGCGCTGAGCGCTGTTGATAGGCTCAGCGCCGCCAGTAACACAATGCGGGCACGCATGCTGCCGATCAGTCGAAGCCCTTCCTGAAGGTCAGGCCGTAGGTGGCCGGCTCGGCCGGGTAGGCATGCATGCGGCCGGACTGGATAGGGGCATCCGAGCTGCCGATGAAGTAGCGTTCGTCACCGATGTTTCGGCCCCACAGTGTCAGGCTGCTGTTCGAGCGGCCGAAGTTCAGGCCGATCCGGGCATTGATGATGTCGAAACTGTCCTGGTGTGTGAACGGATCGAGGTCGCCGTCGGTCAGTTGCTCGGAGTATGACGAATACTCGCCACGCAGGAACAGCACGGTATTTGCCGTCAGGTTGAATTCCTGCTGCAGGCCGACAAAAAAGCGATCCTCGGGGTTGTAGGCTTGTGCCTGCCCGGTCTTGTCACAGATCTGGGCGTCGATCGCGGAATTGTAATCGTCCGGCAAACCGGGATCGTTGATGCCGGTGTGGAACGGATAGCCATCCCAGCATGTGCCGGCGCGGAATTCGGCGAATTCGACTTCGTTGTGCGAGTAGATGAACTGCGCCTGGAACGAATCCGTCGGGCGCCACAACATTTCGACCTCGACGCCGGTATTGTCGATCGTGCCGGCGTTCTGCAGGTTGAATCCGCTGCCGGTAAATGTCTGTGCCTGGAAGTCGTCGAACTCCGTGTCATACACGGCGATCGCCAGGCGAACCGGGCCAAGATCACCCTTGTAGCCGACCTCGAGAGATTTGGACGTTTCCGGACCGAAAATGGAATCGAAGGCGGCCGGGATTCTCTCGGTGTTGGTGCCACCCGACTTGAAGCCGGTCGCGTAGGATATGTAGAACATCGACGTGTCGCCCGGGAACCAGGACAGCTTGATATTGCCGGTCAACTGGTCGTCGCTCAGCGAGTCGTCCAGGTCGGTGCGCGGCGCCAGTGGCGGGAACGCATATGCGCCCCAGCCGTCCGCAAAGAATGGCGCAAACGCAGCAAATGTCGCCGGGTCAGCCGGATTGAACGGACCGACGTCCGGATCGCACATCTGTACCTGGCACCCGGCGATGGCGATCGCATTGAAGTCAGGAATCGGTCCCGCCGGGGTGTTCTGTGTGAAGACCGCGTCGATGTCCTTGGTTTCGTCCGTGTAGCGGGCGCCGAGCGTCAGGATGAAATCTTCGCCCAATGCAAAGTCGACCTGGCCGAATACCGCCCAGCCGTCCTGGTCCTGCTTAATCGCATCGTTGGACCAGATATCGGGTAGGAAGGCCACGCCAGCCGGCATGTACGGTGGGCCGGCCAGTGCCGCCACGCCGTTCACCAGTGTCTCGATATCTCCCACATCGGGGTTGCTGTTGAGGTACAACTCCAAAAACGGCGTGCCGATCGTATCCGTCGACTGGTCGATTTCCTGGGCGAAGTAGTAGGCGCCAACGACGTAGTTGTTGCCGTTGCCAAAGTCACCGGCGAGACGAAACTCCTGAGATATCGAACTCTGGTCGGCTTCGTTGATACGTGCCACGAGATCGACATCGGAGAAGTCGACGTCGCTGTTGTCGTAGGTGTCGAAAGAACGCAGCGCGGTGATCGACGTGAATACACTGCCGTTGTCGAGCGTCTTGTTGAACTCCAGGGAAATGCCGGAGTCTTCGTTTTGCGAGACAGGCAGGAAGTTCATGGCTGCGACGTGATCATTGACACCGGTGCCGGTGACGACAGTGCCCGGCAGCGTGCCCAGGAAGCCCAGAATTTGAGCCGGATAGTCGAAGTCGGTCAGTACCGTGCCGCCAAAATTCAGCAAGGAGAAATCGGAACCGAAGTAGCTCGGGTCTGGAAACTGCCCGACGAAGTTATGGCCGTAAATGCCGTCGACCAGCGTCGTCGCGGCGCAGCAGATTTCGTCGATCTCGGAATAGTCGGCGATGACGCGCAAATTGAAGTCGTCTGACGGTTCGTAAAGCAGCTGCAGGCGGCCACCGAACCGGTCGCGGTCGTTGTAAGCGTCCTTGCCGAGGTTCGCGTTGCCTATGTCGTCGACATAGCCGTCACGTTCCGTGTAGAAGACCGTGCCGCGCATTGCGACATTGTCCGACAGCGAGAAGTTGGCAGCCGCTGACGCCTTGATCAGGCCGAAGTCACCGGCTGTCACATCGATAAAGCCGTCCTGCTCATGGCTAGGCGCAACGCTCCGTACCTGCAGTGCGCCGGCGGGGGTGTTCTTACCAAACAGCGTGCCCTGCGGTCCGCGCAGGACTTCGACGGCCTCGACGTCGATCAGGTCATTGATCATGGAGCTTTGCCGGGAGCGATAGACGCCATCCACGTACAGTCCGACCGACGATTCGACGCCGAAGTTGTTCGACGTGGAACTGATGCCGCGAATCGAAAACGTGGATGTCGTGGTTGTCTGGCTTCCGGAAACGATCAGGTTCGGCACGTTCTGCTGCAGGTCGGCCATGTCCTTGATACCGGCCTCGTTGATTTGCGTGCCGGTAACGGCGCTGACCGCGACAGGCACGTCCATGATGTTCTGCGCACGTTTTTGCGCGAGCACCACGATTTCTTCGAAGACATCGCCGGAACCTTCCTGGGCGACTGCACTACCACCGGCCAGGCTAGCAGCCACAAAAATTGCACCGGACAGTCGGCGCAGATTCATCTGATTAACAGTGATCATTCAAACCCCCTGCTTCGGACGGCGCCCCCGCGCCGTTTGTGGGGCAGAGGATAGCACGGATTGTGGCGAGCGCGAGGCAGGGGAATGCCGGCAATCCCGCGCAACCACGGGCTTTTCTGTTAAATTACGGCGGCGACAGTGACAAGCGAATGGGGGCAGCATGCTGGGATTGATGATGGATACACCGCTATTGATTTCGTCGATAGCGACTCACGCAGAGAAATTCCACGGTGGCCAGGAGATCGTTTCCGTCACGGCGGACAATCCGCTGCACCGATACACCTACAAAAAAAGCTTTGGCCGGGCCAGGCAACTGGCGAACGCGCTGGAGCGGCTGGGGCTCGGGCGGGGCGACCGGGTCGCCACGCTTTGCTGGAACGACTACCGGCATTTCGAGGCGTACTACGGCATCAGCGGTGCCGGTTTCGTCTGCCACACCATCAATCCGCGGCTGTTCCCGGAACAACTGGTCTTTATTATCAATCACGCCGAAGACCGCTGGATCATGACCGACGTCATGTTCATGCCGTTGCTGGAGGCGCTCGCCGACAAGATCCCCGGCGTCGAAGGCATTATCGTCATGACAGACGAGGCCCACATGCCGGAAACCACGCTGCAGAACGCGGTTTGCTACGAGACCCTGATTGCCGGCGAATCCCGCGACTACGCCTGGCCGCAATTCGATGAGCGGACGGCGGCGGCGCTGTGCTATACGTCGGGAACGACAGGCGATCCGAAAGGCGTGCTGTACGACCATCGCTCTACGTTGTTGCACGCGTATGCGGCGGTTGCACCGGACGTGATGAGCCTGTCCAGCCGCGACTGCGTCTTGCCTGTTGTGCCGCTGTTTCATGTCAGTTCCTGGGGGTCGCCGTATTCGATGGCCATTGCCGGCAGCAAGATTGTCTATCCAGGACCGAAGATGGCCGACGGCGAAGCGCTCTACAATCTGCTGGACTCCGAGGGAGCCACGGCGACACTCGGCGTTCCGACTATATGGATGGCACTGCTGCAGTATTGCCGCCAGTCCGGCAAGCGACTCGACAAGCTGCAACGCACGATCATCGGTGGTGCCGCGGTGCCGCGTTCGATGATCCAGGAGTTTCGCGATGTGCATGACGTCGAAGTGCGGCAAGGGTGGGGCATGACGGAAATGAGCCCGCTCGGCGCGGTCAATACGCGCAAAGGTGGAATGGCGCGCCTGTCCGGCGAAGAGCAGTTGGACCTGGCCGTCAAAGCAGGGCGGGGCATCTTCGGTTGTGAAATGCGGATTGTCGATGAAGCGGGCAACGAACTGCCATGGGACGGCATCGCGTACGGTGCGTTGCAGGTCCGTGGACCCTGGGTTTGCAGCGACTACTTCAAGCTCGACGGCAGCGCCAATGCGCACACCGGGGACGGCTGGTTCGATACCGGCGACGTCGCTACCATCGACCCGGAAGGTTACATGGCGATTACGGACCGCACCAAGGACGTCATCAAGTCCGGCGGCGAATGGATCAGCTCCATTGAGCTGGAGAACACGGCGATGGGCCATCCGGCGGTCGCGGAGGCCGCCGTGGTCGGCCTGGCACACCCGAAATGGACCGAACGGCCGTTACTGGTGGTCGTGAAGGAAGCGGGGCAGGAAGTAACGGCGCAGGAACTGTTGTCGTTTTATGCGGGCAAAGTCGCAGATTGGTGGGTACCGGATGATGTAGTGTTCGTTGACGAGCTGCCGCATACAGCGACCGGCAAGCTGAAAAAGACTGAACTGCGCAAACAATTTGCCGACTACCAATTTCCAGCATAAACCGGAGAAAAAATGGCTGATCCTGCACGTCTGTACGGACTGAAAGCACTGGTGCTCAATGCCGCGGGTGGCATTGGCGAAGCCATCGCCCGTACGTTGATGAAGCATGGCGCGATGGTACTGGCCGTGGACACAATCAACAGTGGCGTCGAGCAGCATTATCGGTCCGTAAGAGGTATCGAGGGATTCGCCGCAAACCTATCCGACGCGACCCGCATGCCGGCGTTGATCGAAGCGGCGGTCGAGAAGCTCGGGCGTCTCGATATCCTGGTCAACGAATTTCCGACCCAGGTGAAAGCGCCACTGACAAACGCGACCGAGCAAATTGATGACCTGATCCAGACCCGGTCGGGGCTGATCATGTCTGTCTGCAGGTCGGCGCTACCGCATCTGAAAAAGAGCCCGGCCGGCCGGATTATCAACGTCGGCTTCCTGCGCAGCCTGTTTGCAGTGGATGGGGCCAACGCCTTCGCCCGCTCGGAACTCGACCTGCGGACACTGACGTCGGCACTGGCAGCGGAGATCGGTGACTTCGGTATCACGGCAAACTATGTGCAGCCGGGTGCGATCATGACGCCTTCGAGCCGCGACATATTTCGCAAGAATACGGCTCTCAGGGACTACTGCATTTCGAGTTCGGCCGCGAAACGCCTCGGTGAGCCGGTGGATGTCGCCAAGGTCGCGCTCTTTTTGGCCAGCGAGGATGCGGCGTTTGTTAACGGTACCGGTATCGTCGTAGATGGTGGCAGCGTAAACTCCTGACCCCATGCACCCGGTACTCGATGACCTGATTACGCTCCTCAAGCTCGAGCGTATCGAGAGGAACATTTTCCGTGGCGAGAGCCGCGATATCGGCAGCGCCCAGGTGTTCGGTGGCCAGGTTCTTGGCCAGGCCCTGTCGGCCGCGCAGCACACGGTCGACGGTCGGGTCGTGCATTCGCTGCATGCGTATTTCCTGCGCCGCGGCGACATGCAGGCCCCGATCGTATACGAAGTCGACAGGGCAAGGGACGGTGGCAGCTTCTCGGCGCGCCGCGTTGTCGCAATCCAGCATGGCCGGCCGATTCTGAACCTGGCCGCCTCGTTCCAGGACCCGGAGCCCGGCGTCGAGCACCAGTCGCAGATGCCCGTCGTACCGGCGCCGTCGGACTGCGCCGATATCCTGGAGGCCGAATCCGAGCTGGTGCAGCTGGTGCCGGAATTGATGCGCCGGCACATGGCGGACAAGCGCGCTTTCGAAATGCGGCCGGTTCTGCAACCCGGGGCAGCCGGCGCGGCCGCCCGGAATGTCTGGATTCGCGCTGTCGATGCATTGCCCGATGATCCGACGCTGCACCAGAACCTGCTCGCCTATGCATCGGACTATGAACTGTTGGGCGTAGCCACCATTCCGCACAACATGCCGTTCGCCGAAGGCCGTGTGATCATTGCCAGCCTCGACCACGCGCTATGGTTTCATCGCCGGTTCCGCATGGATGAGTGGATGCTGTACGCCATCGACAGCCCGAACGCATCCGGTGCGCGCGGACTGGCTCGTGGCCAGTTCTTCAGCGAGTCGGGTACGCTGATCGCGTCGACCGCCCAGGAAGGACTGATCCGGGTCATCGAGGCGGCTGACCAGCGGCGCAGCGACCCGAGCCTGCAACAATAGGGCCTATTGCGCCTTGCCCTGTGCGGCAACGGCCGCAGCGGCCTCGGCGATCGCGTCGGCGTCACCCAGGAACTCCCGGGAAACCGGCTTGAGGTCAGCGTCCAGTTCATACGCCAGCGGGATACCGGTCGGAATATTAAAGCCGGTAATTTCCTCGTCCGAGATTTCGTCCAGCATCTTGACCAGGGCACGCAGGCTGTTGCCGTGCGCGGCAATCAACACGTTCCTGCCGGATTGCAGCTCGGGCGCTATGACGTCATTCCAGTACGGTGCAACCCGCTCCAGCGTGGTCGCCAGGGATTCCGTTGACGGCAGCTTGTCGACGCCGGCATAGCGGGGGTCGTGGGACGGGTGGCGTTCGTCGCTGGTATCGAGTTCGGGCGGCGGTACATCGTAGCTGCGGCGCCAGATATGCACCTGCTCGTCGCCGTACTTTGCCGCCGTTTCCGCCTTGTTCAGTCCCTGCAACGCACCGTAGTGACGTTCGTTGAGGCGCCAGTCGCGGACCACCGGGATCCACATCCGGTCCATTTCATCGAGCATCAGCCACAAGGTGCGAATGGCACGTTTCAGGACTGATGTATAAGCGATATCAAATTCGTAACCCAGTTCGCTGAGCAAGCGGCCTGCAGCAACCGCTTCGGCGATACCTTGCTCTGTCAGGTCGACATCTGTCCAGCCGGTAAACAGGTTTTTCAGGTTCCAGTCACTTTGGCCGTGACGACACAGTACGAGCTTGCCGGTCATAGTATCTCCGTTCGATTGTTGTCAGTTTTTTCGGGAAGCGATTTCGCGCAGTTTCTGTGCCGCAACGGACAGCGTCGCGAAATCGAATGATGCACGCAGTTTAACTTCGTCGATCATTGCGCGAAAGCGCTGGATGTCCTCATCGTTCTTCTTGAGCCACGCGTCGAAGCGCTCGAGCACCGGTTTCTTGCTGCGACTCGCCAACAGTGGCTCTGCGATCTCGCGTCGCAGCCGGTAAAATTCTTCGCGCAGGTTGCTGCGCGCCATCGCCTGCCAGCGGCCCCGGACCTTGAGGTCCTCGGCGCCGGCATGCAGCCAGAAGACCCCAAGATGCTGGTTGAAGGCCGCATACAGCCGGGCCGTTTCCCCGACATCCCGTTTGCATACATAAGAGAGGTCAGCAATATCCAGCGCGACACGAGTCAGGAGCAAGGCCGACATGCGGTTGGCCAATTGTTCCGAAACGCCCATCTCGATGTATTCCGCGGCCGCTTTTTCATGCCGAATCCGCGCATTGGGCGACATCGTCGTTGATGGTCTGCCGTAGACGCTGGTCAGCCGGTCTTTCAGCCGGTCGATGGATTTCTCGATTTGCAATCCATCGCCAAAACGTTCGATCAACCAGTAGCAGGCGTGCCGAAGTGTGCGACTGACTTCGAACATCATCGACATTTGTGCGCGCGCAGGGATCTTGTTGTCCAGCGACTCAATCGTTTTTAACAGGCTGCCGGCGCGGCAAATCTGCTTTGCGATCGTGTAGGCGCGTGCAATGGTCACGATATCGGCACCGGTATCGTCCTGGACGCGCTTGACAAAAGAGGGCCCCATTCGATTGACGAGATCGTTGGCAATCAGGGTCGCGAGAATCTCGCGACTCAGGCGGTGGCCCGGGATAAATTCGTGGAAACGGCGGCGCAGGGTCGATGGAAAGTAGCGCACCGGATCAACAACGAGGAAGTCCTCCAGCGTTGCCCCGGACCTGATCAGCCCGTTGTACAGGTCGATCTTGGCGTAGCTCAGCACGACGGCGAGTTCCGGGCGGGTGAAGCCCTGCTTGCGGGCACGCCGTTCGTCAATATCCGTTTCCGCCGGCAGATACTCGATCTCGCGGTTTAGCAGGCCGGTTTTCTCGAGGTTCTTGATCAGCTGCGCGATTTCGTCAATGCGCTCGACCGATCGGATTTCGCTCATGCTGATGGACTGCGTTTGCAGGTAGTTATTGCGCAATACGAGTTCCGCGACATCGTCGGTCATCGATGCCAGCAGTTCATTGCGCTTCGCCCGCGTCATGCCCTTGCTCGCGGCTACGTCACTTAGCAGGATCTTGATGTTGACCTCACGGTCGGAACTGTCGACGCCGGCGGAATTGTCGATGAAGTCGGTATTGATGCGGCCGCCGTTAAGGCTGTATTCAATTCGGGCAAGCTGCGTCAGTCCGAGGTTGCCGCCTTCGCCGATGACCTTGCATTGCAGTTCATTGGCATTCACACGCACATGGTCGTTGCTGCGGTCACCTACATCAGAGTGGCCCTCGCTGCTGGACTTGACGTAGGTGCCGATGCCGCCGTTCCAGAGCAAGTCGACGCGCATGCGCAGGATAGCGCTGATGAGTTCATCCGGTTTCATCGAAGTCTGCCGGGTATCCAGCAGTTTGCGCGCCTCGTTACTCAGTCGAATGCTCTTGGCCTGTCGCGAGAACACGCCGCCGCCCTTGGAGATCAGGGTTTCGTTGTAGTCTGTCCAGCTCGAGCCCGGTTTGCGAAACAGCCGGCGCCGTTCCCTGTAGCTGGCGGCAACGTCGGGGTTCGGGTCGAGAAAGATGTTGACGTGATTGAAGGCGGCAACCAGCTGGATCTTGCGTGACAGCAACATGCCATTGCCGAAGACATCGCCGGCCATGTCGCCAATGCCGGCGACAGTGAACAGTTCCTTCTGCGTGTCGAGTCCTTGCTCGCGGAAGTGCCGTTTGACTGCCTCCCAGGCACCGCGCGCCGTTATACCCATCTTCTTGTGGTCGTAGCCGGCCGAGCCGCCGGACGCAAACGCGTCGTCCAGCCAGAAACCGTAGTCGGCCGAAATACCATTGGCGATATCGGAAAACGTGGCAGTTCCCTTGTCGGCTGCCACGACCAGGTACGGGTCGTCGCCGTCGCGGCGAATGACTCGCTCCGGAGCGACGACCTTGCCGTCGATGACGTTGTCCGTGATGTCTAGCAGCGCCGAAATGAACGTCTTGTAACATGCAATGCCGTTGGCCAGGACGACATCCCTGCCTCCTGCCGGCACCCGTTTCGGGAAAAAGCCGCCCTTGGCGCCGGTCGGCACGATGACCGTGTTCTTGACCACCTGCGCTTTCATCAGCCCAAGAACCTCGGTGCGGAAATCCTCGCGCCGGTCGGACCAGCGCAGGCCGCCGCGGGCGATGTCGCCGCCCCGAAGATGAACACCTTCGACATCCGGTGAATAGACGAAAATCTCGTACTTGGGCCGGGGCAGCGGTGCCTCGTGCACGGCCGCGGAATTGAGCTTGATCGAGATATACGGCTTGCGCGCCCCGTCAGCGCCGGTCTGGAAATAATTTGTACGCAAGGTCGCATCGACCGCGCCGGCAAACGCAGCCATGATGCGATCCTCGTCGACATTGCGCGCCCTGCCGACCGCGCGAGCGACCACGGCTCGCAATGGGTCGAGTTCGCGCTTGCGCCTGGCTGCCGGGATATCCGGGTCAAACTGCAGTTCGAATTGCTGTACAAGCTTGCGGGCGAAACGGCTGTGCCGGACCAGCACGTCCTCCATGTAGCTCTGGCTGAAGGGCATGCCGAGCTGCAACAGGTACTTCGTGTAGCAACGCACCAGCGCGGTCTGGCGCCAGTCGAGGCCCGCGCTCAGTATCAATCGGTTCAAACCATCGTTTTCGGCAAGCCCTCCCAATACGGCCTCGAAGGACTCTTCGAACGGTTCCTCGACGGCATCGAAGTCGAGGTCTTCGCCGGACTCGTGCCGCAGGTGGAAGTCCTGGATCCACATCGACTCACCGTCCGGCAGTTTCGCCTCGAAGGGATTTTCGGTATAGACATCGACGCCCATGTCTTCGAGCAGTGGCAGAGCCTCGGATAATGCGATGGGTTCACCGAGCCGATAAATCATGAAGTGCATATGGCCGGGCTGTGCATCTTCCGGCTTGTACAGGTCGACAGTGCGCCGCGTATTCGTGGCGAGCATTTGTTCAATGCGCTCGACGTCACTGCATGCCTCGCGTGGCGTCACGCTGGCCTGGTAGCCGGGCGGGAACACGTCGCGGTAGCGCCGGAACAGTTTCGGGCCATCTTCAAAACCGAAGGTGTCGTTCAGCTCATCGCGCAGGTGGTCAGCCCAGGTAACCACGGCGTCGGCAATCGCTGCTTCGATCTTCTGAATGCTGATCGGCGGCCGATCCCGGGTTGCCGTGTGTACAACAATGTGTACGCGCGCAAGCGCCGAATCGGATATCTGGACGCTGGAATCGACCGAAGTGCCGTCAAACTCGTCCAGTAAAAGGGCTTCGACCTTGCGTCGTACTTTGGTCGTGTACTTCTCGCGCGGAACGTAGACGAGGCAGGAGAAAAACCGCCGGAATGCATCGCGTCGCAGGAAGAATGCGACCCGCTGGCGATCCTGCAGGTTGAGAATGCCGATTGTCGTGCGTGCCAGGTCCTGGATGGACGCGTGAAACAGTTCGTCACGCGGGTACGTATTTATAATGTGTAACAGCGCCTTGCCGCGGTGTCCCGACGACTCAACATGCCCGCGTTCGAAAATTTTCGCCATCTTGTAACGCAATAACGGGATATTGCGTGGTGCTTCGCTGTAGGCCGCGGACGCGAACAAGCCGATAAAACGGCGCTCGCCGCTGGCCACTCCGTTCTCGTCGTAGACCTTCACGCCGACGTAGTCGAGATAGGCATGCCGGTGGATGGTCGAACGTGAATTGGCCTTGGTCAGGATCAACCAGTCCCTGGACCGTGTCAGGCGCCGCATCTCGTCGCTGAGTTCGATGACATGGCCCTCGCGCTGCTTGCGCGACAGGAGTCCCAGACCGCTGCCCGGTTCGGGCTCGAGCATGATTTTCTTGCCGCGGCTGGACAGCTTGTATTCGCGGTATCCAAGAAAGGTGAAATGATCGTCCGCCAGCCATTGCAGGAACTCCTGGCTTTCCGCGCGCAACTCCTCGTCGGCACGGTTGGGGCCGCGTTCCAGCAGGTCGCGAGCCTCGATCATCTTCAGGCGCATTTTCTTCCAGTCGCGTACTGCCAGGCGCAGGTCGGAAAGCACCTGCAGGATTTCCTGCCTGAGCAGCTTGAGCTGTTTCTCGTCCGTCTCACGATCCACGGCAAAGCGAATGAAGGATTCGGGCGCGCCTTTTCCTGACTCAGGGTCGGCGATGCTCTTGATCTGGCCGCGCTGGTCCCGCGAAATTCGAATGATCGGGTGTACGGTGATGTGCACCGTCAGGTCATGCCGGTTGATGGCTGCGCTGACCGAGTTGACCAGGAACGGCATGTCGTCGTTGACCAGCTCGATGAAGGTATACGGCGACGTGTAGCCGAATTCCTTTTCAGTCGGATTGAAGATGCGCAGCAGTGCCTGTCCCTTGCGGCGCCTGGCGCCGAACTCAAGGTGGCTGAACGCAATGCCCGCCATGATATCGGGTGCGCGCCCGGCAAGATCACTGGCAGGGACGTCGGAAAAGTACTGGCGCAGGAAAAGCCGGGCTTGTTTGCGGTTAGGGAGCGCTTCTGTTGACGCGCGGCTGGTCAGGATATCACTGACAATAGAGGACTTTCGGTCGCTGCCTCGGCGTTGTTTTTTGTTGGTCACTGGAATTCCGCCTGGAAATTCGTGCAGATTCTACTCTCGGTTTTCTGGTTTTGTTATTGCGAATCAGGTGCACCCAGCAGTCGCGCCTTGCCGAGCAGCCGCTCCAGGACAACGTTAAAGGTTGCGAAGTCCTCGGCAGCGATGTTCTGCAGCAATTCCTGCTCGAATGCGAGGGCGAGCGGTGCGATCTCGTCGTGCACTTTCTTGCCCTCTTCCGACAGGTGCAGAATAGAGCGACGCCGGTCAGCGTCCGCAAACTCCCGATCAATGCGACCATTTTTGATGAGCTTGGTTACCGCGCGGCTCACTGCCACCTTGTCCAGCATCGTCCGGTCTGCCACCTCGACAGCCGACAGGCCGGGAAAACGCCCGAGGATGGCGATAACACGCCATTCCGGGATCGAGACTCCGAACCGCGACTCGTAGACTTTCGCAATCGTCGTACTGATCGTGTGCGAAAGTACCGCCAGCCGGTAGGGCAGAAAGTTCTCGAGATTCAGCTCTTCGTCCATACTTTCAACAGTAACCATATTCATACCGGCGCACAACCAGTTCAGGCGAGATGTGCCGCCGCCAGGTATTCGGTTGACTGCATCTCGATCAGGCGGCTCACGGTGCGCTCGAATTCGAACACCAGTCGCTTGCCGCGATACAGGTCATCGACCCCGGTTGCGGCGGAAAGTATCAGCTTGACGCGACGGTCATAGAACTCGTCAACGAGCGCCACAAAGCGCCGCGCTGCATCCTCCTGTTCGCGACCCAGGACCGGTACGCCGGAGACGATGACCGTCGGATACCAGCGGGCGATTTCAATGTAGTCATTCTGGCTGCGCGGTCCGTCGCATATGTCAGGGAATTCGAACCAGGCAATGCCTTTCGCGCTTGCCAGTGCCCGGATGTCACGCCCGTTGACCTGCAGGTCGGCATTGGATCGAATCTCGCTGGATGCCGAGTCGTCAAAGAAACGCTGCAAGGTCTGCCGTGCGGCACGATCGTCCGGCACGAGATAGGTGCCCGCCTGTTGCAGCATGCGCAGCCGGTAGTCGACCCCGTCCGGCATGTGCACGGTTCGCGTGTATCGCTTCAGGGCCGCGATAGCCGGCAGAAAGCGCTGTCGTTGCAGGCCATCACGATACAGGTCATCCGGCGCCGAATTGGATGTTGCCACCAGCGTCACGCCTCGTTGGAACAGTCCTTTGAGCAGGCGGCCAAGAATCATCGCGTCGCCGATATCGCTGACAAAAAACTCATCGAAGCAGAGCACGTCTGTCGTTTCGGCGAGGTCGGCGCTGACCTGGTCCAGCGGGTCTTCAATGTCACCAAGTTTGGCAAGCCGTGCGTGCACATCCTGCATCATGCGATGAAAGTGAATGCGCCGCTTCCTGTCGATATCAAGTGTCTCGAAAAACAGGTCCATGAGAAAGGTCTTGCCGCGCCCGACGGCACCCCAGATGTACAGGCCACGCACATAGTTCCGCGTTTCCGACCGGCCGCGAAAAATATTGAGAATGCCGCGCTTGCGGGCAGCTCGCGCATACAATGCCTGCTGCAATTGCTCGAGTTCGTCCACGATCGCATCCTGTGCGGGGTCGTGGTCGTGCGTGCCGTCTCGCGTCGTGTTTTCGTAGGCCTCGCGCAGACTTGAAATAATCGATATCCTCTTTGGCGCCAACGTGCGGTTGCGGGCGGGGAAACCATACTATGACTACAGAACGTGAATCCATGGAATTTGACGTCGTCGTCGTGGGCGGCGGCCCTGCCGGCCTCGCAGCCGCCTGTCGGCTGATGCAACTGGACAGCAATTTGTCCGTTGTTGTCGTCGAAAAGGGTTCAGAGATCGGTGCCCATATATTGTCCGGCAACGTATTCGAACCGACCGGACTCAACGAGCTGTTCCCGGACTGGCAGGCGATGGGAGCCCCGATCACGACGGCGGTAACGGGCGACGATGTGCACTACCTGACCAGTGAATCGAAATCGATCCGCGTACCGGGTCTGTTCGTGCCGCGCCCGATGCACAATAAGGGCAATTATATCGTCAGCCTCGGGCGTGTCTGCCAATGGCTGGGTGAGCAGGCCGAAGCACTCGGCGTCAATGTGTTTCCGGGGTTCGCCGCAGCAGAAGTTCTGTATGCCGACGACGGCCGCGTCGTCGGCGTCGCAACCAGTGATATGGGTATCGGCAAGGATGGCGAGCACAAGTCCAGCTACCAGGCGGGTTATGAACTTCGCGCGCCGTACACGATCTTCGCGGAGGGGTGTCGCGGTAATCTCGGCGAACAGCTGATGCAAAAGTATTCGCTGCGCGAAGATGCAGACCCACAGCATTACGGGATTGGTCTGAAGGAAATCTGGGATATCGATCCGGCCCTGCACGAGGAAGGCCTGGTCGTGCACACGACCGGATGGCCGCTGGACAACCATACGGAAGGTGGCGGATTCCTTTATCACGCCGCCAACAACCAGGTGTTCCTGGGCCTGATCGTGGCGCTGAATTACAAGAATCCGCACCTGTCGCCGTTCGAGGAGTTCCAGCGCTGGAAACAGCATCCGAAGATTCGCCAGTACCTCGAGGGCGGCAAGCGTATTGCGTACGGAGCGCGCGCCGTCAACAAGGGCGGGCTGCAGTCACTGCCCAAACTCACGTTCCCCGGCGGCATGCTGGTGGGTTGCGATGCCGGTTTCCTCAATGGCGTCAAAATCAAGGGCGCCCATACGGCAATCAAGACGGGTATGCTGGCCGCGGAGAGCGTCCAACGGGCATTGGCGGCGGGCGAGTCCGCGCCGGCGGAACTTGAAGACTACGAGGAAAGCGTCAGGACGTCATGGGTGTACCGGGAACTGCACAAAGGCCGCAATTTCGGACCCGGGCTGGCGAAGTTCGGAGTTTTCTGGGGTGCCGCGTTTACCTTTATTGACCAGAACATATTCTTCGGCAAGCTGCCCGTCACGCTGCACAATCGCGTGCCGGATCACGAATCGATTGCAAAGGCCGATGCAGTGCCGCCGATCGACTATCCGAAACCCGACGGCAAGATCAGCTTCGATCGCCTGTCGTCCGTCTTCCTCTCCAGTACCAATCACGAAGAAGACCAGCCATCGCACCTGAAGCTGAAGGACGCGTCGATTCCTATCGACTACAACCTGCCGGAATACGATGAGCCCGCACAGCGATACTGCCCGGCCGGCGTCTACGAAGTCGTGGAGGAGGGTGGCAAGAAGGTCTTCCAGATCAATGCGCAGAACTGCGTGCATTGCAAAACCTGCGACATCAAGGACCCGACGCTGAACATCGTCTGGACCGTTCCGGAGGGCGGCGGCGGGCCGAATTATCCTGGTATGTAGCAGCGCGGAGAGGTCCGCAGGTGTCGCCTGCAGCGTATTCCTCTCCCTCATGGCTCGCTTTGCTGCGCTTTACTTCGGTCGAAGAACACACTGCAGGCGACTCTTGCTCTGACCGCTGGCCCGGTGCGTGGGGTGTTCTTCCTCGAGAACTCAAGCGCAGCGAAGCGAGCCATTCCGAGGAGGAATACCCCACGTGCCGGGCCAGCTTGCGACAAATTCGAGGAGGAATACGCTGCAGGCGACACCTGCGGAAGCCGTGCGTCCTTACGATGGAGAGTCGTCGCTACTTCGGCTGCATTCGGATGGCACCGTCGACGCGGATGGTCTCGCCGTTCACCATGGCGGTTTTGTAGATGAATTCGACGGCGTCCGCATACTCTTCGGGCCGGCCGAGCCGTGGCGGGAATGGCACCTGCTTGCCCAGCGATTCCTGCACTTCTTCGGGCATGCCTGCCACCATCGGTGTCAGGAAGACGCCGGGTGCAATCGTGTTGACGCGGATGCCGAATGCGGCGAATTCCCGAGCCAGCGGCAGCATCATGCCGACCACACCACCTTTGGAGGCCGAGTAGGCTGCCTGGCCGATCTGGCCTTCAAAGGCTGCGATCGACGCGGTACTGATAACGACGCCGCGTTCGCCGTCGGCAGTTGGCTCATTGTGCTGCATGAAGGCAGCGGCTTCCTTGGTGACGTTGTAACTGCCAACAAGATTGACATTGATTACGCGACTGAACAGTTCGCTGGGCCACGGGCCATCGCGCCCGAGCGTGCGGCCGGCTGTCGCGATACCTGCGCAATTGACGGCCAGCGTGATCCCTCCCATCGTGTCATTGGCGGCCGCCATGGCATCACGCACTGACGACTCGTCAGCCACATCGGTATTGATGTAGCTCGCACGGTCACCGAGTTTTGCTGCAGAGGCTGCGCCCTGATCATCGTTGATATCGAGCAGGGTAACGCTGCCGCCGGCGTCAATGACGCGGGTTGCGGTGGCCAGTCCGAGGCCGGAAGCACCACCGGAAATGACCGCTTTTGCTTTTGCGAGGTCCATCGAGTTTCTCCCTTATACCAGTTCTACTGCGATCGCGACGGCTTCACCGCCGCCAATGCACAACGAGGCAATACCACGTTTCAGGCCACGCGCTTTGAGCGCGTGCAGCAACGTTGTCGAGATGCGGGCACCGGTAGCGCCGATCGGGTGTCCGAGCGCGCAGGCACCACCGTTGACATTGACTTTTGCATGGTCGATGCCGACGTCGTGCATTGCTGCCATCGTGACTACCGCAAATGCTTCGTTGATTTCGTAGAGATCAACATCGTCCGGCGTCCAGCCGATGCGCTCCTGCAAGTTGCGAATCGCGGACACAGGCGCCGTGGTGAACCACTCCGGGTTCTGGGCAAAACTCGAATGACCGACCAGTGTTGCCATCGGGTTCAGTCCACGGCGGTCCGCTTCGCTGGCAGCCATCAGCACCACAGCGGCAGCGCCATCTGATATCGACGAAGACGTTGCGGCCGTGACCGTGCCGTCCGGGCCGAACGCGGGACGAAGTTGCGGGATCTTGTCGATGCTGACGGTGCCGGGAGTTTCATCTTCGGCAACCACTACGTCGCCTTTGCGAGTCTTGACCGTTACCGGTGTAATTTCGGCGTCGAAACTGCCGGCACTGACCGCCGCCTGCGCGCGGCGAACAGATTCGATTGCAAATTCGTCCTGCACGTCCCGGCCGAATCCATACCTGGCGGCTGTCGCATCGGCGAACTGCCCCATCATCTTGCCTTGCCAGGGGTCCTGCAGGCCGTCGTAGAACATGTGGTCGAGAACCTCCTGGTGACCCATGCGATAGCCCCTGCGAGCTTTAGGCAACAGGTACGGGGCGTTGGTCATGGACTCGAGCCCTCCGGCAACGACGACAGACGCGCTGCCGGCTTTCAGCAGGTCGTGTCCGAGCATGATCGTGGCCATCGCGGATCCACACATCTTGTTGACTGTGGTCGTCGCGGCGCCGGTCGGAATGCCGGCGTTCAACGCAGCCTGCCGCGCAGGCGCCTGTCCAAGGCCCGCCGGCAGGACACAGCCCATCAACACCTGGTCGACATCGGTCGGATCGACATTGGCGGCTGCGAGTGCGCCGGCGATGGCCGTGCCGCCAAGTTGCGGAGACGTGGCATCCGCGAAGACGCCCTGGAACGCGCCGATTGGTGTGCGCTGCGCGGCGACGACAACAATGGGGTCTGAACTCATTTTTTTAATCACCATTAGAAAGTCTGGGCGCTACTGTCGGGCATTTCAGCGGTTGGTGCAAGATCAGCCTCGGCAAGCCGCTTACCGGCCTTGTTCAGTTGTTCGCGAGGTCCGGTTCGTCGAGGACGTGGAGCAGCCGCTGGCGGACCTCGCCAGCCAGCTCGCGGTGGCTGCCAAAACTCGGGTGGTCCGGCAGGACCGGCGGCAGGAATTCGATCCGGATGCGTCCGTGGCGCGGCAGGTTCCTGTCCGCGGGGAGGATATGCCGCGTCCCGGAGATCACCGCAGGTACGATCGGCATGCTGCCGCGGACAGCGGCGACGAATGCGCCGGCACGCAGGCGCAACAACCCGGGTTCCAGTTGAAATGTGCCTTCGGGAAAGATAGCCAGTGACTGGCCGCTTTGAGCGGCCTTGACGATCTGGCGTGCATCGCGTGTGCTGGCGCCGGAATCGTTCCGCTCGACAAACCGTGAACCGGCACGACGCAGGACGAAGTGCACCAGCGGTATATTTCTCATCTCGCCCTTGATGACGAAGGAGAAACGGGCGGGCAGGTAGCCACGCAGGACGAAGCCGTCAACATAGCTCGCATGGTTGGCGACGACAATACAGTCAGCAGCGGGAATGTGCTCATAGCCGTGCACCTCGACAGGGGTGCCGGTCAGGACGAAAATTCCCTTGCTGATTCCGGCCAGCCAGCGCGCGCGACGGTCGGCGCCCGGTACCAGCACGGCGACGAGCAGGCCCGACAGCGCGCATAATGCGAACACTGTCATGGCATACAAGCCGAACAGGGCGTCGCGCAGAGCTGTGATCCAGGTCACTTTATGTCAACGCCTTGCGGTTTCTGTGACAGCGATCACGCCGGCTGAAAGCCTTACCTTTCATACTCAAAACCTTGAAAAATCCGTCGCTTGGCGGTGCAGTGTGCTGAATAAGCGACGGCGACGCAAAGGATTGCGCGTCTGACCAGATGGAGCCTATGGCTAACATGGATAAAGAAAACCTGGATTCCAAGTCTGTTGATCGCTCGCAGGAGCTGGTCGACCGGTTTCTCGACGCCATTTGGATGGAACGAGGCCTGTCGCAGAATACGCTCGGTGCCTACCGGGCCGACCTGATGACACTGGGCCGTTCCCTGTCCGAAGAACACAAGTCGATCGATACGGCCGAGAAGGCCGACCTGCTCAAGTTTATTGCCGGTCGCGTGGAAGGCGGTGCCAAGCCCCGCTCGACGGCGCGGCAACTGTCGAGTTTTCGCCGCTTCTTCCGCTACATCATGCGCGAAGGGATGCGCGATACCGACCCGACCGCAGACATCGAGATGCCGAGAATCGGCCGCTCATTGCCGAAGACGCTCAGCGAAGACGAGGTCGAATCGCTGCTGCATGCGCCCAATATCGACGAGCCGCTGGGACATCGCGACCGGGCGATGCTCGAATTGCTGTATGCAACCGGCTTGCGCGTTTCGGAGCTGATCAATCTCAAGCAGTCGCAGGTGAACTTCAACCAGGGCGTGCTGCGGATTATCGGCAAGGGTGATCGCGAGCGACTGATACCGCTCGGCGAGGAATCACAACGCTGGTTACGCGACTTCATCGACGGTCCGCGGATGGAGATTTTGCTGGAACGGCAGACCGACTACCTGTTCCCGACGCGCCGCGGCGATCGCATGACCCGCCAGGCGTTCTGGCACATCATCAAGCGCTATGCGGAAAAAGCCGGTATTCGCAAGAAAATGTCGCCGCACAGCCTGCGGCATGCTTTCGCCACGCACCTGTTGAACCGGGGTGCGGACCTGCGCGTCGTGCAGTTGTTGCTGGGACACAGCGACCTGTCCACGACCCAGATCTACACGCACGTTGCGCGCGAGCGGCTCAAGGACCTGCACGGAGAACACCACCCGCGGGGGTAGATTTGCTACACTCGCTCGCCGGCGGGAACCCGCCGTGAACGGCAAGGTCCAACAGGGACATGATGAGACGCATGAGTGCAATGATGAATTTTCGCCCGGTATTTATAGCAGCAGCGGTGTTACTGGCCGCGCCGGTGTTTGCCCAGGCTGACGATGACCCGGAGCTGACGCAGATCCGGCAAAAAGTGAATGGCATGTTCAGCGCGATAAGCCCGGAAGATGTCAATCCGAGCCCGATCGATGGCTGGTACACGATCCACCGCGGTTCGATCGTCGCCTACGTTTCGGCAGACGGTCGCTACCTGATGCAGGGCGACATGATCGACCTGATCGAGAATGTCAATCTCAGTGAACTGGTGCGCAACGATTCCCGTCGTGAACTGATGGCCGAAATTGCCGATGAAGATGTCATCGCGTTTTCGCCGGCTGAGGTCAAGTACTCCATCTCCGTATTCACCGATGTCGATTGCACCTACTGCCGGCGCCTGCACAGCCAGATCGAGGAGTACATGGCTTACGGCATCGAAGTGCGCTACCTGATGTACCCGCGTAACGGCCCGTCGTCACCGGCGTGGACCAAGGCGGAAGAAGTCTGGTGCTCGGAGGATCGCAACAGCGCTCTGACCGCGGCCAAGCAGGACCGCAAGTTTGCGTCCAGGAACTGCGATGCCTCAATGGTCGACACGCAGTACAATCTGGGGCAGGAAGTCGGATTGACCGGTACGCCGGCAATCGTTCTCGATGACGGTTCGATGATCAGCGGTTATCTGCCGCCGGATCAGCTCAAGGCCCGGCTGGACGTCATTGCTGCGGAGGCGCAGTAACGCCGACAGCGAACGCTCAGGACCTGGCGCGGCGCAATTCGTGAATATGCACGCCGCGGTTTTCGCCCTTATCCTCGAAGTATTTCTCTAGAGCGTAGCGGCCGCTGTGGAATGCGATGTCATCCCACGGCACTTCCGCCTCGCTGTACATCGCTACGTCGAGACTTTCTTCGCCAGCCGCAAAGTCGCCGAGCAGCCGCGCTGTGAAGAACAGGTGTACCTGGCCCGCATCGACGACGTCGACGGATGCAAACAGGTGGCCGATCTCAACCCTGGCACAGGCCTCTTCCAGCGTTTCCCGCGCGGCGCCCTGGGCCAGCGACTCGCCGAGCTCCATGAACCCGGCAGGCACTGTCCAATAGCCGTAGCGCGGCTCGATTGCCCGCTTGCACAACAGGATCCGGCCATCGCGTTCCGGCACACAGCCGACAACAATCTTCGGGTTGACGTAATGAATGACGCCACAGGACGGGCAAATGCTGCGCTCCCGGTTGTCGCCGTCCGGGACTCGCAAGTCAACTGTTTGTCCGCATTCGGAGCAGAATTTCATTGAAGGATCAGTAGCTTAAGTTTAGGCATGGTGCCGGGAGGGGGAATCGAACCCCCACTTCCTCTCGGAAACTGGATTTTGAATCCAGCGCGTCTACCAGTTCCGCCATCCCGGCATGCCCGATTTGAACGGCGCACAGTATAGGCAAAAAAATCTCGCGCATGCGACCCTTTTGCAGAATCGGGCATCTAATCTTTCGAGACATGAGCAAATTTGCTGACATCAAGATCGACGCGGCGATCGTGCGGCGTGCCGCCCGCGGTGACGCACGGGCGCACGAGATCATCTATCGCTCGTTTTCGACGCCGGTGTATTCGTTGTGCCTGCGTTTCACCCGCTCGCCGGCACATGCCGAAGACCTGGTGCAGGAGACGTTCATCGAGATCATGCGATCGATCGGCAGGTTTCGCGGCGATGCACCGCTCGGCAGCTGGATTCGGCGCATCGCGGTCTCGAAGGCGCTGATGTTCCTGCGCTCTGCCTGGACGGCGAGGAGCCAGGCGCTGGCCGAGAACTGGGACGAGGAAACGGCGGGCGACGCGATCAGCCACGGTGTCTCGCGGCACCCGGACGAGGCGATGGATCTCGACGCGGCTCTCGCCGATTTGCCTTCGGTCAGTCGCACCATCGTCTGGCTGCATGATGTCGAGGGTTTTACACATAAAGAGATTGCGAAATTGATGGGTAAGTCCGAAAGCTTTTCGAAATCGCAATTGTCACGCGCATACCAGCGACTGCGGCCATTGCTTGCCAGTGGCGATACCGAGTCGGCCGCCGCAGATGCGCTCAGGAGTTTTTAAGAGATGACCAGTGATACGAAGGACGAAGAAATGATTTGCGGACTGACGGTCGATGAGCGGGACCTGCTGCGGCGCGAGTTGCGAGATCTGCCTGACACGATGCCACCGCGAATCGTCTGGAACCGTATTCGCGAGCAGGCCGAAGCAGAAGGGTTGCTGCAGGCACCGGCTCCGCAGCGCCCGGCGGCCTGGATGGCTGGCCTGGCGATCGCGGCGAGCGTTGTGCTGGCAGTTGTGCTGGTGCCGAACATGGCCCCCGAGCCGGCCCTCGAGCCGGGCAGGACCGAGCCGCAGATCAGTGACAACAGCAATGACATCGGCCTGACAGCGTTGCAGGCACTGATGGTGCAGTCGCAACGGCTGGAAAGTGATCTGCGTGCAATGCCTGAGGAACCGCGGGTGATGCGGGCGAGCACGGTCGCAACTATCGATGACATCGAGAACGCTATCGCTGCGATTGATTTCCAACTAAATGATCCGTCGGTGCAGATGACCGAGGAAGAAACCGAATTGTTCTGGCGCGAACGCGTCAGGTTGATGAAATCACTGGTGCAGCTGCGTTATGCGCAGGCGCAGCGCGCCGCATTCTGAATGGAGAAACAGGTAATGACTAAACACAAAATTGTCTGGCCGGTGCTTGCGGCACTGGCATTGACCGACACGGCAATCGCGCAGTCAGAAGACACCGTTGTCTGGGTCGATGAAGACGGCAAGGCCCGGGTTGAGGAAGTGCATCGACGTAACGCCGAAGTGGACAGGGCATTGGCGGATGCGGAACGCCGCATGGCCGAAGCTGCGCGGCAAATTGCGGAACTCAGCAGCGAGCGGCTGCCATCGATGACCGATTTTAAACAGCGTATCGAATTCTTTTCGAATGACAAGCCGCGCCTGGGCGTCACGATTGGCGGCAACAACGCCGGCGGCGCCGTCAAAGGTGTCTCGATCATCGGCGTAACACCGGGCACTGCGGCCGCCGAAGCCGGCTTGCGCGGTGGCGATATCATCACGTCCATCAACGGTGAGTCGCTCGGCGCTCCGGACAGTGACCAGGCGACCGAGCGTCTGCTCGATTTTATTGAAGGCCTCGAGAACGGCGACATCGTCAAACTGGAATACCTGCGCGACGGCAAGAGCGGTGAGGTCGAGGTGGAAGTCAAGCCGTACGAGCCGCAGGTGTTCGCTTTCGCTGGCGATGGCCGCGGCTTCAGGATGCCATCCGTGCCGCACGTCGAAGCGTTCCCGTCAGCCCCCGGTGCACCCGGCGCGATGACGTTTTTCTGGGGTAGCGACGGCTGGGGTGACATGGAACTGGTCGAACTGAATGCCGGGCTGGGCCGATATTTCGGCACCGACGAAGGACTGCTGGTGGTGACGGCGCCAGGATCGGCCGCGCTGCAACTCGAGGACGGGGATGTCATCCAGAAAATCGACGGTCGCGAACCCACGTCAGTTCGACATGCGTTGCGCATTCTCGGCTCCTACCAGGCCGGCGAGTCGCTCAAGCTGGAAATCATGCGCGACAAGAAACGTCGCACACTGAATGTTGAAATTCCCGATGACCTCAGCAGCGGCGTAGTAACCGGCTCGGGGGTGTTGCGCGTGGCTCCGGCCAGTGCGGTGAAGCCACCTGCCGCAAAAGCAATACCGGTACGACCGACGGAGTCGACCTGACACGTCGCTTCTCGCGCGTGGGCGCGCAGGGTTTTGCTACCATGCGCGCCCATGCAAATTTCCGACTTCGATTACGACCTGCCTGACGAGCTGATCGCGCGCTACCCGCCCGCTGAGCGTCGTGACAGTCGCCTGTTGCAGGTTGGCAAGGAGCTGCAGGACCGCCGGTTTGCGGAACTGCCGCAGTTGTTGCGCGCGGGTGACCTGCTGGTGTTCAACGATACTCAGGTCATTCCGGCCCGGCTGCATGGTCGCAAGACGACTGGCGGCAAGGTCGAGATCCTCGTCGAACGTATCACGTCGGAGTCGACGGCAATTGCTCACATCCGCGCATCCAAGTCACCGCGTCCGGGCAGCCAGCTGTTGATCGACGACGATTTGGTCGACGTCACCGGTCGTGATGGCGAGATGTTTTCGCTGGCGTTCCAGTCGCCGCTAATGGAATTGCTGCAACGCAGTGGCGAAGTGCCGCTACCACCGTACCTGGAACGAGACGCTGAAGCGTCGGATATCAGCCGCTACCAAACCGTGTATGCGCGCGATCCCGGTGCAGTCGCAGCGCCGACCGCAGGCCTGCACTTTGACCAGGCGATGCTCGATGAAACCCGGGCCATGGGCGTCGGCCATGCCTTTGTCACGTTGCACGTCGGTGCCGGCACTTTCCAGGCGCTGCGCATGGATCAGGTAGCGGCGAACAAGCTGCACAGTGAACAGGTAGAAGTCAACCAGGCCGTGCGCGACGCGGTGAGGAATACGCGCCGCGATGGCGGCCGGGTGGTGGCAGTCGGCACGACGTCGGTCCGGGCGCTGGAGTGTGCGTCGGCCGGTGGCGCCATTGAAACGTTTCGCGGCGAGACAGACCTCTTTATCGTACCGGGATACCGGTTTCGAAGTGTCGATGCGATGTTGACCAATTTTCACCTGCCGCAGTCTTCGCTGTTGATGCTCGTCGCGGCCTTTTGCGGGAAAGATCGCATCCTGGACGCCTACCGGCACGCGGTACGGGAAAAATACCGGTTCTTCAGCTACGGTGATGCCATGTTCCTGGCGCCCGGAGACGCCAGCCACGAGCACTAGCCAATGAAATTTGTAATACAAGAACAGGACGGCGCCGCCCGATGCGGGCTGCTCAGCATGCAACGTGGCACGATCCGGACCCCGGTATTCATGCCGGTCGGCACGTACGGGTCGGTCAAGAGCGTGACCCCGGAGGAAGTACGGGCCACCGGCGCCGAAATCATCCTGGGCAATACCTTTCACCTGATGTTGCGGCCCGGGACGGATGTTGTCCGCAAGCACGGCGGTCTGCACGAGTTCATGCACTGGGAGCGGCCGGTCCTGACAGATTCCGGCGGCTTCCAGGTGTTCTCGCTGGCAAAAATGCGCAAGTTGTCCGAAGACGGCGTGCGGTTCAGGTCACCGGTCAACGGCGACGAGGTCTTCCTGTCGCCGGAGATTTCGATGCAGGTCCAGCACGATCTGAACTCAGACATCACGATGGTGTTCGACGAATGTACGCCGTACCCGGCGACGCCTGCCGAGGCGCGCGAGTCCATGCGGTTATCGCTGCGCTGGGCACAACGCAGCCGGCGACACTTCGACGCATTGCGCGCCGCAGACCCGGGACGGGGCGATGCCCTGTTCGGCATTGTCCAGGGTGGCGTTTACGCCGACCTGCGGCAGGAGTCGCTCGAAGGCCTGGTTGACATCGGCTTTGACGGCCTGGCCGTAGGCGGGCTGGCTGTCGGTGAGCCGGAGTCCGAACGAATCCGGGTGCTGGATGAACTGATGCCGGCGATGCCGGCAGACCAGCCCCGCTACCTGATGGGTGTTGGCTTGCCGGTCGACATCGTCGAAGCGGTCATGCGCGGCATTGACATGTTTGACTGCGTGATACCGACACGCCATGCCCGCAACGGCCAGCTGTTCACGTCGCGGGGCATCGTCCGGTACCGGCATGCCCGCTACGCCGACGACACGTCGCCGCCCGACCCCGAGTGCGGCTGCTATACCTGCCAGCACTACAGCCTGGCATACCTGCGGCACCTGGTGAAGTGCGGTGAGATACTCGGGCCGCGCCTCGCGACGATCCACAATCTTCATTATTATCAATCGCTTATGAAGGACATTCGTGACGCGATAGCCAACGGGACGCTGGCGCGGCTGGCTGCCGACATTCGTGCACGCCATGCCGTTTGAACGATCGACACTTGCGTTTGGCGAGACTGCCCTTATTTCGATCCCTCTATGCCATAATACCGCGCTAATTTTTCGGGCCGCTCCCGGGGCCTGCCTTTTCACAGATTGAGATTGATTCAAAGATCATGGATTTCCTAATTCAAAACGCGTACGCGCAGGCCGCAGAACCGGCCAGTCCGCTCGGCATGCTGCCGATGATGCTGATTATTTTTGCCGCCTTTTATTTCCTGTTGATCCGGCCGCAGCAAAAAAAGCAAAAAGCACACACGGCAATGGTGACGGCGCTGAAAGAAGGCGACGAAATCCTGACCGCTGGCGGCATCCTCGGCAAGATTACTGACGTCAGCGAACACTACGTCGTCGTCAAGGTCAGCGAGAACACCGAGATCAAGATGCAGAAGTCCAGCGTCGCGCAGATCGTTCCCAAAGACACGGTTGACGCTGCCTAGGCAGCGCTGCCCTCGCGATGAACAAGTATCCGAGCTGGCTGAATATCCTTGTGCTCGTCGTTTTGTTGACGGGCATGCTGCTGGCGCTGCCGAACATCTACGGCAGCGTGCCGGCGATACAACTGTCCGGCCAGGACAACCAACCATTTGACGACGCGCGGCTGCAGCAGGTTGTGCAGACGGTTGAAAATGCCGGCGTCTCGCCGGAAGCAGCATTCGTGCAGGACGGCCGGGCCGTGTTGCGTTTCCATGACGAGAACGAACAGAGAGCGGCCGAGGAGCGGTTGCGGGCGCGTTACGAACGCGAGGCGAGCATTGCGCTGACGCTGGCCCCCAGGTTGCCGGATTGGGTGCGTAGCCTTGGTCTGTCGCCAATGAGTCTTGGCCTGGATCTGCGCGGTGGTGTGTACGTCCTGCTCGAGGTCGACATGGCGACCGCGATCAGCAAGCGCATGGAGGCCTACGAGATAGATTTTGATGACCGGCTCAGGGACGCGGACCTGGGCCGCCATCGCGTGGAACGGGATGAAGGCCTGATTACCGTGCGGCTGGCAAACGCGGAAGACTTGCCGGCGGCGCGCAACCTGATTCGCGACGCCGATCCGGACGTATTGATCGCAGATGGCGCCGACGGCAGCTCGCTATTGATCCGGATGAGTGACGCGCAGATCGAGGACCGGCGACGTTTCGCCATCGAGCAAAACGTTACAACGCTGCGCAATCGTGTCGACGAACTGGGTGTCGCAGAACCGCTCGTTCAACAACAGGGCCTCGATCGCATCGTCGTGCAACTGCCGGGCGTGCAGGACCCCAACCAGATCATTGACATGCTCAGCGCGACGGCAACCATCGAGTTCCGCATGGTTGACCAGTCCGGCGAGGAGCCCGGATCGAGGCGATTCCCGGGCAGGCCCGGCGTTCGGTCGGAAATGCTGAAGCGGGATGTGATCGCATCCGGCGACCAGATCGTCAACGCCGAATCGGGTTTCACCCAGGACGGCCAGCCAGCGGTCTTTATCAACCTGGATTCTACCGGCGGCGACAAGATGCTCGAAACGACGCAGGTGAGTGTTGGCAAGCCGATGGCCACGCTCTTTATCGAGACCAAGCGCGAAGAATTTACACGCGGTGGCGAGACCGAGTATCGGATCGTCAAGACCGAAGAAATCATCAACATCGCAACGATCCAGGGCGTCTTCAAGAACAGCTTCCAGACGACCGGCCTCAATCCGGCCGAAGCGCGCGAGCTGGCGCTGTTGTTGCGCGCCGGCGCGCTGGCCGCGCCGGTCTACATGGTCGACCAGCGGACGATCGGTCCGACGCTCGGGCAGGACAACATCGAGAAAGGCTTTCTCGCTGTGCAGATCGGTTTCCTGGCGGTGATTGTTTTCATGGCCGTGTATTACCGCTGGTTCGGCATGATTGCGAATGTCGCGCTGCTGTCCAACCTGGTGTTTATCGTGGCGTTGCTGTCACTGTTACAGGCATCCCTGACGTTGCCGGGTATTGCCGGCATCGTGTTGACAGTGGGCATGGCAGTCGATGCGAACGTGCTGATTTTCGAGCGAATACGCGAAGAACTCGCCGCCGGTGCCCAGCCGCAGGCGGCCATCAGTTCGGGCTATGACAAGGCTTTGTCGTCCATCGCGGATGCCAATATCACGACGCTGATTGCGGCGATCGTACTGTTTGCTTTCGGTACCGGACCGATCAAGGGCTTCGCGATTACCCTGTCACTTGGCATCATCACTTCGATGTTCACGGCGATCATCGGTACACGCTCGATCGTCAATCTCGCGTTCGGCGGCCGGCGCCTGACCTCGGTACCTGTCTAGGAATATCGCAATATGCGCCTGCTCAAGGAAAAGACCAGTATTGATTTTCTCAGTGCGACACGACGCAAAGCCGCGCTGGCCATTTCAGTGTTGCTCGTGGTGGTGTCCATCGCTTCCATAGCGACACGCGGACTCGAATTCGGCATCGATTTCACCGGCGGTATCCTGCTGGAAGTCGGCTTCGAGACGTCAGCAGACCTCGAGGCGATTCGAGGCAATCTCGCCGCTGCCGGTTTCGAGGATGCGCAGGTCATGTATTTTGGCGCCGACAACGATGTCCTCGTACGACTGCCGCCGCAGGACGGCAATGCAACAGAAATCCGTGAGACGCTGCAGGACACGCTGGCGATCGGCCAGGACTCCGTCGACTTGCGGCGCGTCGAGTCCGTGAGTCCCCAGGTCGGCAAGGAGCTGACCGAGCAGGGCGGCCTGGCGATGATCTTCGCGCTGATGATGATCTTCGGCTACGTCATGTTCCGCTTCCAGTGGAAGTTTGCCGCAGGCGCGGTGGCGGCACTGGTACACGACGTCATTATCACGGTCGGATTCTTTTCGATTTTCTCGCTGCCGTTTGACCTGACCGTCGTCGCGGCCGTACTGGCCGTTATCGGCTACTCGTTGAACGACACCGTGGTCGCATTCGACCGCATTCGGGAAAACTTCTTCAAGCTGCGCGGTGTGGAAGCATTCGAGTCGATGAACGTGTCGATCAACGAGATGCTTGCCCGTACGCTGATCACAGGCTTGACGACGTTGCTGGTGCTGACCGCGCTTCTGGTACTCGGCGGCGAGTCTATCGGGCCGTTCTCGATCGCGCTGATCGTCGGCATCATCATCGGAACCTATTCGTCGATCTACACTGCCAGCGCCACCGCGCTGCTGCTCGACGTGAATCCGCAAGATCTCATCGAGCCAGTTAAAGACCCCGAACTGATCGACGACCTTCCCTGATCCCGACAGCGTTCTGCTAAGCTCTGACAGGCCGCAGCCGGCATATTGTTTGCCGGAATGGCTCGCTTCGCTGCGCTTTATTTCCGGCAAACAACATCCCGTCCACGGCCTGCCCGTGTGACCAAGCCGGCGCAGGAACAGCATGAATGCAGCGACCATTGTGGCAGTGCGGGTTGGCAGTAGATGGGATATTCCTGGTCGAAAATAAAGCGCAGCGAAGCGAGCCATTTCGACCAGGAATATGCCAGCTGCTGCCAACCGGAGTTCAGTAGATCGCCGGCTGCGGCCTGCCAAAGCCTAGCAGGACGCCACCCGCGACCGATCGGAGTCGGGCAGAACGCTGGCCGTTTAGACGAGGGCCTTGATTTCGCGGGAGCAGATCTTGGCGAAGTCGCGGTAGATCTTGGGCGTGCCGGTCAGTACGTGGCCGGTGTCGAGGAAGTTTTCACTGCCATCGAGGGCGCTGACGATGCCGCCGGCTTCGCGAACGATGATGGCGCCGGCCGCGAGGTCCCAGGCGTGCAGACCGGTCTCGAAATAGGCATCCAGCCGTCCGGCAGCGACATAGCACATGTCGAGTGCGGCGGCGCCGGCGCGGCGAACGCCGGACGTGTGCTGCAGCGTTTTCTGCAGCATCGTCATGTAGGGACCGGTTTCTGCGCCGGCATCGCGAAACGGGAAGCCGGTGCCGATCAGTGCATTTTGCAGGTCTGAGCGGCCGCTGACGCGGATTTTTCGTCCGTCCAGTTGCGCACCGCTGCCGCGCGATGCCGTAAACAGCTCCTGGCGCATGGGGTCATAGACCACACCGTGCTCCAGGCGACCCTTCTCCTGCACGCCGATAGAGACAGCGAATACAGGAAAACCGTGCAGGTAGTTGGTGGTGCCATCGAGCGGGTCGATAATCCAGACAACGTCAGAGTCGCCGCTGGCGCCGCTTTCCTCGGCCAGGATAGCGTGCTCCGGATAGTGCTTGTGGATGCAATCGATGACGGCCTTTTCCGCAGCCCGGTCCGCGTCACTGACGAAGTCGTTGTGCGCCTTCTTCTCGATTTTCAACTGGTCGAGATTGGCCATTTTCTTGATCAGGGTATTGCCGGCGCGGCGAGCCGCCATCACGGCCACGTTGAGAAGTGGGTGCATCGAAACGCTTCCATAAGTGTCAAAGAACTCAGCCATCGGCCGGCTGCGGCGCTAGAATAGCGAACTTTGGGCCGCATAAGCCAGTTATGTCGATAAGGATAGTCCTGGTCGGAACGACACACCCGGGGAACATCGGGGCGGTCGCCCGTGCCATGAAGAACATGGGCCTGACCGACCTGGCGTTGGTCAATCCGAAAACTTTTCCGCACGCAAAAGCCACCGCCCGCGCTTCCGGCGCTGTCGATGTCCTGAAAAATGCGCAGGTCTTCGACACGCTGGCCGAGGCAATTACGGACTGTGTCTTTGTTGCCGGTGCGAGCGCCCGGTCGCGATCGCTGGCGTGGCCGACGATGGAACCGCGCGATTGCGCTGCAAAATTCATGTCGCTGCAGCGCGAAGGGCCGGTAGCCGCGGTATTCGGTCCGGAAAAATCCGGCTTGTCGAACTCCGACCTGGATCACTGCGACACGCTGCTGACCATTCCGACCGACCCGGATTTCAGTTCGCTGAACCTGGCCATGTCGGTACAGGTGTTCACCTACGAATTGCGCATGGCGGCTACCGGTGGGCTGGCCCCGCAGGACGAGCAGGACACGCCGCTTGCGACCAGCGACGAAATGGAGCACTTCTACGCCCACCTCGAGCAGGTGCTGACCGCGGTGGACTTCCTCGACCCGGACAACCCGCGCCACCTGATGCGCCGGTTGCGGCGCCTGTTCGTGCGTTCCCAGGTCGACAAGAACGAGGTCAATATCCTGCGCGGCATCCTGACGGCGATGGACAAGCAGATGGCCGGGAAAGGCAAGGACGAGCAAGCGTGAATCCAACGGCTGAGCTGGTTTACCTGGATTATGCGGCAACGACGCCGCTGGACGAGACGGTGCTGGAAGGCATGCTGGACCTGCAACGCATCGGTGGCGACTTTGCCAACGCGTCGGCAGTACACCCTGCCGGCCGGCGCAGCAGCGAACACGTCGCCACCGCCGCCGAACGGCTGGCGGGGCTGTTGCATACCGCACCGCGGCAGATCGTATGGACATCGGGAGCCACCGAGTCCAACAACCTCGCCATCCAGGGCGCGGCGCGGCAACGTGCGCATCGCGGCAAACACCTGGTCACGATGCCAACCGAACACAAGGCGGTCAGCGACGTGTTCCGGGCACTGGAAGCTGAAGGTTTCGAGGTCACCTGGCTGCCTCCGGACGGGCAGGGCTGGCTGGATCCCGCCACACTGAAAGAGGCGCTGCGTGATGACACGCAACTGGTTTCAGTCATGCACGTCAACAACGAAACCGGCGTCGTGCAGGATATTGCGCGCCTGGGTTCGATCTGTCGCGAGCGAAACGTTCTGTTCCACGTCGATGCGGCCCAGTCCGTTGGCAAACTGCCGATCGACCTGCAACAACTCGATATCGACCTGCTATCGATGACCGCCCACAAGATCTACGGGCCGAAGGGTGTCGGAGCCTTGTATATCGCCGACCGTCCGGACGTACAGATCGAGCCGCTGTTCTTCGGCGGAGGGCAGCAGCGTCGCCTGCGCCCCGGTACGCTGGCCGTACCCCTGATCGCAGGGTTCGGAATCGCCGCCGAGATTGCTGCGCAGTGCATGCAGACAGATGCTGAGCATGTCGCGGCACTGCGGGATCGGTTGTGGCAGGGAATTCACGATATTGAAGGTATTCGACTCAATGGCGACCTCTGCAACTCCTGGCCCGGACTTTTGAACGTCAGCATCGACGACATCGAGGGCGAGAGCCTGCTGCTCGCATTGGAGCCTGTCTGTGTAGCAACCGGCTCGGCCTGCAATTCGACCAGCCAGGAGCCATCATACGTGTTGCGTTCCATGGGTCTGTCCGACCTCGAAGCGCAAAGTGCCGTGCGCTTCAGCCTGGGCCGGCCAACGACGCGCGAGGAGATTGATCTCGCCGTCAACCGGTATCGCAATGCAGTTGCCGCACTGCGTGAACTGGCGCCCGGGAAAGTGGCGTGACGGTGGGTACCGACCCCTACAACGCGCGTGTTCGGGCGCTTTTTGCGCACCCTGCGCACGCCGGTCATTTGCCTGGCGCTGTCACGGTGACAAACACCGACCAGGGCGTGCGCATCGAGCTGTCGGCGAGCGCAGAGCAGGGTCGCCTGGCGGCGATTCGCTTCAGGGCCTGGGGCTGCCCACACAGTATCGCGGCCTGCGAGGCAGCCTGTGCAGCGCTTGAGGGCCGTGCGGTCGACGCCGCCGGGCAGTTTCTGGCCAGGGAAATTATGCAAAGTCTGGCTGTACCTGCGGAGAAAAGCGCACGTATACTTGTCATAGAGGATACGGTGCGCCTGCTTGGGGCGGCGCTCCAGGAATCAGCAACCTCTGGCAGGCAAAACTGAAGCATGGCAATTCAATTGACAGAGTCCGCAGCGGAACGCGTTCGCAAATACCTCGGTGCGCGTGGCGACAGCGTGGGGCTGCGGCTCGGTATCACGAGGACCGGCTGCTCCGGGTACTCCTACGTTGTCAACTATGCGGACGAGGTCGGTTCTGAAGATGTCGTGTTCGAAGACCGCGGCGTCAAGATCGTCGTTGATCCTGAAGCGCTGGCGCTCATCGATGGCACCGAGGTTGATTTCGTCAAGAATGGCCTGAACGAGGCCTTCAGTTTCAAAAATCCGAACGTCACAGGCGAATGCGGCTGTGGCGAAAGCTTCAACGTCTGAAGTAAAATTAACGGTTTACGCACCCGGGACCGGTCCTGGACCGGTCTCCCAGACATTTCACACTAAAGGAACACAACATGGCCGTTGAGCAAACGCTCTCCATCATCAAACCCGATGGCGTACAGAAAAACCTGATTGGCGAAATTTACAGCCGTTTTGAGAAAGCAGGACTTGAGATCGTCGCGGCGAGGATGATGCACCTCAGCACCGAGCAGGCCGAAGGCTTTTACGCCGTCCACAAAGAGCGGCCGTTCTACAACGACCTGGTGAAGTACATGATGTCGGGTCCGGTGATTGTGCAGGTGCTCCAGGGCGAAAACGCGATTGCAAAGCATCGGGAAATCATGGGCGCGACCAATCCGGCCGAGGCAGATCCCGGAACCATTCGGGCGGACTTTGCCGACAGCATCGAGGAAAACATCTGTCACGGTTCGGACGGCCCTGACACGGCCGCGACAGAGATCGCGTTTTTCTTTGGCGACGGCGGGATCTGTCCGCGGACGCGATAGGCAAGGATTTGTCTGACCCGGCACAAAAAACGAACCTGCTCGGGCTGCCGCAAGGTGAGCTGGAAGCGCACTTCGTCGCGCTGGGAGAGAAAGCGTACCACGCACGCCAGGTGTTGCGCTGGATTCACCAGCGCGGTGTGACGAATTTTGAAGAGATGACGGATTTGTCCAAGTCCCTGCGCACGCGGTTGCAGGAGTCTGCCGTCGTCGAGTTACCGCAGGTGCTGTCACAACACGACTCCAGGGACGGAACCGTCAAGTGGTTGTTCGCCAGTGGTTCCGGCCAGGCCGTAGAGGCAGTTTTTATCCCGGAGCCGGATCGTGGAACCCTGTGTATCTCGTCGCAGGTTGGATGCGCACTGGATTGTGCGTTTTGTGCGACCGGGGCGCAGGGCTTCAATCGAAACCTGACAGCAGCCGAAATCGTGGGCCAGGTCTGGCATGCAAACCAGGCACTGCCGCGTCGAAACAACGGCGAGTTTGCGGTCACCAATATCGTCTTCATGGGCATGGGCGAACCGCTGGCCAATTACCGCAGCGTGGTGCCTGCAACGCGCCTGCTGCTGTCCGACCTCGCGTACGGCCTGTCGCGACGCAAGGTCACGGTCAGCACGTCCGGGCTGGTACCGCAGATCGATCGCCTGGCCGACGAATGCAACGTTGCCCTGGCTGTTTCGCTGCATGCACCAAACGACGAACTCCGCAACCGCTTGGTGCCCATCAACAAGATTCACCCGATTGCAGAGTTGCTCGACGCCTGCTGGCGCTATACGGAAAAGCATGCCAAGCGGTTCATCACGTTCGAATACGTGATGCTGCGCGGTGTAAATGACTCGCTGCAGCACGCGGATGAACTGGGTGACCTGCTCGACGGCAAGCCTGCCAAGATCAACCTGATTCCTTTCAATCCCTTTGATGGCAATGAGTTCGCCCGTTCATCGGCGGAAACGATACGGTCGTTCCAGGACCGTCTGCGCAAACGGGGCATGATCGTAACGACTCGCAAGACACGTGGTGACGATATCGATGCGGCCTGCGGCCAATTGGCTGGTAAAGTTAGTGACCGGGTGCGGGTAAGATTGGGCGACAAGACCATAAGGACGGCGACAGCATGAGCGATACAGCAGGCAGGTACCGGCGAATCCTGGCCGCACTCGTGGCATTGCAGCTGCTTGGCGGCTGTATTTCGACGACCACCGGGCCGGCGAGGTCGGAGCCCGACCAGGGAGAAGCTGCGGACCTGTTGTACCAACTGGGTGCCCGTTACTACCGAAACGGCCAGTACGAGCTTGCGCGGGACCGCTTGCTGGCGGCGATCGAAAAGGATCCGCGCAACGCGATAGCCTATTCCACGCTGGCCCTGACCTACGAGCGGCTCGACAACTTGCGACTTGCGACCGATGCCTATGAGTCCGCTGTGCGTATCGCACCGCACGACTTTACCGTGCTGAACACCTATGCCGTTTTTCTCTGCCGCTACGGCAAGTTCGATGACGCGCAGAAGTATTTCGAGCGGGCAATCAATATTCGCGAGAATGATGACGCCGAAATTACGCTGACGAATGCTGGCGTCTGCATGCTGGAAAAGCCGGACCCGGCACAGGCAGAAAAATACTTTCGGGCCGCTCTGGAGCACAAGGCGACCTACGGGGATGCGCTGATCCATATGTCCAACCTTGAGTACAAGGCTGGTGAGTTTCTGCTGGCCCGCGCATTCATGCAACGCTACCTGGCCAGCAACGTGGCAACGCCGGATGTCCTCTACCTGGGCCTCCAGATTGAAGAGGCACTGGGTGACGAGCGCGCCCGTACCGAGTACAGCAACCGCATATTGCGCGAGTTTCCCGAGTCCGCGGAAGCGAAACGGGTACTGGAGTCGTATTCGCAATGAGCGAAGAAAACCAGGACTCGGCGGAAGAAGTCTCCGAAAAGGAGCAGGACGGACCACGTTGCGGTGAACGGCTGGCTGCGGCACGTCGCGAGCAGGAAATATCGATCCAGGAAATTGCCAAGGAGTTGCACCTGGACGAATTCAAGGTGCGCGCGCTTGAGAGCAACGACTTCGACGTCCTTGGCGCGCCGGTATTTGCAAAAGGACACTTGCGCAAGTACTCACAGCTGGTCGGGGTCGACGAAGACGACGTGTTCGCCGACTACTACGCGATGACGCGGGCCGAAGGAATGCCGCCGATCGTCGCGCGGCGCAAGAAAGTCCGGCAGGAGATGTCGCCCGGCCCATGGATCGCGGTCGCCGCAGTCCTGCTGGTTGCTGCCGCTGCGTACTGGTGGTTTGTCATTCGGCTGGAGAACGGCACTGTCGTTTCGCAGCCCGCCAGCAGCCCGACGGCGCCGGCTCCGGCGACCCCCGCCGACGAGAATATCGATGCAACGCAGCCAACAGAGCAAGCGCCGGAACCGGCCCGGGTTGAAGACGACCCGCCACCGCAAGGCGACGATGTTGCTGACGAGCCGGCGGTAGCGGCACCGGTGGTGCAGGAACCCGCCGTAGCTGAGCAGTTGCGCGTGTCCATCACGTTTACCGGCGAGTGCTGGACCGAAGTCAGCGATGCCGATGGCCGCCAGCTGTTCTTCAGCATGGGGAATGACGGCCAGACGGTCGAACTGAGCGGCAAAGCGCCGATCACTGCGTTGTTTGGCAATGCGGACAATGTCTCTGTGCTCGTCAACGACAATCCCTATGACCTGCCCGCGCCGAATGCAGCGAATCGCACCGTTCGAGTGGCCATCCTGGACCAGTAGCGAAGCCATTGAAAACCAAAGCTATACGGGGAATGAACGATATCCTGCCGGACGAGACCGGCACGTGGCGCTTTCTTGAGAAGACGCTGCGAAGCCTCGTGCATGCGTATGGCTATGAAGAGATTCGCCTGCCATTGCTCGAGCATACCGAGTTGTTTCGTCGCTCCATCGGCGAGGTGACGGATATCGTCGAAAAGGAGATGTACACCTTTGACGATCGCAATGGTGAGAGCCTGACGCTGCGACCGGAGGCAACTGCGAGCGTTGTGCGTGCCGGCATTACCAATGGTTTGCTGCACAACCAGCGGCAGAAGATCTGGACCGCAGGGCCGATGTTCCGCTACGAAAAGCCCCAGAAAGGGCGTTACCGCCAGTTTCACCAGTTCGATGTCGAAGCGCTGGGGTATGCCGGTCCGGATGTGGACGCGGAGCTCATCATCATGAGCGCGCGCCTATGGCGCATGCTCGGTATCGACCGAATCGAACTGCAGATCAACTCGCTGGGATCGGCCGGGTCAAGGGCCGCGTACCGCGAAACGCTGGTTGATTATTTTCGAGGCGTGAAAAATCAGCTTGATGACGATAGTATTCGC